>PNLN01000142.1 GCA_013823055.1 Cyanobacteria bacterium DS2.3.42
CGGTAATCGCACCGCGCACAGATCAATTGACTGAAACCTACCGTATGGAAGGCTACTTCCCTGTAGCAGACATCTACAGCGATCTCGACAAAGCGCTGCCGAAAAAGAAACAGCAAAAACCGAACCTGGCACGCGATCAACGTCTGGCTTAATTCTGAGATTTTGCGACACTTCCAGCGCCTAAACGCGCTTGTCAATTGTTGAAATCTTGCACGCTTTGGTCCACCATAATCTCTCACGCATGCCTGGCTGAACGGCTGCCGGAAAGCGCCGTCCAATCGTTTGGATAAACGCCAGGGCATTGTGCACTGATTTGGGAGAAGAGCAATGCCAGTCGACAGCAAAACAGAGCTAACACATTACGTTTCCGATTCACGCAAGGCTTATGAAGCCGATCTGAAAACATTAGTCGACCTCGCCGGCGTCTCAATGGATCCCGAACGCAAGAGCGAAATCATCGGCACCGCCGACAGTGCCGCGGCATTAATCAAGCGTATGGGCGGTGAAGCCGAGATCGTCCAAACCAAAGGCAATCCGGTTGTGATAGGCGGTTTTGTCACCGACAAGAGTGCACCGACTGTTCTTGTATACAACCACCTCGATGTGCAGCCTGCTGATGCAGATGAGTGGAAGTCGGCACCTTTCTCAATGTCAATTGATGGCGATACTTATCGCGGTCGCGGCTCTACCGACGACAAAGGACCTGCTCTGGCGGTTCTTTACGCTGCAGCCTATGCGCACAAAAACAAAATTCCAGTTAACGTAAAGTTCGTTTGGGAGTTGGAAGAAGAAATCGGCAGCCCAAACTTTGAAGAGTTTTTGAAACAGAACAAGAATAAGCTAGCCTGCGATTCGGTCGTCATCTCCGACACTATCTGGGTTTCGCGTGAACGCCCCGCTATTCCCTATGGATTGCGTGGATTGCAAGGTGTTTTGTTAAAACTCAAGACCGGCGTCAAAGATGTCCATTCCGGATTGACCGGCGGATTGGCAAGAAATCCAATTGGTGAATTGTGCCAGTTGATCGACCAGTGCTACGACGCTAAAACAGGGCAGGTTCACATTCCAGGCTTCTATGACGGCGCTCGCGAGCCGAGTGACGAAGAAGCCGGACAATTTGTCAAATCCGGTTTTTCGATTGAAGGTTTCAAAAAAGCACACGAGTTAATTTCGCTTCGCACAGACGATGCTAAAGAAGGATCTCTGAGGATCTGGGCTAAACCGACCTTTGAAGTGCACGGAATAACCGGCGGCTATCAGGGGCCCGGCGTGAAGACGATCGTTCCCCACCAGGCAGAAGCAAAAATCAGCATGCGCCTTGTGCCCGATCAAGATCCAGAAAAGGTGTTCCAAGCATTCTCTAAATTCATCAAAGAGAAAGCGCCCGATGTGACGGTGGAGAGAGAAGGAAGCTTGAAGCCCTTCATCGGGGAGTTCAAAGGACCGTTCGCCGATGCCGCAGTCGGCGCCATGAAGGATGCCTTCGGCGTCGAACCTGCTTTCACACGTGAAGGCGGTTCCATTGGGGCTGTCGTCAGCATGAAAGAAGTTCTCGGCAAACCGATTGTTTTCCTCGGTTTATCGCTTCCAGAACATGGCTACCACGCCATCAACGAAAATTTCGATTGGCAGCAAGCTTCAGGCGGCATCAAAATGTTCGTGGCTTATTTCGAGCGGCTGGCCAAAATCAAATAACTCGTTACTCATTGTCCGCCAGTTCACCCAACGTTCACCTAACGCCTCTAGCGTAATATAAGTAGGACCATAAGGATCGGGTATGAGCGAGCAGTTGGGAAATACCGGGACAGTGCTGGTGATCGGAGCGACTGGCTATGTCGGCAGCCGTCTGGTTCCAATGCTTTTGGCTGAAGGCCTGAAGGTGCGTGCAGCCGGGCGCTCGCTTGAGAAATTGATGACACGGGCGTGGGCAAACAACCCAAATGTGGAACTCCGGCAACTGGACCTGAAGGACCTTGAATCGATAAGGAATGCGGTAGAAGGATGCGATGTTGTCTATTACTTGATGCATTCGATGAATCCGCAGAATAAGAACTTCGCTGCAGCCGACAGAGTGGCGGCTGAGAATATGGTCAGAGCGGGAGAAGAGAAAGGGCTTTTGCAACTCATCTACCTGGGCGGATTGGGTGAAAACGATACCAATCTTTCCCACCACCTTCGTTCTCGAGCAGAAGTCGCAGAGATTTTGAAAGGAGCGAAGTTTCCAGTCACTGTCTTACGTGCTGCAATGATAATCGGCTCCGGCAGCGCATCTTTCGAGATTCTCCGCTATCTCACCGACCGCTTGCCTTTTATGGTGACGCCGCGTTGGGTGAGTACTCCTTCGCAGCCGATTGCGATACGCAATGTTTTAAACTACCTGGTAGGAGCACTGCGTCGGCCTGAAACGTACGATCAGACGTTCGACATTGGCGGTCCTGAAGTTCTGACCTACCGCCAACTTATGGAAACTTACGCTCGCGAAGCCGGTCTACCAGTTCCCATGATAGTCCCAGTGCCTGTCTTCACGCCGCGATTGAGTTCTTACTGGATCAATTTCGTCACTCCAGTTCCTGCGTACATAGCGCGACCGCTGGCAGAAGGCTTGAAAAATCCAGCAGTATGCACAGAATCAAAAATCACAAAAATCATTCCACAGGATCTTTTGACCTGTGCTGCCGCGATCAAAATTGCTATCGATCGAATTCAACATCACAAAGTTGAAAGTCATTGGACAGACGCGGGGCGGATGCCGCCTGTTGAATGGTTCCATTCAAGCGATCCGGAATGGGCAGGTGGAGCTGTTTTCTCCGATGTGCGCAAAGTAATAATCGAAGGGACAGCTGCCGATGCGTGGAATGCAATTACGAGAATCGGTGGCACGACCGGATGGTACTACGCCAATTGGTTATGGCGCCTGCGTGGTGTCGTGGATTTCTTGTGGGGGGGTATAGGTCTCAGGCGTGGCAGGCGTCATCCTGATGAGCTACGCACCGGCGACGCGGTGGATTTCTGGCGAGTGAAGTCGGCAGAATGCGAGAAACGCTTGCTCCTGATTGCGGAAATGAAATTACCTGGACAGGCAGCCCTCGAGTTTCAAATCAAACAAACGGGTGACAAGAGAACGGAGATATTGCAGATTGCGCGTTTCTTGCCTTCCGGGCTTTTGGGATTGGCTTACTGGTTTGCCGTTTCACCACTCCACGAGTTTATTTTTACCGGCATGCTTAGCGGAGTTGCGAAGGCATCACGATGCAAGACGATAGTGAAGACCGCTAAGTCTATTCTGCCGGAGCAAATTTTGAAGGTGAAACCAGCGCAGTAGGGGGTCTTAAATGCGAATCAAACCGTTTATGTTTCTAGCGGCCGCTGGTGCTGCCGGATTGGCTCTGGTAATCGGAAACGATGCACTAGCAAAATATGAGGAACCTGACTATTCAGTCGATCGCAAAGAAGGAAACTTTGAGATACGAAGCTATCCTAGCGTGATTGCAGCAGAAGTCGAGGTTACCGGGCAGGGTGAAAGCTCAGCAAACACTGCCTTCAAAATTTTGGCCGGTTACATTTTCGGTAAGAACGTTTCGAAAGCAAAAATTGCAATGACCGTTCCCGTGACTGAAAAACTGCAACCAGAAAAGATAGCAATGACTGCACCTGTGACCACACGGGTAGGCAATAAGAGCATGACCATGCGTTTTTTCATGCCGACAAAGTACAGCCTGGAAACATTGCCTGAGCCGTTGGATAAGCGAATTAGATTGCATCGATTACCACCTCGAAAATTTGCTGTAATCAGATTTTCTGGGTTTTCCGGCGATGAGAATTGTCGCAAACATGAGGAACAGCTAAATATTTGGCTCAAGAATCAAAACCTTGAGACGACAGCAGAGCCTATTCGCGCATTCTACAATCCGCCCTGGACTCTGCCATTCATGCGGCGCAACGAGATCTGGGTTCCACTATGATCCAGATTTTGCCATGACCCTTGCTTTCAATGATGCGAGTCCGCCGTCGATCTTAACCTCCTCACCTGTCACCCAGCTGCTCTTTTCGCTAAGTAGCCATTCCACCGCTGGGGCAACATCTTCCGGAGTACCGATGCGTCCTAGTGGATGCATTTGAGCCGATGCTTCAAGTTGTGCCTTATTATTGGTTATAACCTTGGTCAAATTTGTATCCATCAGACCTGGCGCCACACAATTGACCCGAATGTTGTAACGAGCATACGTAGCGGCGGCAGCACGTGACAGAGAAGATACCCCTCCTTTTGCTGCGGCAATTGCTTCGTGGTTTGGCATGCCAGTGAAAGCTGCCGCGGACGAGACCAGGACTATGGAGCCTCCATTTGCCATCATTGCCTTGGCGCCGTATTTGATGCATGCAAAAGCAGAAGTGAGATTAGTTTGAATGACTTTCATCCAGTCTTCTTCAGTTGTGGTGTGCGCCGGCTTAAGATGCAGGGAACCGACTGCATTCACTACACCATCTAACCTTCCGAATTCTATTGAAGCTGTTTCAAAACAAGAAGCCATGCTGGCGAAGTCTGTGGCATCGCAAGCGATTGCGAAGGTGCCCAATTCTTCAGCTAATTCGCTTACAGCCTCTTTGTTCCGGCCTGCGCAAACAACTTTGTAATTACTGCTTGAGAGTAATCGACAAACCGCGCTGCCCAGACCGCCATTGGCGCCCAATACCAATACTACTTTCGGCGAAGTGTTCATTTTTTCAATCTCTCGAACTACCGACTCAATCAGATTAGTTCAGTTGAGTGAACGCTGATTGAACACTCGCCGTCTCCCTTATTTCTCAAAGATGAAGCTTGCAGCAGGTTCTGGGTTCCTTCTAAACTGAAACGACGTCGATTTTTTCAATAACATGCTGAACTAATTGTCTGGTCGTCTTATAAGCCACCGCTGCCCAATCCTCCGAAGTTGTTTATTGAGAATGTCCCGATCAAGTAGACCAAGATCGGAATTGACATCAGCACGATGATCGTTTGGGGACTCAATTTCGTATGCTTTATTTCATGCCACCAAATTAGAGTAAATGCAAATGCGAGCGCTAGGGCGGTTCCACATCGGACCAAGTCGCGTGCTGTATCGTATCCAAAGTCATTCAGTAGGCCCTGCGAGCTAACTCCGCTGTAGAGGAAACCAACTACCAACCTCAGGAACGGAAACGCGTAGAGCGCTGCTGCCACTATAGCGAAAATGCGCTGCTGAAATAGAACCGCAATGCAAGATAGCGACACTACTGCAAGGACCAACCAGCCGGGCTCCAGAATCACCATCTCCCATGTGAAGGCTAGAAGTGGTGGCGAAATGAGAAGGGCGAGAATCCTTAACCGGCTCAGTGTTTTCTTTCGGTAGAGGAGTGAATCTAGAACGCTAGCCATTCCTACAAATGCAAACGTGAAGTACGTTTCCTGAACAATGCGCGCAGAAGATTCAAGTGTGAAAGTCTGAAGCTGACTCATTGTTGCAAGGGTTATTGGAATTGCAATTAGCAGTGCAACGGTGTCAATCCCAACTGATTTTGGGCGGGATAGCGTACTTGTATACAACCAAAAGAGCAGTGCCGTGATGGGCCCGGCAGCCATCAAAACCATTTTGGTTGCAGCGTCAATGTCGTAAGGTTTTACACAACTGTCGTTCAAAAGAGTAGGCGCAAAAATGACGATCACCATAGCGATAAAGAAGCCAATGGATTTTGACACTGTATGCTTCTGCTGAGAGCCGGTATTTTTGGCTTTGGCAATCAGGGCCAACCATGTGCACCATGCCACCAAAAATGAAAGTGCAGAAGTGCACAAACCTCGTTCGTCCATTGGAATTATGGATTGCAACTGTTCAATAGGAGTTTTGGCAGATAACCAATTCGGGTTGATTGAGCATCCCCACTTTGGTTCGATGGGCTGCCCGACTAGCTTTTGCGCCATGGCTTTTCCCTGAACCAGGAACCATAAGAAGACGACCGAAGCAAGCGAAATTGCAATACGAGCGTACCTGCGTATTGGGCGCAAAAAAGTTGGACAGTTGTCCGTGACAATGCGACCGTCATTGTTGCGCACGAACATGACGCAAGCCTTGTTCCCTTTCTCTTCAAGAAGTGCCTCAGCCGCGTCGGTTGAGAGGACTGAGAGATTGTAGACTTTCTTATTGCAAGACTTGCAGAAATTCTCTTTCTCGGCTGGATCTAGCCCGTCCATATTAATTGGACACGGGCGGACCAACTGGAAAGTTTCCAGTCGGGGATATTCTTTTTTCATTTGTCTGAACCTAAATGTGGACGTGCTTTTTGAGCGCGTCTGTCGAGTTTATAAAAGGCGTAAGGCAGTATTGCACTAAATCTGCATGTTTGCAGGGTTTAAGTGTGGGATACACGAATACATGACACTGCAGAGTCGGTCACTTTGAGTCTTTAGTTGATTCGCGAGTGCCGGCAAATTGAACCAGGGAGATTTTGGGAACCATTTTGGGTGGACGGCGCAAATGTTGCCGATTCAATGATTAGACTTAGTCTACGACTTAGTCTATAATTAAACTTAAGCTCAGGAGGCTGTTGAAATGGCAAACGAAATCAACATTCACGAAGCGAAAACGCACTTTTCCAAACTTCTTCTGAGAGTTATGGCGGGAGAAGAAATCATCATTGCCAAGGCCGGCGTTCCTGTTGCTCGACTGGTTCCAATAGATTCAAAAAAGAAGATGAGAAGGCCGGGCTCGGCCGAAGGACAGTTTTCAATTTCTGCTGATTTCGACGACCCGTTGCCGGACAGCGTCCTGAAACAGTTCGAGGGAACGTGATTCCATGCGTGCAATTCTTGATACCCATGTCTTTTTGTGGTGGATTGCCAATGACAAACGTCTGTCTAAAGCTAGTCGACAGGTAATTGAACGCGCCGGTACTGAGATTTTTTTCAGCGCCGCATCAGCTTGGGAGATTGCAGTGAAGTGCAAATTGGGAAAGCTAGAGTTACCTACAAGTCCTGAAACATTCGTTTCCAGCCAACTTGCTAAGAATAATTTCTCGTCCCTTCCTATCACGATCAGTCATGCGCTTCGCGTTTACACTCTTGAGGGATCGCATAGAGACCCTTTTGATTTGATGTTGATTGCTCAGAGTGCAGTTGAGCGAATGCCAATTATTACTGCTGATCCACAATTCGAACAGTTTGCAATCGAAATCATTTGGTGAGCAAATTAGCGTGTGTAGGGCAATCTACATTTGCGCTTCGACTAGTGCGACAGCCTGGCAGGCGATGGCTAGACCTTCGCCAATCGGTCCGATGCGCTCCATGGTTTTGCTCTTGATGCTGACTTGATCGATTTCGATTCGCATTGCTTTGGAAAGGATGGTTCGCATTGCTTCGTAATGCGGCGATAGTTTTGGCGCTTCGCAGATGATGGTGGCATCGACGTTTTGAACATAGAAAAGTTTGCCGTCTAGCAGGTCGATTACGTGTTTCAAAAAATCGATGCTGTTGGCTCCGGCGTGTTTCTCGTCTCCGGGTGGGAAGTGAACTCCGATGTCGCCTAAGCAGGCGGCACCGAGCAAGGCGTCGACGATCGCGTGCGTAAGTGCATCCCCGTCAGAGTGCCCTTCCAACCCCTTCTCATACGGAATAGTGACGCCGCCCAGAACAAGCGGAAGCCCTTCAACCAGTCGGTGAATATCGAAGCCTGTTCCTACTCTTATATCTTCAGCCATCAGCTCTCACCTGTTGTAGGGGCGACGCCATGCGGCACCCGTGTTAGTCGGCAATCTCGAGGATTACGTGATCGGTTTCTACCGTGTCGCCTTGCTTCGCATTTATCGTGGAGACTTTGCCTGCTTTTGGTGCCACCACTTCCGATTCCATTTTCATGGCTTCGAAAATCAGAAGTTTTTGACCCTGAGTGACAGCGTCGCCAACCGCCACTAGAAGCTCCTTAACGACTCCGTGCATCGGCGCTCTTACTTCGCCTGAGCTGCCGCCGGATTTGCTGGTAGCTTTGCCGGGCCGCTCAAGCGAGCGAGCGGATGGTTTTGCTGATGATACAGTTCCTCCCCTTGCAACAGGTGCTCCTGGTGCGACCAGTTCGTGAACAGCTACTTTGTAGGACTTCTGATTTACTTCCACTTCAAAGTTGTACGGTCCGACTTTTTCAGGGGTGCCTGAATGATGACCGTTATTTGTGGATGTATGGGTGATAGCCGGTGTCGCTGTGGCAGTGCCCGCCGCCGTAGTGCCGGTCACCACCGAAGGTGCCGTTTTGGGAGCGTTTGCAACAAACGATTTCATGAATTCGGATTCTATGTATGTTGTATAGGTTTCAGCATTGATGAATTTTGGATCTTCTAGTTGTGCCAGATGGAAAGGAATTGTTGTGGCAACGCCCTCGACTTTGAATTCGCTGAGCGCCAGTTTCATCCTGTCGATTGCTTCTTTGCGGTCGCGCCCCCAGACAATTAGTTTTGCCAATAAAGAATCGTAAAAAGGAAGAATTTGATAGCCGCTGTAGCAGGCACTATCCACGCGCACCCACGGCATCCGTGGCTCGACGAAATTTCTCACTGTCCCTGGTGCGGGCATGAAGTTTTTAAATGGGTCTTCTGCGTTGATTCGGCACTCAATCGAATGTCCACGGAAGGAAACTTCTTCTTGCTTGACGCTCAATTTCTCGCCCGAGGCTATGCGGATTTGTTCTTTGACGATGTCGATGCCGGTGACATATTCGGTGACGGGGTGCTCTACTTGCACTCTGGTGTTCACTTCTAGGAAGAAAAATTCATTGCCGGCGACAAGCAGTTCAAATGTTCCCGCCGAAGTGTAACCAAGTGATTTTGCGCCTTTTACTGAAGCGGCGAGCAATTTTTCTCTGACTTTCGGATCTAGTTTCGCCGCCGGAGATTCTTCGATTAGTTTCTGGTGGCGGCGCTGTGTGGAACAATCGCGCTCGCCCAGGTGAATGACGTTGCCGTGTTCGTCGCCTAAAATTTGCACTTCTACGTGGCGCGGGTGGTCGAGATACTTTTCGACGTATACTTCGCCATTTCCGAAATAGCTGGCGCCTTCTCTTTGGGCTTGAGTGAAGGCGTTCTCCGCCTCAGCCTCTGTGCGCACTACTTTCATTCCACGCCCGCCACCGCCTGCGCTTGCTTTGATGGCGATTGGATATCCATACTTTGCGCCTAGCGTTTTTACTTCATCGGCGGAATTGACTGGGTCTGTGGTTCCCGGAACGACTGGAACTCCTGCTTTTTCCATGGCTCGTCTGGATTCGACTTTGGAGCCCATTTGATGAATGATGTCTGGTTTTGGTCCGATGAATTTAATTCCTGCATCCGCGCAGTTTCTAGCGAATTCGGGGTTTTCAGAAAGGAACCCGTAGCCCGGATGGACGGCATCGGCGCCGCACTTTTTGGCAATATCGACAACCTGCGCGGCATCAAGATAGACCTTCTGCGGCTGGCCTTCCAATTGATAAGCCTCATCGGCTAGGCTGACGTGGCGGCTCAATTTGTCCGGTTCGGAATAGATTGCGACGGTTTTGATACCCATCTCGCGGCAGGCTGTGATGACGCGAACTGCGATTTCCGACCGGTTTGCTATGAGAACTTTCTTGATCATGGCGAAGGGGTTTCCTCAAATTGATGTCCGAGTTAATCCGCAAGTTATCTTGTGAGAAACCAACCCTACCAAAAAATAAAGCAATAGCTTCAATTCGAAATGTTCTATTGATGTCAAGCCAATTGCAAACTCTTAAAATCTGCCCGCAGTTGCCTGTTCATGCGCTGTTTACGCCGCAAGCTCAGTAAATTTGAGGATGGTACGATCTGAACTTCGATCTGCTTTTCAGGAGGGTGCAAAGCTAATGGCAACCGGGTCCGGAGTAACGACTGTCTTCATAGCCGGCAGTGGCTTTATGGGTTCAGGTATCGCATTTTTGATCGCCACCAGAACGAAAGCGAAAGTCTATATCTACGATATTTCCAAAGCTTCGCTGCGCAAGGCTAACGAAACTATTGAAAAATATGGCAGGACATCGGTCGACAAAAAGTTTTTGGATCCTGAGGATGTGGCTGATGCGCAAAGAAGAATTGTTTCTACCGAGCGCTTGCAGGATGCCGTTTATTGCGACCTGGTGATTGAGGCGATTGCCGAAGATCTGGTCATTAAGAGAACACTCTTCAAAGAATTGGACGAAATTTGCGATAAGAAGACTATTTTCGCATCTAACACAAGCTCACTATCCATCACCTCTATAGCTGCTGCCACAAAAAGACCTGACCGAGTAATGGGCATGCACTTTTTCTCACCGGCGCACGTGATGAAGCTTGTTGAGCTGATTCCTGGATTCGATACTTCCGAAGCCACTCTTTCGACGGTGACTAGATTCGGCGAAGAGTTGGGCAAAACAATGATCAGCTCTAAGGATATGCCTGGATTTATAACGACTCGTTTGGGATTGTGTTTGATAAACGAAGCAGCCTTCGCTCTAATGGAAGGACTTTCCACGCCTCAAGATATCGATCAAGGCATGAAACTCGGCTACAACCATCCCATGGGTCCTCTCGAATTGGGTGATTTCGTCGGCTTGGACATCGTCTTGCATGTGATGGAAGTGTTGCAGGAAGGATTTGGCGATCCTAAGTACAGACCTTGCCCAATTATCAAACAACTGGTCAATGCCGGACACCTGGGGCGTAAGACCGGACGCGGTTTTTACACATATGAACCCAAAGAAGCCAAGGAACTCAAAGAAGCCAAAAAGTAGTTCTGCTTTTGCCTTTAATGGTGAATTGGCAACTCGAAGTGATTGAGCAAGAGTCCCTGAACAACGACCTTTCATCGGATTCTGGCGAGCAAAGGACCATTAGTGCTATTGTTTGTTGAGGAACGTTGCCGGCAACGTTCAGGCGTCTGTCATTTAGTAAAAGGCCCGGGTTCTGTCGAAGCACCCAAACAATGAGCCCTCATAGACGTTGAGTCGCACGATTCTAATCGCTACTGCTTTCTGCCTGAGCTCGTCGGCTTCGGGCGCCTTGTTGTCGGAAGTGAAAGCCGAGCCTGTCGCCTCTAAACTGACCGGCTTGCAGCGCGAGTCGCATGAAAGCCTCTGGGAAAGATACAACAAATCCGGCAAGAAAGCGCTCGACGTTGCGGACTACGATCGAGCAAAACTTATGTTCGAGCTGGCATTGATTGAAGCCAAGAAAAGCAATGGCGATGAATCACGAACGCCTTCCTCCAGCGATGTGTCACTGAAAGTGGCCGCCGCAACCAACAATCTCGCCGAAGCGCACAGACTCTTAGGCCAATACAAAGAGGCGGAAATACTCTTCAAAGAGGCGCTATCTCTGAAGGAAAAAGCACTTGGCGAAGAAAACATGTCGGTGGCAAACACTCTCAATAATTTGGCAGTGCTATATCAAAACACTGCAAATTATCCCGAGGCAGAAAGACTCTACAAGAAGGCTCTCGCCATCGAAGAGAAAGTCTCATCGCAAGAGAATGCGCCGATTGCCAGCAGCTTGAATAATTTGGCTGCATTTTACGATCAGCAAGGTCGCTATGCAGAAGCTGAAGCGATGTACAAACGCTCGCTTTCGATCAAAGAGCGCCTGCTTGGTCCAGCTCATCGCGATACTGCTTCTTGCGTTAGCAATCTTGGGCTTCTCTATTTCCATAAAAAGGAATTTGACAAGGCTGAGTCTTATTACAAGCGTGCTTTGAACATTCGCGAGACAACTCTGGGAATGACACATCCACTCGTTGCTGCTGAAATGTCTCATCTGGCTGAGCTTTACCGAGTCGAGAAAAAATACGATCAAGCCCAGCCGCTTTTGGAAAAGGCCATGACTCTATATGAAAAGAAGCTGGGCATCAACAATTTGGAAGCTGCAATGTGCATGCTCAACCTGGGTTGGTTGTATCGCGATCAAGGAAAGTTGAAAAAGGCCGAGCCTCTTTTTCGCAGGACACTAGGCGTGCGCGATCGCCTTTTGGGTTCGTCGCATCCAGAGACACTCTCGGCGATGAAAGACTATTCGTCAGTATTGAAGAAACTCGGGCGCGATAAAGAAGCGCGAGATCTCGACGCAAGGCTAAAAACGCTCAAAGAGCAGGCCGACAAAGACGCCAAAAGCGGTAAACAAAAATTGAAGCCAAAACCGAGAGCTTCCGAGCGAAATCTGGACTAATATTCTGGCTGTCAAGCACTGCCGAGTTTCCAAAACCCCTACCAGGCTTGTAGAAGCTAAAGCGTCAACGCTTTAACTTCCAGGTTTTGTAGAAGCTAAAGCGTCAACGCTTTAACTTCCAGGTTTTGTAGAAGCTAAAGCGTCAAC
>PNLN01000202.1 GCA_013823055.1 Cyanobacteria bacterium DS2.3.42
TGGAAAGAAGCTAAGAATTTATCTCTCCGGTCGTAAATGGCTATTTCTCCCGCTTCTGATCGTTGCACCAGAACGTCTTTCATATTCCCTCTCCCCCTATTCGCTCTGAACTGTTTTCTTGGTCTGCTCAACAATTTCTTTTATTGTTTCTTCAGTCTGTCCAGTCCTTGTTAGATAACGCTTCCAAGCCTCGTCATATAACTCCTTCGCCTGAAGATCTGCTTCACGTTTTAAGAGCTTTTCTTCTCTGGTCAGTTTTGTCACATCTTTGTTTCGCTATTGCTCATAAATACCGTGTTCCATTGCACCAGCCTCATTCATTTCTCTGGGAAGAATTTGATACTCAAGTATCTGCCCATTCGGCGCCCGCAAGTCAACTGCAGCTATTCTCCAACCTCTATTTTTTGGAGATAGCAACTTGTCCAGATCTGGGTTTACTATTTCAAAAGCGCTCCCCTTAAGAGCCTCCACAATCTTTTGCAATTCATTCAGATTGTCCACCGGGGTCTTGAATCTAAACGAATCTCTTACATGCTCTATCTCAAACCACGGCTTCAATTCCTTTATTGAAGGTCGATTAGCCTTGTCAGCAATTTCCTTTTGTGATTTGAAATCGATTTCTGACTTAGTGCCAAATCTGGTATCAACACTCTCAAGAAATTTCTCTACCAAAAGTTTGTTTTCCTCTGATAGTGCCTGTAGCTGACCAATCTTTTCTTCTGCCGAAGCATTGCGATCAATTGGATTTACTATGTCTTTCTCTTCCAAAACCCTTCTCTTTTCCGCGATTCCTTCTTCCAAAACCTCTACGCGCTTCTCAATTCCCAGAGCTTTCAACTCCGATTCCGTCATCCCCTCCAAGCCCATTTGCTCAATTGTCTCAGGATTTATTGGCTCCTTTCCACCCTCAAAGAAAAACATCGGCAAAAGTATGCCCGCCATCTTTGCCCGCTCGTCCGGCGTCAACGGCTTGTCTATCTCTTCCATGGTGGCACCTAGAGCCCCCTGGACGTCTTTGTTCAACTGCTCTGGACTCTGCGCGAAATGCTCCGGCAGTCCTGCGGCCCACTGTCCAACCTTCAGAAAATCGCTGTTGATTGCATTCGGCTGCGCTAAATGATTTTCTATTTGCCTGACTGCAGCTGCAGCGTTTTCCAAAACAGCTTCGGCATACTTGCCTAAAGTTTCCTCTGTTAATGGCTCCGGCACTTCCGGCACATTCGTAATCTGCACATTCACTTTCACGGAAGAATCATATGGCGATTGCTGCATAGTCGGCGACAAGCCGGGAAGAGGCTCTAATGCTTGCTTCGCCGGATGCTGATGTATTTTTGTCTTGCCGGCCACGCCGGCGTCGGCATCGTTCGTTTTTTCTTCTTTCGAATCAAAGAAACCGAATCTGTTAGCCTGAATCTGCGCCGCCCGAGCCTTATACTCTGCCACCGTTTCGCCGTCATTCATTGCGATCATATCCGGCTCGGATAATGTCTTGTCGTTCTGGTGCGCCTCTGCAAAAGCCTGCCCGTGTACTTCCTGATTCGGTTGAGCTGCAATAACCCCGCCATCCTTTACCGCCTCAGGCGTTTTCTGGACGCTTGCCTGCTCTGCATGGTCAGCTGGTTTTTGAATCTCTGCCACGTCCAGGAGCCTCAAACTGTTCCCTCTCACCAGTATACGGGCCTGGTCCCCAGTGGGCCTGGGTATGTCGCCAAACCCAGCTCGCTCCAGGTGCTGTGCTTCCCATTACACAACTCTCGCATTCGAATCGGCTTCGATTCGGTCGTGTAATAGGGACAAATATAACCCTCCGCCGAATTTGTGGAACTGCCGGACTTTCCATGGCAAACTTCAACCGATGTCGATTGAGATGACAAATCCTATTGATTTTTGACCGAAAAGCCCACCTGTTGGCGTTTTGAGCCGCCCTCGTAGTTTCCCCAATGACTGGCCCTTATCTATTACATAAGCTAAGGCCTGGACCTGGGAAACTCTGCGGATACTAAAAAACGGAGCGCCTGTGTGACGGAAGGTTGGTCACGAACGGAAAATCAGATGGCTGTAGTCGGAAGGACTATGGCTCAAGCTCCCAGCGCGATTATGGAAGAGTTGTTCCAGGACGTCACTCAGAGACCTGGGCAAGTAGTGCAAAATGCTGCCATAGGCGGTGGAATAGGCTACGGAGCCACAATCCTGATGCGCCGAGCGCCTGTGATTGGTGGTTTGGTTGCCGGAACGGCTTTGCTCGCTGAAGGATGTCGCCTCTTCCCGAAGGTGTCGAACTTTCTAGACGAAGCCGGAAATGCCGACTCACGCGAACAACGCATTGCATTGGCTCGACAGGGCTCTCAGGGTGTTGGACGCGAAGGAGCGATGTTTCTGGAGGCTCTGCCGGCTGCCGGTTTGGGCAGCAAACTAGCTTTCACAACTCTGGAAAAATCAGCCTTTGCCCGAAATACTTCCTACGCCTTTGCGGAAAAAGCTGAATTCCCCGTGAGGCGAGCATTGCCTGATGAGCTGTTCATGAGAGGACCGGGCACGAAACTAAAAACCAGTTTGATGACCGAAGCGGAATCGGTAGATGCGCTTGCTGCCAGCCGTTTGCTACCAACACCCAAACCGTTTACCGTTGAAAGCGGAGTGTTGATCGACCCTAAGGCCGGTCGCATGAGCCGAATTATGTCTGGTACGCCTGAAGGCGTGGAACTGGGCGTTGTGCAGAAGCCCGGGCAGATTACCGGGCACATACAAAATCCTTATGTTGACGCTCCTGGCATGATGTCCGTGCCTGATTTGCAGATGGTTCCTAAAGGATCATTGTCTTTCATCAACGCAGGCGAAAACACGACGTTTTACATAGGCCGAGGGCGCGCACCGATCGCCGCCGGCTCTGAAGTCCCTGTTCAAGCTGTGGTCGTGGACCATAAGATGAAAGAGGCATTCTTGCACGATTACGTCGCAATGGCAGACCGAAAAACGTACGGATTGACCGGGCTCAAAGACCCAGTACAGCTCGACTACAACGCTGCTTTGAAGGCGCTGCAAAGAGTTGATTACGACAATCCATGGAATTCCCTTTCCAGTATTGCTCGCTACGAACCGGGCAGTGTCTCGCAAATGGCTGGCAGCCTCAATTTGGCACCGCAGAGCAGCAGTGCCTTCTCGCGCGTCGCCACAAAATTGAACATTGGTGATGGTGTTCCGACTTTTATTCGCTCGACTTTGACGGGGTCCAATCCGCTGTTCTTAGCCGATCACAGCAACAAGCGCTGAGGAGCAAGCTCTGACTGACGCGCGCTGATTCGCGTGACAGTCTGCAATGCCGCGTCTATTGGCAAGCGCCGGGTAATGTTTTATGTGCGCACCACTGAAAAGGCTGATCGCGGCGCGATTTGAAACTTTGCAAATACTAGAACATTAAATGGAATCCAGGTACACTCTAATACCGGGCTCGTTCGCGCGTATTTTACAAAAATATCCCCTGCGAGTTATTCATTGCATATACGGGAGCAAGCAGCCGTGAAGGTTTCCGACTCGCTGAAGTCGCATACTAAGTATTTGGTTTTCAATACCAAGAAGCGCCAAGAATTTTTACGAATTACTGATGAAGTACAGGAATTCCTTACGGAGAGCGGACTTCGGGAAGGCTTCATTCTTGTGTCGGCCATGCACATCACGGCTGGTGTATATATAAATGATTGGGAAAACGGTTTGATTCAGGACATCGGCGAATGGCTTGAAAAATTAGCGCCGGTCAACCCCGATTACAAACACCATCAGACTGGCGAGGACAATGGAGACGCACATTTAAAGCGGATCTTGATCAATCACCAGGTGATGGTGCCAGTGACCGAAGGCAAATTAGACCTCGGTCCGTGGGAGCAGATTTTCTATGCGGAATTCGATGGTCAGCGGAAAAAGAGAGTGATACTCAAAGCAATTGGAATTTGACAGAACAATTAGTAGGCGTATAGCAGGCGGAAAGCGAGGGCAGAATGACAAACACAATTCACAACGATAAGAGGTCCAAAACTCACGTGTCGAAGGAAAGCAACAACGGTCATGCGAACGGTCGAAAGCGAGCGATAGCTTCGATGTCTGATAGACAGCCGCTCTCCACATCGATCGATTACACAAACCAACCAGTAAATGAAATTTACGGCTCCAATGTTTTTAACAGACAGACTATGCGCGCTTTGCTGCCTAAGATTGTCTACAAAGCAGTTCTGCGCTGTCTCGATCATGGAGAACAGCTCGATCCGGCAATGGCGGACACTGTCGCCAACGCGATGAAGGATTGGGCGATAGCGCGTGGTGCTACGCACTTTACTCACTGGTTCTCTCCACTGCACGGACACACTGCAGAAAAGCATGATTCGTTCCTGGCTTCCAGCGTTGATGAAGGGGCGATGTTGGAGTTTCCCGGTAAGATGCTGGTTCAAGGCGAACCAGACGCCTCCAGCTTCCCCTCGGGCGGTATTCGTTCGACCTTCGAAGCTCGCGGTTATACAGGATGGGATCCATCCAGCCCAGCATTTTTGATGGACAGTGCCAATGGCAGAACGCTCTGCATTCCGTCAGTGTTCTGTTCGTTCAGCGGACATGCACTTGATGCGAAGACACCATTGCTTCGTTCGTTGGAAGCAATCAGCAAGTCGACAGTGCGCTTGTTGCATGCCATCGGCAAGAAAGAAGTGAAACGCGTGAATTGCACCGTTGGTCCTGAGCAAGAATATTTCTTGATCGACGAAGCCTTTTACTTGAGCCGTCCGGATCTTATTAATGCCGGTCGCGCCCTGTTCGGTGCCCGTCCTCCAAAAGGACAGGAAATGGAAGATCACTATTGGGGATCTATCCGCGAGCGCGTGCTTGCCTTCATGATGGATGCGGAGCACGAACTGTACAGACTGGGTGTGCCGGTCAAGACTCGCCACAATGAAGTTGCGCCGGCGCAATTTGAAGTTGCTCCGATCTTCGAAAGCAGCAATCTAGCGACGGACCACAACATGCTGCTAATGGAAGTCTTTAGAAAGACGGCACAAAAACATGGTCTCCGTTGCCTGTTCCATGAAAAACCATTTAGCGGCGTCAATGGTAGCGGCAAGCACAACAACTGGTCCCTCGCTGACGATCAAGGCAATAACTTGCTCGAGCCTGGCGAAGATACGCAAGAAAACTTGCAATTCTTGGTTGTTCTGGCTGCTGTTATTCGCGCAGTAGATAAATACGCCAAACTCTTGCGTGCCAGTATTGCCACCGCCGGTAATGACCACCGGTTGGGAGCTAATGAAGCACCGCCTGCAATTATGTCCATCTACTTGGGCGATGCATTGACCAAAGTTGTCGACAACATCATCTCCGGCAAAGCCGCAGATAAGAAAGTCGGCGCCATGGTTAAGTCCGGCGTTTCTATGTTGCCGGACATTCTCAAGGATGATTCGGACCGCAACCGCACCTCGCCTTTTGCTTTCACAGGCAATAAGTTTGAGTTCCGTGCTGTCGGCTCCAGTCAGTCAATCGCCATGCCCAATACCGTGCTCAACACGATGGTGGCAGATTCGATGGACTACCTTGCCGATGAAATTGAAAATGCCGCGAAGAAGGGCGGAGACGTCAAAGCTGCAATCAACGCTGTTCTTGTGAAGACTTTGTCGGATCACAAACGCATCTTGTTCAACGGCGACAACTACTCCGAACAATGGCATGAAGAAGCTTCGCGCCGTGGTTTGGCCAATTTGAAGAACTTGCCGGAAGCACTTCCTGCTCTGGTTGAGCCGGAAGCTAAAGAACTCTTTGAGCGCTACAGCGTATTCAAGGAAGATGAATTGGTGAGCCGATATCACATCTTGTTGGAAAATTACTGCAAGGTGATTAACGTCGAATCACTGCTTACTTCCAGTATGGCGATGACTATGATCTTGCCTGTTGCAATCGAGTATCAAACTCGCCTGGCGACGGCGATCGTGCAGACAAAGTCCGCAGTCAACGGCATCAATTTGGCACATCAAGAAAACATGTTGAAAGACGTAAGTGAAAGAATCGCCCGTCTTAAGACTGCTATCGAAGTGCTGGACATGTTGCGCCACGAGCAACGCGGAGAAGACCACATTGATGATGAGCACACCGCTGAGGCTCGCTTCTATCAACAACGTGTTATTCCTGCGATGAATGAAGTGCGAGCGATTGCAGACGAGTTGGAAGTTATGGTTGACGACTCATTGTGGCCGCTGCCTAAGTTCCGCGAGATGCTCTACATCTATTAGAAGAATCAGGGACGACGCATCGCGTCGTCTTTTGCCAATCTGCTGTAACAGGGGCGACGCATCGCGTCGCCCCTGTCTTAATGCACTTTGTTCTTATCGTAATGCTTGCGCACTTTTTCACGATTACCGCAAATTTCCATGCTGCACCATTGCCGATGCTGATTTTTTGACGTGTCGACAAAGTAGAGAATGCATTTTTCGCTGGCGCACTTGCGTAAGGAATCTATTCGAGGTGAAGCGAGCAATTCGCAGCATGTCTGTGCAATCAAAGCGAGAACGTCAGCTGTCGTTTCCAGTCGATAGGTGAATTTGTAGCTGTTATTAGTCCCAGACAGAACGCGAGTCAATTCATTGCTTCGTTTGTTTAGCAGTTCTACGTCGGTTGCCTGCAACGGCTTAGTTTCCGCCATGCGATCGAAAGCACGTCTGACTGCCGCGCGTAGTTCTTTGGCGACTTCTAGATCCAGCTCGGTGCATTTAACGCCCCGAGCGCACCCGGCTCTTTCGAACCAGGTGGACAGTAATTCTGCCGAGCTCAGCAGGTCTGTCCGTCCCTGTGGCGTTATGACTTCGGTATTAACGAAGTCCGCCGCCAGATTGTTGCCTATAAAAATGAAGTCCATGCTGTCAATTTTAACCTTTTAAAAGCATTTTGACGGTTAGGATTTGTCTTTAACCGGTATAATGTGTTTAGACGGTTAGATTTCGCTTTCAAAGGCGAAGGTGATTTAAATGAGCAAATATCATAAAGGTGAAAGAGCAGTACAGCAGTTGGCCGGCGTTACGCACCAAGCCGATCGTCTGTCCGGTATGTTTCTCAACGACTTGCCGGATCCGGCCCAGCGCTATCTCGAAGAAAGTCGTTTTGCCGCGATGACCTGGTTTGATGATAAGCAGCGAATTTGGATAACTCCACTCAGTGGAGACCCCGGATTTGTACAGGCTCTGGACGATCAAACTATTGAGTTTAACTTCGAGCACGCATCAGCGCCGCTTGTTAAACACCACAATTTTGATCACTCACCGGTAGCTTTGGTTGCTATGGATTTTGTCGGGCGCAGACGAATGCGGATAAACGGCACCGCCCAATCGGCCGGCAGCCTGACGATTTCCATAAATCAGGTTTATGGAAACTGCCCGAAGCACATACAAAAGCGTCTGCCTGAGTCTGAGTTTTCGCGCGACGTGGCAGAGAGTAGCGAAACAGATAAAGTGTTTGAATCAGAATTTCTTTCTCCCGCTTTGCAAAATTTGGTCAATCGCGCGGACACCTTTTTCATAGGTACATATGCCTCCGAGGGTGGTGCCGACGCATCACATCGCGGCGGTTCCCCAGGGTTTGTAAAAGCTGATGCACACACGATCCGCTGGACAGATTTTCCCGGCAACAACATGTTCAATACGCTGGGAAACATTCACAGCAATCGAGACGCCGCTCTTTTGTTTGTCGATTTCGAAACTGGCGAAGGCTTAGCCGTTTCCGGCACGATTGAAACCTTCACACCCAGTGTTGAAGGAAAAGCTGCAGTCAAAGAGACTGTCTTCAAAGTGCAAAGCGCGAAGTATTTACCCCGCGCTCTGGCTCAATCATGGACTCTTGTCGAATACTCTCCGTTCAACAACTCGCTTTAGAAAATGTCGAACAGGTCTCCAGGCGAAGGAAGGTTGCGTAGTAAGTCACCTGGGTTTGGCGGTGTCGGCAAACTGCCGAGAAGATCGCGAGGATTGGGTGGTTGCGGTAGACCTCTTAGAAGGTCACCAGGATTTGGTATTGGAGAAACTCCTCTCCAAATATCTTGCGGATTCGGTGGTGTTGGTAAGCTTCCGAAGATGTCACCGGGATTCGGCAAGTTTCCGAACAAATCGCCGGGATTCGGAATCCCTGGTAGATTCGGACCGGTTCCAAACCAGTCTTCAATCGGGTACTGTCCTCCACCGCCCGGTGTGCCCGTTTCCTCTTCACTTTCTTGACCTTTGAGCTGGCGCATCAGCATTGCCATGTGGCGATTCATGCGAGCCATGATCTTTTGCACGGCTTCTGTGTCGCCACTTGCCAGCGCTTCCGTCAACTCTTGCATATCATTTTGCAAGAGCACCATCGAGTCTTCTGGTGTGTATCCTTCCGTGCCCGAATCTGCATGACCTTCGCCGGGTTCGCATTCCTGATAATGTTCAGCACCATCTTCTGAAGTTTCTTCAGATCCTTCTGAACCATCAGATCCTTCTTCTTCATGTCCGGAATCCTCATGCGGTTCGCGCTGTTCTTCGTGCTCGCCACCATGACCATCGGAACCAGATTCATCGGGGCAGTGGCGTCTTTCGTCGTTTTCGTGTTGACCGTGTCTTTCGCGCGAACCACCGTCAGATTCTGAATCCGTAAGGAGTCCCCTGGTAAAAGAAGCCAGATCTCGGCGCATTTCATCAAGCCAGTTCTGCGCTTCGGCTTTGTTGCCGTCTTGAAGAGAATCCTGCATGTTGTACATGTCGCCATACACTTCCACAAGGCGACCGACATCTTCTCTCTCGATGTTTATGTTGTTGGTGTGGTCATTGTTATCGTTATCATCAAACGAAGCAAATCTTCTGGCAACATCCATTGCACTTTGCTGCTCAGGGTTAAAGCCGCCATTGGAGCTGCTTTGGCTGTCGCTGCTGCGGGCGTAAATATTGTCATTGGTTCCGAAGTCAATCTGATTACCCATATCTCTCTGTGATGATAAGCCACCGCGAGTAGTGGCACTCATGTCAGAGTATAGGGCTTGTAGATCGAACTTCGGAGCGTCAGAGGTCTTGGCCTCATTGGCAACAGAACGATCACCATTATCTGGCGCGTTAAAAACTGCAGTCATGCAATCTCCTTTGCTCGGGTGAGCCGGAAGAGGTTGGACGGATTTAGTAAATGGGGCGAAAACTCAGTTCGACCAATGTAGGCGGACAAGCAGTCAAACGTGTGGCACGAATATTAAATCCGCCGGGAAGCCAAAGGGGGCAATCATCGGCAGCATTGCTCTGGTGGAAGAAATTTCTCTCTTTCTCTTTTTGCGCATTGTCAAGATGATTCTTGTTCCTGGGCATGCTATAGGTGGAATACTTATAGAGCGCTATATAAAGAGAGTTCTGCCTTACTGTTTGGTCCTGGTTTTCGTAATGCTTAATGGTTGGTCAAGCGAGAAAAAGATTGTCAGCGGTTTCGGAATTGCCCTGATCATTGTTGCGTTTGCACTTTTTAGTCCTTATTTGGTTCATCCGGGCGCGCGGGAAATCAAGCAGTGGATCGAGCAACGTCAAAAAGTTTTTGACAATCTGCAAAGCGTTTTATCTGACTTCCGCGAAGCTCAGCTCTATCATCGAGACTTTGTTTTATCCGGCGATGTGCGGCACGCCGATGATTTCAACGAAGCTGTAGCGCGTGTGAATGAGCGCCTCTTTTCTCTGCGCACATTAGACTCGAATGAGACACCAACTGCCGAGCAGTTTAGGCGTTTGGAAAACGAGTTGGAAAGCTCGATCACTTCCTTGCGGCAGGCGATGAATTTACGGAAAGATAAGAACGTCAAGCCGGCTCGATTGCTGGAGATGTCTGACAATGCGCTTGTGCAATCCAATGCCGCCGCTGCCGGTGTTGAGCGTTTGGAGAACGATCAAATCAAGCTCCTGGAGCAACGCATTGCGCAGTACAGCTCACTGCCTAATTATCAGGTTTTGGTTGGCGTGCTGTTGATCACGTTCCTTGGACTGCTTGGTTTGGGCACTTTCCTGATGTCAAAGAATTGGCAGAATGCTGTTGATTCTTTGAAGGAACGAAATCAACTTTTGGAAGACCATTTGAGTTCTGCTCAAGCCCACCTTGATAAATTGGCTAACAAAGATCTGCTTACTGAAGTGCTGAACGTTCGTGGTTTGGAGCAGTCTTTATTGGCAGAACAAAACCGCGCTGGTCGAGCTGGTGCGCAGCTCGTTGGCATGCTGCTCAACATTGATAATTTCAGGCGTGTCAACGAAGGTCTCGGTCACGCAGTTGGTGACGTGATTCTGAAAGAGCTTTCTCGTCGCATCGGAAACACGCTCCGCCCTTCCGATCACATCGGGCGAATTGGGCGCGACGAGTTTCTCGTCCTGCTTCCCGATACGCAGCTGGCGTATGCGATGAAGGTCGCCGAACGAATTCGGCTGTCTGTATCCGACAGTCCGCTGCGCAACGCTTCCGATTTGATTCACCTGACTGTAAGCGCTGGAGTCGCGACGCTTCCACAGAAGGTGTCTTCTCTTGAGGAAGTCCTTACTCTTACGCGCTCGGCACTCAAGCGAAGTAAGCTATCAGGCAAGAATAGAGTCTCTGTAGCGCGTGACGGTGCGTCCGAAGAAGAGAACCCGGAGGCAAGAGACATAGTGGATGTCTTGTGCGATGCCGGTGCCTTCCGGACTGTATTTCAGCCAATTATTGATCTTGCTACTGAGCAAGTCTCCGGCTACGAGATTTTCTCTCGTGGGCCCGACGGCGCATTCGAGAGTCCAGCGGATTTCTTTAGAGTTTGCGTTGAGAACAATATCCTCACCACTGTTGATCTTTCTTGCGTCAAGATGTGCATCGCCGCCACCGCGGGCGTGAAAAAGAATATGCGTTTTCACTTGAATATTTTTCCATCCACTCTTCTTGATACTCCAATTGAACAATTACTCGCACTTTTCCCAAATGAGCAAGACGGGCGGGTCTTCTGTGTGGAGATAAGCGAGCAGCAATTCGTCGGAGACCCGGCTTACATGCGCGATCATGTTAATGCTCTCAAGCAACATGGAATTCTGGTCGCCATTGATGACGTGGGATTTGGCAGAAGCTCATTGGAGAGTCTGATTTTGCTTGAACCTGATCTCGTAAAAGTAGACCGCAAGTATGTCACTGGTGTTTCTGTGGAACCATCCAAAGCCCGGTTAATGAAACGGCTCGCCAACGTCGCCAAATCTCTTGGCGCAGAGATTGTTGCTGAAGGCATAGAGAACAACGATGACATTCCCGTTCTCAAAGAAATCGGCGTACACTACGGTCAAGGCTGGCTCTTTGGCGAGCTATTGGAAGTGCTTCCCGGTACGCCTGCCGCTCGCAGAGCGAGTGATCAGGCAGGAGACATAGCGTGACTCAAGAAATGATCCAGGTTGTGACACCTGAGGAAAAATTTGCCATCGATGATGTGATTGGCAATGGATGGCAAATTACGAAGCAGCGATTTTGGCCTTTGTTAGCCATCTTGGGTGTAAATGGATTGGTTGCGGCTTTGGTGCCGATGGCAAGTTTTGTAATGGGCTTTGGTGGCGCGAAGGACAATATCAGCTTGCAGTTGCTGCTTGGACTAGCCAGCGCTGTAATTGCCTTTACCATTGAGATTGGCATGATGAACGTGTTTCTCATGGCGCTTGACGGCAAGAAGATCAATGCGGACGATTGTTTCAGATGCATCAAATATTTGCCGACTTACTTTGTCGCTGCATTGCTATCGAGATCGGCAATTGCGTTGGGATATCTTTGTTTCATCGTGCCCGGCATTATCTTGCAAATTTCTTTTCAATTCGCCGGATATTTTATTGTTGAGAAACAGTTGGGGCCGATCGCGGCTCTAAAAGCCAGTTGGGCTATTTGCGATGGTGCACGCTGGCAGCTTGTGTTGCTTTCAATTGTCAGCTATTTCATCCATGTTTTCGGTATTCTCTGTTTTATTGTTGGCGGCATTCCTGCCTATATGGTCAACAGTCTTGCTAATGCGGCAACCTACAGATCGCTTCTGGCTAAGACGCCGCAATTGGCGCATTTGATGCCGCCACCACCGCCGCCTCAATTAAGTGAAGAAGCCGTGATTGAGCTACTGGAGCATGATTCATGGCCGGAACATTTGAAGCCTGAGGCAGGTACGAAGGCGGTCGCTGCTCCAGAGTCATCCACTGCGGCAGTAAATACTTCAGCGGCAGAAACTTCAACCACAGAAACTTCAACCACAGAAACTTCAGTCACAGAAACCCC
>PNLN01000237.1 GCA_013823055.1 Cyanobacteria bacterium DS2.3.42
CATCCTCGATTACACTGTTTTCCCAGCCCGGTTACCGCTTGATGTTGCAGACAAGTTGCAAGATATAGCTCTTGCTACAGCAAAGAAATTGGACGTGCAAGGACTGCTTTGCATAGAGTTCTTTCTCTCACATAGACGTTCACCAGGTTCGTCCGGTATCACAGTCGGCGACTGGAACATATACATTAACGAAATGGCGCCACGTCCGCATAATTCCGGTCACGTAACCCGTGTAGCTACAAGTGTCAGCCAGTTCGACAGTCTGGCAAGAATTCTCTTGAACATTCCTTTGGCGCAACCCAAAGGTGTAGATATCGGATGCTACTGTATGGGAAATCTTCTTGGTGATGTTTACTTGGCGCAGGGAACCGACGGCAAAAAGCCTCTCAATCTCCAGGCTTTGGAAGCTTTCCCTGAAGTTATCGACGTTGTTCTATACGGCAAGCATGAAGCTCGTGAAAAGCGGAAGATGGGGCATTTTGTCACCAAAGAAAACACGGGTGACGAAGCGCATGCCACCGCCGTTCGATTTAGAGAGAGCTTGTTAATTAGCCGAGTGGAGCAATTGTAATTGAGCCATTCTAAATGCCTATATTGAGATCGCAGCGTCGTTCAAAAACTTGCTTCTTTTGAAATCAGCATTTGGCTCTAAAGTTCGTTTAAAGTTTTTTGCAAATCAATCAAATGATTGTTGAAAACTTCTTTGGCTACATCAAGAAGTCTAAAAACAGTGGGATCGCTGCACGAGTAGTAGATATTGTTGCCTTGCTTTCTTCCCACAACCAAATTCTTGGAGCGAAGCACAGATAATTGCTGTGAAATGTTGGGCAGTTCGACATCAAGTCGGTCTCTGATTTCCGAGACCGTCAATTCTTCTGTTCTCAATTGATCGAGAATTCTAATTCTTAGTGGATTTGCGAGAGCTTTGAAAAACTCCGCTTTAAAATTTACGAGTTTGTCGCTCATGGGTCGGGTTTTGAAGTCTATCCAGTTGTTCATCAATACTACTCTAGTCTTGTGGGAGAAGGTAACTGGCAAGTAGCCCCGATCAATCGCGGCTGCCAAGAAGCACGTCCCTCCGCTTTTTCAAAAATCGACTCTCTTCTTCTCAGAAGCACATCCAGAGAGGCAAAGCGGAGGAGAAGGTGCCGCCCCAATGTTCTCTTTGAAACTTTTATAAAGCTCTTATCAAGATTTTCAAAAACTACCTCCAATCGGGTGGTTTTGTCCTATGGAAGACTTCTGATCAATTCAGCCGGAACATTGGTTTCCTCGGGCAAGTTTTTTGATTCTTCGGCATACCATTTCGGAATGTACAGTCGACTATCATGAAGGCAGACGAAAAGCGGTGCAACAACCAGCTTTCGGAAAACCTGGTTAATTCGGATGTACTCTGTTCGAAGCGCTTCCAGTTCGTCGGAAATAGCATGGCGACTGGCTTGCTTCGTGACATACTCCTCTGCAACGTCTTTGTCCCAGCCCTGTTCTACAAAAGCTTGCACTACAGACGGTGCCTTCTCGTAAACTTTTGACATGCCGCAATCATTGTGCCCGATTATGACCAAATACTTGACACCCTGCGACAATGTATAGCCCACACTGAATTCAGAGCCAATTACCCGGCCGCTGGCTCGTCTAATTACATATGCATACATTTTCGGCACGGGCATCGAGTAGCGAAATTCGATGCATGTCGCTATTAGAAGTTCTACCTTTCCTGTCGAATCAATCGGCCAGCCAAAATTCTGAGCCATGATAAAAGACTCAATGGGTGTACCTTTCCATTCATCCGGAAGATCCTCGCGGGAGCGAACCTCATTCAAAGTATCTTGATATTTTTCGTCTATTCTCAGCGGTGGAGGAATATTCATTTGGAAAACCTAAGTTAAAGGGAACGGGAAGGCAAACATTTGTCGTCGTCAGGCAAGACCCAGAAAGTGCGCGTTTTCGGATCATATGTCGCGCTTTCCATCGTGTCGTCACGATTGATCCATGCGTGCACACGCAATTGACCTTCATTGGCCGCATTGTAGACGCTGGGTATTTTCAATAAGCTTGCAAGTTCTCGCAGGACAAAGTCTTCGACCGCTTTTTGAAAAATGTGTTTGTCAAATCTATCTCCAAATCGTTCCTTCATCGCGCCTCTAGTAGGAGCTATTCGTCGCGCAACTTCTTGATAGATCTTCTTTTCGCTGACTTCTTCTTTCGAGTCGCAACGCAAACCAACTTCGATAATTTCACATCCGTAGTGACCTAAAATAACCACGTCTGTAATTTGTTTTTCTGCAATCAATTCTTCTAGGCCATTACTGTCGCTTACGCACCCGCCTAAGTTCTGCCAGGTAAAAATCGGCAAGTTCGGATCGTCCGGAAAGAGCGAGTTGACATTGCTCAATTCCGAACAGCAAATTACCACCACTCCAGTAGCTTTACCTGTCTTGAGTCGCTGGTTTAGTTCGCAGCGAGAGACTGGCTCAATAAAGCGAGTCAGGGGACCGTCAAAGATGCTGGCTAATGTTTTCATTTTTTGAATCCCAACAGTCGGGGAGCACTATACCGGTTGTAGGGAATTGTAACACCGCCAAAGCAATTGCGCAATTATGCAATTGCTTTACTAGATGATAGGATTGAGGCAGGACTTCACGGCAATTTGTTGATGAAATCAGCGGAAATCATTTTGGGGACAGTTGTTCTTCTGACATTGGCAGCAGTGGCTGCTTTCGTACTGAGCCACCAGAAGAAACTCTCAAACAGACTGATGTCCTTCCTTCTATGTGCCTTAGCCGCCAGTTCGCTGGCAGCACTACTCGGTACTGGCTTTCAGCAATTTACATATGTAACCCCTGCGCCATTCTTGCTGGGTGTATTTCCCATGTCCTTCAGGTTGGACGGGCTAAGCCGGCTGTTTGTGGGGCTTTTGAGTCTAATACTGTTTTCTGCAGGACTTTTCTCTACCGGATACCTTAAACATCTGGAAGGGCGGATCTCCAGCGGGCTGTACTGGACAACATTCTTGCTCTTTTCACTTTCAATGTTCGGCGTAGTTTTAAGTGGCGACGCCATTACTTTTATAGTGATGTGGGAAATCATGTCCCTTTCATCAGCGGCATTAGTCGGTAGCGATCACTCACACCACTTGGTTCAAAAGTCCGCCTTGATCTATCTAAGCGCGACACGAATCGCAAGCGGACTACTGTGTGGCGGTTTTCTCTGGATGCATTCTTTGTGTGGAAGTTGGAGCTTCGTTGACTGGAATTTCGGCACGGCACAAGCGATTTTCCCGGCACTCTTGATTCTCATTGGTTTTTGTATCAAGGCCGGAATTTGGCCGTTTCATATCTGGCTTCCTTACGCTTACCCGGCTGCACCGGCCACGGTATCTGCTGTAATGAGTGGCTTCATGAGCAAGATATCTATTTATGGACTGATTAGAATCTTAGTGCAGGGAGGGCTGTACGCCCCTGAAATTATCAATCTCGCCTTCTTTCTTGGCGCAATCTCAGCCTTCTGGGGAGTTCTTTTCGCACTTGTGCAGAATGACTTGAAACGCCTTTTGGCCTATTCGAGTATTGAGAACATTGGATTGATTCTCCTGGCACTTGCGATTGCACTAAAGGCGAGAGCGGCTAATTTGCCGATTGTCGCGGACATTGCCATGACGGCAGCTGTTTTCCACTGTTTGAATCACGGACTGGTCAAGTCTCTCTTATTCCTCTGCGCAGGCGCCGTCGATTCCCAAGCACATACACGCGATCTGCATAAATTGGGTGGTCTCGCCAAGAAAATGCCCTGGACGATGGCTTGCTTCTTCCTCGGCAGCTTCTCCATGTGTTCAATTCCGCCGCTCAACGGATTTGCCAGCAAGTGGCTCATTTACCAGAGTCTGTTCCAGAGCGCGATGCTCAATGTTTCCTACATTGAAAGAGGAATTGCACTGGCAACTATTTGTCTTCTTTCGGCCGTGGGCGCACTAGCCATTGCCACTTTCGTGAAAGCCATGGGTGTCGGGTTTCTAGGCACGAGTCGAAGTACGATGGCAGAACATGCACAAGAGGCGAGTGCAGGCATGAGAGCATCGCAAAGTTTACTGGTGGTTATGTGTGCCGGACTGGGTGTTTTTGCCTCTTCGGCAGTGAAATTCATTTCGCAATTGTCTTTATTGTCGAGGGATTCAGCTGCCTCAACAGCAGTCGATTTTCCCCTGTCAATTCCACTGTTGACGGGCTTATTGGTCGTTACCTGCCTGATTGTCTATCTTCTCTTTTTGGAAAGTTCGAAGGTCAGAATCTTCAAGACTTGGGATTGCGGTTTTGGAGCTCTATCCACAAAAACTCAGGCCTCTTCTGACTCCTTTGCTCAACCGCTTGCTCGCATTTTTAGACCATTTTTACGGTATGAAACCAATTCAACCATTAAAGGTCGCGACAGAAGGCACTTCCCAGAAGAGATCACTGTGGAAGTAAAAATAGTGTCGATTCTTGAATCTCGCATTTACTTGCCGAGCCTTGCTGTAATCAGCCTTGGGGCTAAAGGTCTGGCAAAGTTACAGGCTGGAAGTATTCATCTTTATCTAATTTACGTCTGTTCAACCCTCGTAATACTGCTTCTTGTGGGAACTGCACTATGAATGGCGCAGAACTCCACTTGCTGCGCAGTTGCTCTCACTGGGTCTTGTTTGCCTTAAGTGTTGTCTTTGTTCCTCCTCTATGTTTGGGCATTATCAGAAAGACAAAGGCACGACTCCAGAATCGCATCGGACCACCCCTTTTCCAACCTCTGTTCGACATTTTAAAATTGTGCAGAAAGGGAGAAACACTTAGCTCGACTATGTCGGGAACCTTCAGAATTTCGACAGTTGTGGTTTTCGCAACCATGCTTGTTTTAGCGTGGATGACGCCATGGCTGTGCTTCAAACCCTGGAGCCCGAACGCAGATCTGTTTTTGATTGTCTATCTCTTCGCGCTTGCGCGTGTTTTCACGCTTCTAGGTGCTTTGGACTCAGGATCGGCGTTTGGGGCATTTGGCGCTAGCCGAGAGGTCACACTGGGGCTGCTTGTAGAACCAGCACTGTTGCTTGGCTTGGTGGCACTGGGAATATTTTGCGGGAGCAGTGATTTGAGGCTGGTCTTTGCTTATTCACCGCTCCAATCTACTGGAGTCTCTGGTGCTCCAGGAATATGGCTTTTGGTCGGCGTTTCGATTTTGTTGTCCAGCCTTGTCGAGCTATCACGTATGCCGGTTGATGATCCAACCACACACCTTGAATTGACTATGGTGCATGAAGCCATGGTTTTGGAAGCATCCGGTCGCAATTTGGCATTAATTGAGTTTGCCCATGCTCTGAGAATGAGCATACTTTTCGGACTCTCCGCTCAATGTTTTGTACACGCAGCAGCGGCTGTTTGGCGCATGAGTCCTTTGACTCAAGGCATCCTTAACATCGCGGGAATAGGTCTAATCGCGATTTCGGTGGGTGTCCTGGAGAGTCTCTCGGTCAAGTTGCAATGGAGGAAGGTTCCTGAATTTGTCGCATATGTGGTCTCTATGAGTTTGCTGGCCGCATTGGTTGCAGCAGGAAGCGGAGTTACTAAATTATGATGTCACCTATCGATCTATGTGTTTTGAGCGCCGCCGTCCTTGCCTGTCTGATGGTGGGTTCGCTGCATTTGCGGCTCAATCTGTGGATGTACGGAGCCACCACGATGTTTATTGCGCTGGCTACGGCAATGACTGCACAAGCACATGCTGAAATCAGTTTGATTTATATAGCGCTGTTGATCGCTGCATTGAAATCGGCTGGAATTCCACTGTTTTTAGTGTGGACCAGCGAAAAATTGAATGTCCACCGCGATGTAGGAGCCATGATCCCACCACCTTTGGCTATGCACTTGTCCATTGGTCTTTTTGCCCTTAGCTTCATATTGACTCGCGGTCTGCCCGCACCTGAAATGGAGGCGACTGGGTGGTACGGCGCTGCTGCCGGTATTTCCCTTCTTTTTACCGGACTGGTGGTAATGCTAACTCGCAGGCTTGCGATTGGGCAGATTCTCGGATTTCTAGTAATTGAAAACGGCATTTATGTTTTTGCACTCACTCAAACCTTAGGTATGCCTTTGCTTGTCGAAATGGGTGTTTTGCTCGACATGTTGGTCGGAGTTATGGTCTCAGGTCTTTTGGTTTTCAAAATACAAAAGAGCTTCGAACATATTGATGTAGCCCAGCTCACGAGCTTGAAGGAATAAATATGGAATTCTTCGCGAGCTTGTCTGCTTTTCCAATCTTGGGTGCTGTAATGGCCGCAGGCTCTTCTCGCATCGAACAGCTACGTCGTCTAGTCATAATAATCATCTGGTTACAAGTGATTGTTGCCGCTTTTCTATGTGCGCCTGTACTTGCTGGCGGGGCAGCGCTGGTCAGATTTACGCCTGATTTTGCCGTCGATCGTATTAGCGCCAGCTTTTTAATGTTGACTAATTTTGTAGCAGCGTGCTCGCTATCTCATTCACCGACATTTTTTCGTAATGAAGGCCTCATTACAGGCAAGACCGTCCCGCCAGAGCATGAGCGACTTTTCTACGCCTCTGCACTGTTATTTGTTCTGGCGATGAATTTTGTCTTTGTCTCCGATAATTTGGGTTTGCTCTGGGTGAGCATCGAAGCGACAACTCTGTTTTCTGCTGGGCTCGTTTATTTTTCACGCGACAAGCATGCGCTGGAGGCGACATGGAAGTATCTGATGGTGTGCAGCGTGGGAATTGCATTTGCACTTTTAGGAACAATTTTGATCTTTGCAGCAAGCCAGCATGGTGCAGTTCCTGGCGGTTCCTTAAATGTCCGTCAATTGCTTGGTTGTGCAAAACAATTAGAGCCGAAACTTCTGGAACTCGGATACATTTTCTGTCTGCTTGGTTATGGAACGAAGGCCGGCATATTTCCGCTGCATACCTGGCTGCCTGACGCACATTCCGAAGCTCCAGCTCCGGCATCTGCAATGTTGTCCGGAGCACTTCTCAATTGTGCTCTATTTGCTATTTGGCGCGTCACTGAATTGGTCCGCTTGACTGAACACCACGCCATTTGCGAGACGGTGCCGGTATTCTGGGGCGCACTCACGGCTTTAGCTGCAGGTTTCTTCCTGGTTCACCAATACGGTATCAAACGTCTTTGGGCTTATTCCAGTATTGAGAATGTCGGAATTATGTTGGTCGCCATCGGACTCGGCTCTCCACTACTGTTCTTCCTTCAAGCGCTCAATCACAGCGTCGCCAAAGTTGCATTGTTTCTTCTTTCCGGCAACATCATTCAATACTATAAAACCAAAGATCTCAGCCAAATTCGTGGTCTCTTGCAAGTTTCTCCCACCTGCGGAATTCTCTTTGCCATTTGTGCTGCCGCCGTAACGGGGATGCCACCATTTGGTGCTTTCATCGCCGAATGGCTAATACTGGCAAAATCAGCTGATGCCATGCAGGGGATCGCGGTAGGAATGTTGCTGATTGCTCTGGCTATCAGTTTTGTAGCCGTCAGTATTCATGTCTCGAAAATCCTCTGGGGAGTGCCGAAACATGAGGTGGCGCAGCAAGAAACATTCTCAAAGTATTTGATTCCTTCACTTTTGTGCCTTTGCACTATTATTCTTGGGCTGACGGCACTGCCTTTGATAATGGTTAAGCCGATATGAAAGTTGAACGCAGAGAGATTGCACTTGGTGAGAGGACTGAGACAATCAGGCAACTCTTGCATCGCGACAGTCGTCGGCTAGGATTGATTTCGTCGATCAACGGCAGTCAATTGATTTCCCTGGTACTCAATCCGGTTGAAGGCGCAGCGGTCTGCTGGGAAACACCTTTGCAGTCAAAGGAGTATCATTCGCTTGCACCTGTCATTTCTCAAGCTCACTGGTTTGAAAGAACTCTGTGGGATATGTTTGGCTTGGAGCCGGAAAATCATCCACGCCTGAAGCACAATCTTTTACACGAAGCGTATTCGCCGCATCTCCTGCCGCTGAAGCTCGATCAAAATTTATTTGTTGTAGGTAATGGCAATGGTAGTGGCATCAGCACTTACACAAGTACTGGTACCAATGGCAATGGCAATGGCAGTGGCAATGTCAGCGAGAATGGACATTGCCGCGACTACAAACCAATGGTCGTCAAAGGCGATGGAATCTATGAAATTCCGGTTGGTCCGATTCATGCGGGAATAATTGAACCCGCGCATTTTCGCTTCAGTTGTCTCGGCGAGGTAATTTTCAATCTTGAAATTCGTCTTGGCTATGTGCATCGCGGCGTAGAAAAAAGACTTTGCGAGATGCCTTGGAGAAAGCAAAGGTTTTTGGTTGAGGCAGCCGCCAGCGACAGTGCTGCAGCATATGCACTTGCGCACTCTATTGCAATTGAGAGTCTTTTTGATATTACAGTGCCCCCAAAAGCTGAGTATTTAAGAACCCTCGCGCTAGAAATCGAACGAGCGGCGATGCACATTAACGATCTCGGAGGATTGGCTGGAGACATTGGATATCTAGCTATATCTTCGACAATGGGAAGGCTGCGAGGTATCGCACTCTCAATGGCGGAGAAATTGACAGGAAGCCGCCTTCAACGCAATTTTATCTGTCCGGGAGGAGTTGTTTTCGATCCTTCCGGCAAGCTGTCTGAAATAAAGAAATTGGCTCATCAGTTAAGAAAAGACCTTCAGCCTGTAATGACCTTTTTTATGTCAAATGAAGTTGCTAGAGATCGCATGGAGAACATCGGAGTAATCTCTCCCAGGTTGGCGGCAGATTTTGGCATAGTTGGACCAGCCGGACGAGCCAGCGACCAGCGATATGACGCGCGGCAATATTTTGCTCATGGTGTGTATCCTCGAATTCGAGTGCCGGTAGCGGTTGAAACCGGAGGTGATGTATTGAGTCGCGCCAAAGTGCGAATTGCCGAACTGGATTCCAGCCTGTTTTTGATAGAACAGCTGATTGACGGACTTCCCGATGGAGATTCACTTCTGAAGTTACCAGATTCACTGCCTAAGAATGAATCTGGACTTGGAATAGTGGAAGCGCACCGCGGTGAGCTGATTCATATGGTATTCACCGATGAAGAGGGGAAATGTTCGCGTTATGCGATCAAAGATCCAAGCGTCAATAATTGGACCGGACTGGCAATTGCTGTGCGCAATAATTTGGTTTCTGATTTCCCTTTGTGCAATAAGAGCTTCGGTCTTTCCTACAGTGGTCATGATTTGTGAGGTGCTGAAGTGCTTAGACTGCTAGGTTATCTATTAAATCAAGGCGTCGTTACTTCCAAAGAGTATTGCGAGCCTTTGAGCGACGGCGTGGGACTGCCAGACTTCAGCGACCAGCCCTGTGCCGGCAGCGAGTGCAATGAATGCCTCTCCGTTTGCCCAACAGATGCCATAAGTTTGATCTCTGCAGAGACTGGAGGCGAAGTTCGCCTAGACCTAGGTGCGTGTATTGGATGCTCAATGTGTGTCAGAGCGTGTCCGGAAGAAACCTTGGTCAATAGCAAGAATACTGCGGTAGCGCGCTTTAACAGAGAGGATCTGGTTATTTCGAGCATAGAAAGAAAAGTCGCAGAGCCAATGCCCAAGACGAAGAGTTTGTTCTCGCGTTCTATCGCATGTCGAGTGGTTTCCACCGGATGCAGCGCCTGCGATCTTGAAATCGCCGCTTGCGGCAATTCAATTTTCGACATGGAAAGATATGGCATTCACATTGTTGCATCACCACGATTTGCAGATGTGCTGTTGGTGACAGGTCCGGTGCCCAAAGCTATGCATGATGCTCTTAAGTCCTGCTATGAAGCAATGGCCGAACCGAGGCGGGTTATTGCGGTAGGTACATGCGCGACATCAGGAGGACTACACAAAGGAGGTTATGCCGAAGCGAATGGGGTCGACAGTTTGTTGCCAGTTGATCTCTACATACCGGGATGTCCACCGCATCCCTGGAGCATCATCGACGGTATCAAGAAAGTTATGGCAGGAAGGGGAACACGATGAGTAACACAATAAGAGAATATCGCGTTGAAGAAAAACTCAGCGACGGTAGAACGGTTGTAATTCAGCTAGTTGATCCGAATGATAAAACTGTTTATACCGAGCAAACGTATCATCTAAGTCGGAGCGCGCTGTACCTCAAATTTTTGACACCCGCCCGCGAACTCAATGAGAGAGAGTTGGCTTATCTGACGGATTGCAATCTCTACCGACATGTCGCGCTATTTGCAGCTATGGAAAACAACGGCAAGGTTATACCTGTCGGAGTCAGTCGCTATGTAATGCCCACTAGCGTTGAGCCTTCAGGAAGTGCAGAGTTGGCCTTTGCAGTCAGCGACGAATTTCTAGGTTGTGGAATTGAAACAATTCTCTTGACGCATTTGCGTAGATTGGCTAAAGAGGATGGCTTACAGGCGTTTTTCGTCCGTGTTCCTGTGGCTGATCAAAAAATGCTCGACATATTGCGGCAGTTCGATCAAGAGTTGATAACAGTGAAAGATTCTCGTGTGACTAATGTGCTTCTGCCGGTTTGAGAGTGACAAAGCCGACTAATTCTTACATCAGGCGCTGAGTCAGCGGAGCAACCGGCAGTGTTAGAAGAAAAGCTTTTAGCATCGATGCTTGCTCTTTGCTAAGATTGCGGGTTTGTTTTCTCATCACAGATGAGCGAAGTGTACCGGAAAGCAATTTGTCGAGCTGTTTCTCTTCAATTCTCGCTCCCACCCCCGCTAGATCCGGTCCGAATCTGTCACCTTTGCCATCAATCGAGTGGCAGGTATAGCAGCGCATACTGGAAAATAATTCCTTGCCTTTGTCTGAAAGTTCTCCTTTCGGCAAAGGCTGCCAGTTGATCTTTGGTAAGTCTTTGGCTGTCTGTACTCGCTGATGTGCATACACCTTGAAACCAATGTCAGGTTCTTTCAATGTCAGCAAATAACTGGATATGAGCAGAGCATCGCCTTTGGATATTTCAGGATGCGGCATGACATTTGGTCTACCACCAAAGTAGGCCGGATGGTCTTTCATTTGCTTCTCGGGGTCGGCCAACCGCGCTTTTATCCAGGCATTGGTTCTGTGTCCGCCGATCCCATCTAGTGCGGGTCCAAGTTCGCCACCCCGTCCTTGAATCATGTGACATTCCATACACTGACGCTCTTTGTATAGAATCTCGCCCTGCCTGCTGCTTTTAGACTGAGGTTTTTCCTTGTAGCCGCACGGGGGGAAGTAATACTTCTGCATGGTCCCAGCGCACTGATTGAGCTCTTCCTTGTGCGTCTTTTCCAACGGCTCAACTAGATTTCTCACTTTGCTGTGTGATGGCATTGCAGCAAAAAATCCTACCGTTAAAATTACGAGGAATAGACGGTTTCTTTTGTTTATCACTTTTAGCCATCACCTCTCAGAAACGACACATCCCTCGCAAACCATTTTGCATGAAATCCGGAGGAAATGGTGAATTGAGAGTCAAATTTCGAATCTATTAAGGGCTCTAGCTATAGTTGCGCCCGGAATAATCCTTTAGGATGATGTCGCTACGCCAGTGCGCAAGTAATATGGATGCATAAAGAACGGCTTGCCCAAGCATAACCCTCTTAAGGGCTTAGATTTCGGAGCAAGCTGTTCTTCCTTTTCTGCAATGGTTTTTCTTTCTGTTTTAGAGACCCTTGCATGCACCGGTGAATCTCGAAAGATTCTTGGTTTAGCCTTTCACTGCTGACAATTCGCTACGATGGACGTGTATGAGCTTGTGAATATCGGACTATGATTCGCAAAAGTTTTACAGCCCGATGACCTCAAGAAGTAAGGACGAAGTAATACTGGCGGCAAAGAGATTTTTCTTCTGTGCCTAAATCTCAATATCGATACAGCCACTCACGCTCGCGCGGCCCGCTACTGCAGGCGACACCGCATATGATACCATGCTCTTTAACAAGGTTCCAAAGCTTTACTCATAATAGTTAGTCTGGTCGTCAGCACTTCGTGCTTTTGGTTTTCCATACCAATGCTCTAAAGCTCGCCTGGCGTCATTTAGGTGCAGGTAGAAAAATGCCTCTCTATTAGCCGGCATTCTTCCGGCTTTTACCAGCCAATCTATACGCCAAATCAAGCCATCGCTTTGCTGCGGTGTGATTCCGACCGAAAGCAATTCTGACGGACCAAGGGGGTCGAAAGGCGGCTCTGAGTGAAGCGTAGCTTCAAATCGCTTTTCGGTAAGCTTGAGGTGAAGTGCTACATCTAAAGCAAGTGCGAA
>PNLN01000208.1 GCA_013823055.1 Cyanobacteria bacterium DS2.3.42
GCTGGGCAACGGCGAAGCCTGTGGCGACGGTGTCGAACGACGCTACCGACGTCTGCACGAGGCGGACTTTGCCGGGTAGCTCATCGGAAAGCGCAGAGAGAATCTCGGACCAGGCAAGATCGCCGGGTGCATAATCGCAGATCAGGTGGACGCAGCCTTTCATCGCTTGTCTCCTCATCGTTGTGTGGCGCGTCTTGAGGACGTTCCAACATTGGGATTCACGACGGCTCATGCCGAAGTGAGAACATTCGCCTTCGTTGCAAAACAGCCAAACCCGTTCCTTTACGCAGCAAAGCTTTAAAGCTTGCGCGTCAGGAAGTGAAACTAAATGAGTGGGTTTATGCTTGAGTGATTCAGAAGGAGAAGGACGAAATGTTTACTGTGGAAACTAAATGATCAAGAGTTCTGTTTACTAGATACAAAAGAGCTTCGAAAGATTCTTTAAGCACGCTAGCTATTTCATCCTGACATCACCACGGCTTGCAAGTGCACTGTTCATAACCATTGAGACAGTCTGAGAGGGAGATAAGGTGATGCTGCGCGATTAAGCCCGACTAAACTCCTCTGCCATCAGGCTTTAGCTCGCAACAGCGGCTAGGATTCGACCCCTTAAAAGTTCTACTATATGTTTTACTAGTAAAGCCTCAAAGGAGAAAAAACGAGCGTCTGACATTTGGTTTTTACCAAAGTCCACGTCGTTTTCTCTCAACCGAAATCGAATTGGCCATCGTACGATGCGGCCTTCTTTCTCGGTTCACTACAGACTGCGTGCGTGGTCCAGTACTCGCTGTGCCACCTTGCGGTAAGCGAGACCAAAGTCACCATCGACCCCCTCTGCCATTGAGGCAATCATTGAGGCGAGGGTTTCGTAACCCTGGCGATCAAAAGTAAACAGCTCGGACTGCTCAGCGTCAGCGATTTCACGAATCGCCGAAACCAGAGCCATGGATGTCACGGAGTCCAGCGAGCCAACGAGCAGCTCGCTCTGCAGCTTTTTGGACAACATTTCACTATCCCCCTTCGAATTAGAAACGAACAGGAGAGAACCTGCAAGCAGGCTCTCTCCTGTTCCCTGACGAACGTCGGAATTACCGGGCAAGCGTTTTGCCGGTGTCGACGTAACATTTCTCCGCGTTGGCAATCGCATCTTCAGCGTGTTTGAGAGCGAGTTCGGCCTCGCTGCAGAAGGCAGCGGCGACCTTGTCGCTGGAAACACCCAGTCCCCCGGCGATACCGAAGCAGCGCTCGAGGAACCGTTCGTAGTCGTCGGGCGTGATCACGGGCGGCTGATTTGACTGCTTGCGCAGTGACTTCAACGCACTGGACACGCGTTCTGCGGCGTAGGCGATGTGCTGTGCAGCGACGAATCCGGCCACGCGAATGTCTTCGCTTGCGTCCTTGGTGTCGCCGTGCGTCACCGCGCGGTGAACCTCCAGGTCGCCGATGAGGCGAGCGGCACGCGACTGAACGGCATGAAAACGATTGGTGAAAGAACTCATGTGAAACTCCTGAACGTTTTGAGATCGAGATTCAAGCGGGTCGATCAACGAGATCGAACCGACATGCCGAAACCATCGGCGTCAGACGAACTATTGCCTCAACGCGCAAAACAAACTCGCCAGCATTTACTTCGTACCCTTGCGTTGAGGATCGAGGGCACCTTTTGTCGCTCCGGGAATTGCTGCTCCGCAGCCCAGACGTGCAGCCGAAGCGGCATTGCGATTGGCCTGTGTGATCGGATAGCTATTGGCGAGCAACGCATCGACATTAGGCGTCATGTAGCCTTGACCGTACACCCGGTGAAAGCGCCGCAGCCGGTTGCGGACAGACAGGTTGCGCAGCATCATCGCACCTGCTCCAATGAGCATGGAGACAATCAGGACGCCGAGCAACTGAAGCGTGCCGGCAACCGAAATCTGGGACAACAACATGGTTTTGCCTTTCTGTTTCAGACAACAAGAATCGACGCGATGAACAGGAAGTCGCTGTAGTGATGGCATCCGACCATCTTCATGAGCGGGCTGAATTTCACAGTGCGCTGTTGGAACACCGGCAAGTGTTCTGCATCCAGTGCGAACTCAACCAGCTCCACACCATCGTCCGTGAAAACAGTCAGGCTGTCGGAAAGGTCGTCGAATTGCAAGCTGTGAATTCGACTGGCCTTGCGCACACGAATCATCCGACCAGTGCTTGTGACCGGATTCGAAACCCAGATCTCGTTGCCGACACCTGCTGTGGCTAGGAGATTAGCACCTTCGCTGTAGGTAAGCGCGCTCAGGCACATGTTGTGGATTGTCGCTCCGTCCTCCATCTGGACACCACGTTGCACCGGCGCGTCATCTTCGACATCGAAGAAGAAGCTGACGAGCATGTTATTTTCATTGGCAACGTAGAGCTGGCGGTTGAGATCATCAAACACCAGCGACTTGACACCACCGACAACATTGACGGTTCGCAACTCGCACACTTCGCCGGACTGCTCCACGTAGAAAACTGTGACCGTTCCGTTGGAGCCGCCCACGGCGAGGAATTCACCGTCGCTGGAGTAGGCGACCGCCGTCGGATTGTCGAAGTACACTGACGGCAATGGGCTGCCATTGCCCGGGTTGATACGCCAGACCGTCGAGTCGTGCGTCTCTTCGTCAGGGCTGCGGAAAACGATCGCCAACTCGTCCTTGCCGGGACGATAAGCGACGAATCCAGCCGCATCACGGAACTTGAGCGGCTTGCCATCGGCTTTGGTGACGAGCGTGGAAGGATCCAGCTCAACAACATAGCCATTTTCTTTGTCACCCTTCAGTTCCGCCTTGCCGAAGTCATGCAACTCGGGCGGGGCGTCTTCGAAAAGCAACACTGCGGTTTTCGGCAGCACCGGTGAAAACACCATTCGCGCCGGCGTGCCACCACTGGCAGAGTCAATCAAGACTTGCACTGGAAGCACTGAATGAATCGATGACATGTGAAACTCCTCTCAAGCAGTGGAGCGCCGCAAGGTCGCCCCACTGCCGCTATCAAGACACCTGCCCAAGCAAGCGTCCTCCACATAACGAAACTGGTATACAGGCGGCGGCAACACACCGCGCCAGCGCGCAAAACATTTGCGCTTGCTTCCTTGCCTTACTCCCCGTCCTGAGAGCGTCCCTTCTTCCAAAAATCGGCCGGGTCTTCCTCCTGCTCATCCGGCTGCTCACTCTCGTTTTTGGCCCCATAGAGCTCCGGGTAATCCGACGGAGTCCAGAAGGCGTTGTCGTATTGGCCAACATCGCCGTACGCGATCGTCGAGCCATCTTGGTTGTCACTGCCGGCAGTATCGCCCTTGCCAAGCGGCTTCTCAAACTTCGCGCGCGCCTCATCGATGATGGGCTTATTTAGCTCATCCATCCAATTGGCGGGACGACCGAAGTCCTCTGCGGCGGCTTCGTCCATGGAGGCGAAAACGGCATCGATCTCCTCGATGCTGCGCCCCCAGCAGCTGCGCCAGTTGCCGCGCAATGGATGCGCAGCCCAGAGCACCTCCAGAGAGTCATCGCTGACCCTGGGCACACACGCGTACATCGGAATCTGCTCAAGCGTGCCGTTTTGATCGGCGCAGCTCAAAAGCGCATAACCATTGCGCTTGAGAAGCATGTTCACCATCCAAATCGGCGTGGCATTGTAGTGCTCGCGCTCGTTATTGCAAATCAGGCGGTTCTCCTTTGCCGCCTTGATGAAAGCTGGATGCAGCCGCTCGAACCACTGAATGTCATACTCCTCACCGAGGCTCAACTCAGCAACGGACGTGCAGAAAAGGCAGTTGTCCAGCTCCTCTTCCGTGACCGAGCCGTTTCTCACAGCTCGCTGCACTGCCGCCCAGGAAAGAAACAACTTCTTCTTCGGCGGGTCGACTTTAGGCTTGTCCGGCGCAGGCGGCTGAAATCCGCCCTCTTCTTCGTGAATGCTCTGGACCGACTTGCGGCTCTCCCACAGCAGGTAGAGGATGGCGACGCCGACGATCACTTTGAAGATGAGGATGCAGAGCCGCACCGCTGCATCAGCATTATCCGACAGCTCGAACATTGGAAATCTCCGACGAAAAGGCTGATTGTCACTGGAACAGACAACGCTGCCTGTTCCAATTCAATCGATGTCACTGAACTCACTTCTCAGTTCTCTGCGCCGTCCTTGTCTGCAGTCAGTCTCTTCTGCAGCAATCGTAATCTGCAGCAATCGTTATCTGCAGCAATCGTTCGTGCAGTCAGTCCTTTTCTTTCGGCGGCTCCGCCTTACGCGACGGACGCCACATACGCGCCTGTTGCAGGTGGCGCTCCTGGCGGCATTGCCGCCGCTGTTTGCTGTGCACGATGCGGGTGCCGACGACTGCAACGAGGGCGGCAACGGCAAGCAATGTGATGCAAGCAATAGACAGTAACGCCGAAGTGCTTGTGGCAAGGAGTACGAACATTTGCATTTCCCCTTAGGAAAAGAGTAATAAGGGGCGCCGACACTTCGCCGGCGCCAGAAATTGCAGTTCTCGCTCAACCGCGCTGTTTGAGCACCAATTTGATGTCGCTCATCCAGTGGGCATATTGGAAGTTGGGCATGCCGCCGGCGGCGACCAGAGCGCGCTGTTCCTCATCCTGCAATCGCCTTGCCTCCTGCATTTCCGCCCCTGAGGGCTGACCTTGCCAGCGCACTTGCAGCGAAGAGTCAGAGACAGTGGGAATTGCCAGCCCGTGTTGAAGCATGGACAGCGTACCGGACGGGCTACCGGAAAGAGGAGCGACACCGTTTCTCACCAGCAATTCATTCACCGAAGTGAAAGACAGGTTGTTCAGATGCTCGATCTTGTCGCAGTAGACAAGCCGCCCATCCTCAGCCGCCGTGCGCAGGTGTGGATAGATGAGGTTGAAAATGTTGGCGTAGAACGCTTGACCAAGGATCAACTCGCCGACCGAGGTTGCGAACAGGCAGTCGCGCAGATCCTGCTCGGTGACTTCACCTTGCATGAGTGCTTCGCGCACGGACATCCAGGAGAGGAAAAGTTTGCGTTTCGGATTCATGTGATCTCCAGTTCTTGGGTTTGGAAAAGTCCACGTCGTTCAGCAAAGTCAAAGTGCTTCACGGCTCCTTGACTCGTTCACAACTCAAAAAGCGTGACTGCCGATTTGCTGACTTATTTTCAATAGGGACGGCGTCATTTGTAAGTGCATAGACGTCTCCGAGACAAACGGGAACGTGCACAAACAACGGATGTAAGTGCACACTTTTATGGTGAACCAAGTTACGCGCATCGCGCGTTATTTTGGGCTGAGAATAGGAAATCAGATTTGGGCTTGTGTTTGGTTATTGCCTTTCTGATAAGTGGGTGGATAGATATTCTTCAACTTGAATAAAACAGACCTTACATTGCAAACATGCGCGCCAACGCGGAACCTATACAAATGCATGCTGCTGCGCTTTTGCCTTAATCACATAACTTGCTTTAGTGCCTGAGCCCCCCAATTAATGCTTAAGTGCCCGAACGCACAGCTAGCACTGCTACGCCACTGGCAGTGCAACTACTGTCACTGACCCAGCGACTGCAGTCAAGAAAAAGTGAGACTGGTTCTGCTTACAGACGGCTTTTTCTGTTGCCAAAATGTAGAACTGAATCTTGACGAAGGCGGATTATGAACACATATGCAAAAAGTCGATGCCACCAGGGGTAGCACCAACGTACAACAATCCAATTTATACTTATGCCCAAATTGTAAATGGCCGTTATTGCAACGATGTGGCAGAGCCGAAAGACTGGAAACATCCACACCTACTAGCCATAATAGTATTCGCAAGCAAAAAAGGAGAAGGGACAATCTCTGATTGCTCAGAGCCGCCCTTCTCCAGTCCTTTAGCGCAGACGAGCGATTAGCTCATCATTGGCGCCTCCGGTTTACTCGTCGCCCTTCTCGGCGTTCTCCTTGCGCTGACGCATCATCGCCGGGATGGAGAGGAGCGTCGAGACCACGATGATGCCGCCGATGATGCCGAGCGACACCAGGACGGGCACGTGGTAGAAGTCAGCCACGAGCATCTTGCAGCCGACGAAGGCAAGCACGATGACCAGGCCCTTCTTCAGGTAAGGAACGTCCTCGATGCCCGACTCCAGGAGGAAGTAGAGCGCCCGCAGACCGAGAATCGCCATGATGTTCGAGGTGAACAGGATGAACGGATCCTTGGACACTGCGAAGATGGCGGGAATGCTGTCCGTGGCGAACATCAGGTCGGTGACCTCGACGGCGCACAGAACGATGGCCAAGGGCGTGAACATCCACACCAGCTTGCCGGCGGCATTCGGCTTCTTGACCAGGAAGTGCGTGCCTTCGTACTGGTCATGGACGGGAAGCAGGCCGGAGAACCACTTCACGATGGCGTTGTTCTTCGGATCGACTGCGTCTTCCTCACCAGCCTTGTAGAGCTTCCAGGCGGAGGCGATGAGGATGAGGGCGAAGAATGTCAGAACGGCGTTCATGCTGTGGCCGAGAATGCCCCAGCTTGAGAAGTCGCCGCCCGAAACATTGTAGAGCCCGTAGACACCAGCGGCGCCGGCGGCACCCCAGGCGAGGAAACGGGTCAGACCCTTCTTCGGGAACTCGGTGAACCAGATGCCGGCAAGCGCAGCAACGGTGACCAAGACCACGGCAAGCGGAGCATGCGCAATATCAACCAGGGACGCGCCCAGGAAGATGAAGATGAAGCGCATGACGATTGCCGAGAGGATGCCCCAGAAAAGAACGCGTTGCCGCAGCTCTCGAGGGACGTTGAAGTAGGTGCCGAAGAGGAAGGCGAACACGAACAGGTTGTCGACCGAGAGAGCTTTCTCGATCATGTAGCCCGTGTAGTACTCAGCCGCAGATTGCGCGCCGTACTCCCAGTAGACGAAACCGCCGAAGCCGAGGGCGATGGCGACCCAGAACAGCGATGTCCAGGCGGCTTCCTTCATGGAGATGGCGTGTGCCTTGCGGTTGAACCCGAACAGGTCGATCGCCAGACACGCCGCAACGAAGAGGAGGAATGCCCCCCAGGCAAGTGGTGAATGCATGCTTTAGCTCCTTAGCTCAACTGGGAACCGCAGAACACCCGAACGAAGTGCAGGTGCCGAGCGATTCATTGAAGTGATAGACCGAGCGGCTTCATTGCCGAACGATCCCCGACTAGGAATTGCGAACCGACTCGGTCCACAATGCGGAGAGACTCGCTCACGAAGCGGTCCCACATATGGAAACTTTCACCGAATTTGCAAACTTTCAGGCAAACAGCAATCGCTGCTCTCAGGCGTCAGACACATTCTCGAAAGAACATGACAGAGGCGCGACAGAGTGTGCTGGCAGGCGATTGTTAGTTTTTGGATTCCTGAAAAAAATGCAAATGGAGATAAGCACACCTTGCCAAAGTCCCAGAGCCAAAGTCTTTCTGCTGTTTCTAGATGTTTCATTTCTTTCAATGGTGTTTCAGAGCAGCTACTCGTTCAAGTAAAAGCACCAACCAGCAGGCGTCTTCACCCATGAGAGAACGCACATATCTGATCAACAGCGCTTTTTCGAAAGCACCAAGAAAGACTCGCTAACCGGTTGCAAGCCACTTAGCCGTAGAAAAGCCTATTAAAAGCCAAATGAAAGGTTGTGCTAGCTCACAGTAGCTGCAATATTTTTGAAAGCTTGTGTATGTGCACAAAAATGTCGCTTCGCAAGAACAGCTTACACAAAGACTCTCGAAAGGTCTCGCGCAAACTTGCGTCAATTGAAAGCTACCTTTCAATCTATCCTGCAATTCTATAAACTACCGCAGATTCTGCCACCCTTGGCTCAGGAGGCGGACCTCCATAGTCTACATTTGTAGCGTGCGGATAAATTGTATTCAGTGCCTGCGTACTGAACCTAGGAGGATCATCAACAAGTAGATCACTGATCCAAGCAGGCGCCCAAGCGCCAACCTCCTTGAACCGCTTTTTCTCTTTCCCTCCAAGACGACAGAGATGTGTGTTGATAATATCGTCGAAATTCTTTCCAGGCACACTCGCCCACCAAGCAACCAAATTTTTCGCTTCCTTTCTCTCCGATAGAAAATACTTCCTTCCTGCAGTGTGCCGGAATTGAACTCGTCCATATATTGTCCTGAAGGAGCTTGTGCAGCCAAGTACCGCATAGGAAGCTACAATCGACTCTGCTTTGATTCCTGTCTTCTCTATCTCTACTTTTTGATTAGCCACCCGCCTCCTAGGCTTCGGCGTCATCTTCGACTCACTTGCCAGTTGCACACCCAGCGAATTCACTTTCTTTGCAAATGCTCGCGCCTTCGCCTCCACAATCACTTCCAAACTCGGCATCTTCAATCCAATATCATTCCGCACAAACACACCATTCGCTAATCGAATGATAATGCCCTTCCCAACCATAGAACTGGTCACACAATCAACAGTGCTCCTTACTCCAAACGTGAGCAATTCTCTCGTTACAAAGATCCGCCCCCTAGGCAGCTCTCCGACAAATTTTCCAATCAAAATTTTGGTGTCCATACCTACCTCCAAAAACGTTTTCAATTACAAAAAGATTTTTCACCAGTTTTTCTTTTTGATGATGCTTTGGGGATTTGAGCATCGACCGTCTATTTAATGGACGTTTCGGGCGTTCAAAAAGTTCAAAAATTCCGCCAAAAATGTTTTTACCACTCCATATAGTTACATCCACCTTTTTGAAGAGCACAAAGGAACGGTTTTCTCATATGCTTGAGAAAGGTCCGTCCCTTCGCGCCTTCAAAGGAGGCTAATCCTCCAGCACAGGTTCACTCACTTACTTGTTAGGAAAGAGAGTGCCCTTGCGCGCAGCGGTCATCAGATCGAACTTTTCGAGCGACCTTTGGGCGCCCAGTTCAACCATCCGCTGTCTGATCCACGGATCGCCAGAGATGGCGATCGCGGGCAGTTTGCCTGCTACCAAATGCGGTATCAAGTCCCAGCCGTCAAGAGACGAGCCTTTCAGTCGTCCATCGACAAGAGCGACGTCGTAGAGGCTGCAGTCGAGAAGTGATTCCTTCCCATCCGCATTCATCAAGACGATGCCCTGATCGCTTGCGCGCGCGCGCACAAACCAGCTGACGGACGTGACCTCCGCCTGCAGCACTTCTTGCAGCAAATCACCGAGGTCCAAACAGTCCTCGATGAGCAATACTTTGATTGCCTGCATTACTAACTCCGGTGTCAGACTCGAAATTGCACGGCGCCAGTCGATGCCTGACATATCGACTGGCGTTGTTCTGTCAGACCAGCCGAACCACGACCCTAAGATCGTCGTTCCGTCAGTCGAAAGCCGACCCACCTGCGCCGGACGCGGGCGTCGCTACTTCTTGCCGTGGCACGAGCAGGTGCAACCGGCTGCGGTGCACTTGTTCTTGCCTGGCAGCTGAGGATCGTTGGTGGGATCCCCGTCTTCGAGTGCCATGATCAGCCGTCCCCACTTCCACATGAAGTACACGGCGCAGCCGAAGTACCAGATGGTAATGACGGCAGAGATGATCTTGAACAGCGCGAATGCCAGGACAATGCGGGGCAGAAAGAGAATCAGCAGCGAGATGGCGATCACCAGGAAGGTGGCGCCAAGTGCCTTGGTGGGCTCACTGCGACCGAGCCGCGGGTTCCTGCGGAAGAAGCGGAAAAGTTCCACTCCGGTCATGCCGACGCCGATGATCACCAGCGGCATCAGAAAGGGCATGAATGCGACATACATTAGCCAGTCCATGTTCGTGTCTCCTAGTAAGAGCTTCTTTTTGTTCTTGGATCCCTGGTGCAAACCGGCCGCCACAATGACGGCACACCAGCTAGCTGCCGGCAGACAACTCATTGAGCTGCTGCCGACAGCCGCCGGATAATCGGTTTACATCCAGGGGTGGTGCACTTACAGCCCCAGACCGACCAGGAAGTTGGCCAGCTGACCGGGGAAGAAGTATGCCCACACGAGAAACGCTCCCAGACCCAGATATGCTGCGATGTACGCCAGGCGTGCAGGCAGCTCGGGCTGGAAGTATTGCGGATTGACCTGAGCCAACTGCTTACGCATGGTGACGTCTTGGAACGCCTGCCAGCCAACCAGTGCAGCCACGAGCACAGTCATCGAGCTGAAGCCCGAGCTGTACACGACCCACGCCAGAAGCGGCGCGCCCAGCACCCAGAGGTGACGGTTAATCACCATCGAAATGCGTCCGCCGTCCATTGGAGCCAGCGGAATCAGGTTGAACAGGTTCAACATGAAGGCGAGTTGCGAGACTTGGATCAGGTCCCTGACTCCCAGAGAGAGTCCGAGAATGAAGCCGGCCAACGCACCAACCGTTCCGAGAACCGGACCAGCCATTGCGATGTAGGCCTCATCCTTAGCGGACTTCGGCAGAGTGGGCATGAGAATGACTGCGCCCATGGGAGTAAAGATCGGTGCGGACACCGGCAGCCCCAGCTGCTTAGCGGCAAGGTAATGACCCATCTCGTGGATGAAGATCATGACCAGGAAACCAACAGCCATTGCCATCGTGCCCAGCATGCTCTGCCAGACGAAGAGAGTGAGCAGCAAGCTCGCTCCCATCAGTAATTGACGTTTGCTCATATATTCTCCATTGACGAGCGATTCAACGCTCGCGCTTACGGAGGGAGCACCACATTTGATGGCACCCCCGGAGATTGAGCAGCAAGAAAAGGTGTTGCAAAGACGCCCAGAGCCAGCGGCAGCCAGCCTTGGCCATGTGATAAAATCACTGGCTTAAACCAACTGCCGGAGCGACTAATGGACGAGGTTATGACAGAAGACGGACGAACAACGATTCGACCCTGGGGCAAATTCATCATCCTTGAGGACTTGAATTACACCAAGGTCAAGCGCCTGGTCGTCAATCCCGGTCAACGGTTGAGCCTGCAGAGCCACAAACTGCGCGACGAACACTGGGTGATCGTGCGCGGCACTGCGCGTGTGACTCTTGACGATGAAACACGCGACGTCAGTTACGGCGAGCATGTCTACGTCAAGCGCGGTACGAAGCACCGCATAGCAAACGTTGCAACAGAACCTGTAGAGCTCGTTGAAGTCCAGGTCGGAGAAGCATTCCCCGAAGAAGACATCGAGCGATTTCAGGACGACTACAACCGTTCTTAACCATCTGCTCGGCTTAGTAAGAGCCGACTACAACTGCGTGCACCTGAATAACCAGGCTCTAACGCAGCTGAAGTCGGCTCTCAGTTATGCCAAGACTGGGTTTGTACGAGTCATTTGCAGTTCGCAATCCGCCCTAGCCAGACCGGATTCTGAACTCCAAACGAGTGTCAGCGACTCTCGAACTCACGTCACAACGAGGTACGTCAGCGCCATAACCGCGAGGTTATTGAACGCATGCACCAAGATCGGCACATAGAGCGAACCGGAGCGCCGATAGGACTCGGCAAGCACCATTCCAGTGACTGTGTAGATGGGCAGCGCCGCCCAGTTGAGAGCTGGGAATTGCATGAAGTTCATGTGGAATAAACCGAAGACGAGACCGCTTGTAAGCGATGCCGCCAGGTCGCCCAATCCCACATGGCGGAAGAAGCGAAGCGCCGTGTCACCGCGGAATGAGGTGCGCAACGCATTGAAGAGAAAACCGCGAAAGACGATCTCCTCGACAATCGGTGCCACGACCACGCCGAGAAACACAAAGAGCAGCGCCGGAATTCCTGAAAGCGACTTGGCAAATTCCGCCGCCGGATCGCTCACGTGGCTGACAGGCAAAGCCCGCTCCACCACCTGCGTGACGACGACAACGAAAGCAAAGCCGACCAGCGCCCTCCAGATAACCGCCCACCAACTGCCATTCAGGCTGTTGAGATTGAGCGCAAGCGTCTTCTTGAAGCTGAATTTCTCCAACTTCAATTTACGCCTGATGTACCAGAGTTCGGCGACAAAGCCGGTCACGAAACAGACCAGAGCCATAATCACCACGATAAGCAGGAAACCCTGCTCGCTCAAATTGGTGAAAAGCTCCGGAAAGTTGCTGAGAAGCAGCTTGAAGAGCGCCGAGAGCAGAAGCATTGGCACGACAGTGCCGACCAGGTAGAAGAGAGAGGCGATTCCGTAGGTCTTGAGCGATTTGCCCAGTGTCCAGGGGAAATTGGCCTCCAGTC
>PNLN01000201.1 GCA_013823055.1 Cyanobacteria bacterium DS2.3.42
CTATACACAAATGTGGGAAGACGAGCTCTCGAGGCGTTTTGCACCGACAACATTCGTGCCGCTGGAGCCCGGTCAAAAGTTGCAAACTGGACGCATCGAGATTGTGAGACAGTTAGCATTTGGCGGCTTGTCAGCGATTTATCTAGCGCAAATGAATAAAACTGATCTGGTCGTGCTGAAGGAAGCAGTGGTGCACGCTAAGGCTGATCCTGAAACGAGGAAACAAGCAGAGCAGCATCTTGATCGCGAGGCTAAAATTCTGTCCACGCTAGTGCATCCGAATATCGCTCGCGTGTTGGACCATTTTGTGGAAGACGAGCGCCATTATCTGATTTTAGAATATGTAAGCGGACAAGATTTACGCCAGTTCGTTAAGCAAAATCCCGATCAGGAAGTAGTAAAAGTCTTGGATTGGGCAATCGAAGCTGCTACGATTCTTGCCTTCTTGCATGGCAATTTGCCGCCGATTGTTCATCGCGATTTGACGCCGGATAATTTGGTGGTGCGCAATGATGGTGCACTTGTTCTTATAGATTTTGGTGCCGCCAATCAATTTGTCGGATCAGCAACAGGAACAGTCGTTGGAAAACAAGCCTACATTGCGCCAGAGCAATTGCGCGGAAAGACCGTCCCTGAAAGCGATTTGTACAGCCTGGGAGGAACCATCTACTACCTTTTGACCGGTCGGGATCCGATGCCGTTGTCCATCAGTCATCCAAAAACTTTGAGACATGACACTCCCGATGCACTTGATCAGCTGGTCGCAAAACTAAGCGCTTTCGAACCGGAGGATCGAGTTGCTTCTGCCGCTGAGACGGTCGATCAGCTTGTCGCCATTAAGGAATCCATTACAGCCGGTGGTGTTGTTGCGATGGGGGACCACACCTGATGGATGAGGGCGAGCACCTCAGATCTGGAAGTCTGGCAGAGCAACTCCTGAAAAAGGGAACGCCTGTCGATGAGAAAGAGCTGAATGGCGTTCCGGAACTCAGGGTTGCTCCAGAAGACACATCGGCACAATTGCTTGCTGTTTCCGATGAAGAGAAAGCCGATGCTAGCATAAGAGATCTAACTCAAGCAATGCCGTCTGCTCGGTCCAAAGGCGACGACTCCTCCGAACCGTTGGCAATGCTGCCTCGAGCTTTTGTCGGTCTGTTTTTCGCTTTCGCTGGGATAGCCTGTGTTTTGACATTTGCATTTTTTTTGCCGGGCGGGCTGCCTCGCTACCTCTGGTTGGCAATGCCCCTGCAGGTTTACATCGCTTATTGCATGATGCGGCTTAGTGACGTGATCGGTATGAAACGAGGGACAAAACCACCTCTATCACCGTTGGCGGTGACTTTGATTTCAGTCTTGTCTCTGGTGTGTGTACCCTTATACGGCGATGGCAATATCAGCACTGATTACCACTACCCGTATCGTTGGTTAGACCCATTCTGGATTCTCTGGTCGCTTTCACAGTGTGTCTGGCCTCTGGTGCTGGCGCATGCAATCGAAAAAGGATACAAGCTAAAGACTCTAATCGCCACCTCGATTGGTGCGCTGCCGGTACTGGCAATGACAGCGCTTCCAATTCTGTTCAATTCAGCATTCTTCTTTATACCCCTATGGCTGGTATCGCAAATTTCCTGTGTTTTGTATTTGAGTTTGTGTCTGAGGCAGGTATTCTCTGACGATCTCAAGATCTTGAGCGCAAGATTGTCTGCGGTTAAAGCGAAAGTTTCCGGTGTTCAAAAGGATGACATCGTTGTTCGATACAGACCCTATGCTGCCATTGAGAGATGGATCAGGCAGCGCATCACAGGCGGAGATTTGATTAAGGGCACGCAGTTGATTTTGCTCTGGATTTCTGTGCCTGTTATCGCCATTGGACTTTATGTCGCGATGTGGGCATTTGATAATGTGCTAAACGCTTCCACTCTCTTCAACAATCCTCACATGCCGAAAGCCGCTGCGCAAGCGATGGCAAACAACACTGGAATGTTTTTGAAATCATTTTTGCTGTTCGTTTCAGTGATGGTCGGTGTGCCGCTGTTTGTTTATTTCAAGGCACCAACTCATTTGCTTTTCAATCGCAAAGGAATGAAACTTCTCTGGCGCCATGGGAAGTTTGCTCGTGACGGTGCAGAGATTGATTGGAGAAATTTGACTTCGATTGAGCTTGAACGACCGTTAGGTTCAACGCAGGCGTTGGACCAATTTTTGTGTTTTCGCTCGAACTCCGGGTCCGTAAGCAAACTCAAACTGAGCGCTTTTGACACTATCGAAGACCGTGAAAAAATTCTTGCCATGATTCAAAATTGGGCACCAAATGTCCCTCGCTCGCCTGAGATCGATCAATGCTTGCAACCTCCGGCCAATCACAGCTATACAGAAATGTGGTTGCAGGCTTTAGCCGCTCCACCAAAGCGTGAGCGCCTCAAGCCGCTGCTTGAAGGTGGTTTGCTTCAAGCAGGCAAATACCGAGTTTTGCATTCGCTCGGGGTAGGTGGACAAGGTTCTGCCTATTTATCCAACGACAATATCAGCGATCAAGTTGTCGTATTGAAAGAGTTCATTCTGCCTGTCCATGTCGATGTCGGCGTGAGAAAAAGCGCTCTGGAAAGTTTCGAGAACGAAGCTCGTATATTGAAACAAATCGACAGCGATGGAGTGGTAAAGTTGATCGACTTTTTTGTAGAGGATCACAGAGCCTACTTGGTCCTCGAGCATATCGACGGAATGTCGCTTCGCGAGCTGGTTGAGAAGAACGGTGCGATGAAAGAATCTCAAGTCAAAGAACTTGCAGTTCAGATGTGTGGAATACTTTCTTACTTGCATTCTTTGTCACCGCCGGTAGTGCACCGGGATTTCACTCCTGATAATTTGATTTTGCAAAGAGATGGAACCCTGAAGCTAATCGATTTCAATGTGGCACAGCAGGTTGAGGCGACCGTTACAGGTACTGTGGTTGGAAAACACGCATATTTGCCGCCTGAGCAATTTCGCGGCATGCCGACCAGTCAAAGCGATATTTACGCGTGCGGCGCCACCCTGCACTTCCTTCTGACTGGTGCTGATCCGGAGCCGATTTCGCAATCGCATCCCGGCAAGCTGGTTGCCGGCCTGAGCAATGGAATGGACCATGTAGTTGCCCACGCGACCCAGCTGGATTGCGGGCAGAGGTATGACACGGTTGAGTCAATGGCTGAAGAACTGAAAGCTCTCACTTAGACTTCACGCTCATTTGGGAATAATAGATTGTGCGGGTTATGTGCCGCGTGCATAATGGTAGAACTGCAATTTCTGCTGAAGACTCTTCACTTATGAAAAAACAAATCAACCGGTCGACGTTTGCTGTCGTACTTTTGGCGCTCTCATTCGGCGCAACCCCCGCCCAGGCGGGAGATACGGACGCCGTCATCAGCAGTTGCGAGGCTCGCACTGAAAATGCCATTACAGCTACAAAGATTCCATGGGAGACCTCTCTGGAGAAGGCGAAAGCCAAATCTGCCGCCTCGGGCAAGCCGATTCTCTGGGTCCACATGCTGGGCAATATCGACGGCTATACCTGATCTGCCGCAAACAGCCTGAGAGCCGGGTCGCTCTCTAAGGAACCAGTGCTTTCAAAATTGCGTGACCGCTTCGTCTGCGGCTACCGCAACATCATGAAAGACCCGTATGCGGGCAATTCTGGCATTCACCCTTCTACCGGACCGGCGGTTACGACCACCAACGGAGCTGGTCCGCGCAACCTGCAGTTGTTCATCATGGCAAAAGACGGCACGGTCGTGCACTGCATGCCGGGCTACTGGAACCCCAACGACCTTGACCATGAGCTTGACCTGGCCGACCGCCTGCACAGGGTATGGCTCGATAACTCAATCACCGAGCCACAGAAGAAGGCATTGTTTGCGCAAGAGCAGATGCGCCATATTCAGACCCATTCGCAAGATGAGATTGCTCGCAGCGAACTTCAGGGCTTCGATAAGCAATTCGTCTACAAGAATCACGTCAATGACGCCATCGCCAACGCCTCGCTCATTCCTGCTGACTGGCACGACGTTCCCAAAGAAGCATTCAAAACCACTGACGTAATTCTGCACGAGCGCATGGCAAAACAGCCGTTTGTGAACTATGCCAGTTTCAACGTTGCCAGTTTTGTTAACTATGGCAGCCATCACTACGACAAGCATGAAAAGGATATCGAGCCGGAAACGATGGCCAATGTGCGTGCACATAGCCTGAGAGAGGTTCTGCACGAAACCGGCGATCCTGTGCCGCCCAAGGCGACGGTTACGAACATCGCTGCAAAGCCCGTTAACTATCCACACCCCGTTCTCAAGCCGAAAGAAGTCGAAAAGACGATGACTGAAGGTTTCTGGGGATACGCTCGAAAAGGCGACTGGGCGAAAGCTGAGCGCGTTGCCGCCTATATGCTGGAAAAGCGTCCAGCCAGTCCTGCCGGTCATGAGATGAAAGCTGTTGTGGCTTACGGTAAAGGTCGCTATGCGGAAGCTTACTTCCATTCCTACAATGCGATTCGAATGGGCTCGAAGCATCCGACCATTGTCGGCATCTATCAGAAGTCCAGGACCGCAGCGAGCAGCAGCAGACCTTAGTCGCTCATTGCATGCTCCGGTTAATTTGGAACCGGGCGATGCATGGCATCGCCCCTACGGCAGTCTCAAGGCATCGCCTTTATGAGGCGGCGGTTGCCTTTTCGGCTTCTGCTTCCTCAGCCTCGTCATCTCGCTGTTGGATGGTTGTCCCGTGCTTCTTGAAGCTGAGCCCGTGTCCGTCCAGTGCGGCGTCGACCGTGATAGCATCGCCGTCCATGAAGTCCCCTTGCAGGATATGCAGGGAGAGCGGATTCTCGATTTCTTTCTGAATCAGTCGCTTCAATGGGCGAGCGCCGTACATTGGGTCGTAGCCCGTCTTGGCCAGCCATTCTTCTGCCGCTTCTGTCGCAACAAGAACCATTTTACGGTCGAGCAGCCTTCGATTGAGATACGCCAACTGAATGTCGACAATGCTTTTCAATTCTTCTGCGGTGAGTGCGTGGAATACAACCGTCTCATCGATACGGTTGAGGAATTCCGGACGGAAGTGCTCTCTCAATGCTTCCAGAACCTTGTCGCGCATTTGCGGGTAGCTGTCATCGCCGCTCACCGCTGATTTGAGCTGATAGTCCAGGATGTGTTGGCTGCCGATATTCGACGTCATAATGATGACTGTGTTTTTGAAGTCGACATGCCGTCCGCGCGAATCGGTCAGGTGACCTTCATCGAGCACTTGCAGGAGTACGTTGAAAACATCGGCATGGGCTTTTTCGATTTCGTCGAAAAGCACGCAAGCATACGACCTTCGTCGCACCGCTTCGGTGAGCTGTCCACCTTCATCGTGACCGATGTAGCCTGGAGGTGCCCCGATCAAACGCGCCACGGTATGGCGTTCTTGATACTCGGACATGTCGATGCGAACCATCGCCGACTCGTCATCGTAGAGAAACTCAGCCAGGGCTTTTGCCAGTTCTGTTTTACCAACACCGGTCGGTCCCAGAAATAAGAAACTGCCGATCGGTCTGTTTGGATCCTTAAGTCCGGCTCTGGCGCGCCTGACGCCGTTTGCTACGACCTCGATAGCTTCTTGCTGACCGATCACGCGCTGGTGCAGGTGCTCTTCCAGTCGCAGCAATTTCTGCACTTCGCCTTCCAGAAGTTTGGTCACCGGAACGCCAGTCCATTTAGAAACAATTTCGGCGATGTCTTCTTCATCGACTTCTTCTTTCAAGAGCCTGCCACCACGCTTGGTGTTAAGTGGTGCTTCGGCAGCTTTCAATTTTTGTTCTAGTTCGCGCAATTTCCCGTATTTCAGTTCTGCAGCTTTCTGCAAATCCGTAGCGCGCTCTGCTTGCTCGATCGAAAGTTTCGTCGCTTCAATGTCCGCTTTCAGCGTTTGGATTTCACCGATTGCTTCCTTTTCCGACAGCCATTGAGCCTTGAGCCCATCTGCTTTCTCTTGAATGTTGGCAATTTCTCGCTCGATTTTTTCAAGCCGTTCTTTGGACGCATTGTCCTTTTCCTTTTTCAGCGCCTCACGTTCAATTTCCAGTTGAATGCGGCGTCTTTCCAATTCGTCCAACTCGCTTGGCATCGAATCGATTTCAATTCGCATTCTTGCGGCCGCTTCGTCGATCAAGTCGATCGCTTTGTCGGGCAAAGATCTGTCCGTGATGTAGCGATGCGAAAGGACCGCGGCGCTCACCAACGCTGAGTCTTTGATGCGTACGCCGTGGTGAACTTCATAGCGCTCTTTCAAACCGCGAAGAATCGATATAGATTCTTCAACGGAAGGCTCTTCCACCATTACTGTTTGGAAGCGACGTTCTAGTGCCGGATCTTTCTCAACGTGTTTTCTGTATTCATCGACAGTGGTGGCGCCAATGCAATGTAATTCTCCGCGTGCCAGCGGCGGTTTCAGCAGATTGCCCGCATCCATTGAACCTTCGCCACTTGATCCTGCGCCAACCACTGTATGCAATTCGTCAATGAAGAGAATGATTTCGCCTTCCGCTTCAATGACTTCTTTTAATACTGCTTTCAGTCGCTCTTCGAATTCGCCGCGGTATTTCGCGCCGGCGATCAACGAACCCATATCCAGGGCGATTAGTTTTTTGTCCTTCAAGCCTTCCGGCACATCGCCTTTTGTAATGCGAATTGCCAGCCCTTCAGCGATAGCGGTCTTACCAACACCGGGCTCACCGACAAGCACTGGATTGTTTTTCGTACGCCTCGATAGCACCTGCATTACGCGCCGAATTTCTTCGTCTCTGCCGATTACCGGATCGAGTTTGCCTTTGGCGGCTGCTTCGGTCAGGTCTTTGCCGTACTTGGCGAGCGCTTCATAGGTGGCTTCCGGGTCCTGGCTGGTGACTCGCTGCTTACCGCGAATTTGTGTAAGGACTCTGAGAATTTGGTCGCGAGTGGCGCCGTGTTGCTTGAGTATGCTTCCCGCTTGAGTCTTGATGTCATCGGAGATGGCAAGCAAAATGTGCTCGACACTGATGAACTCGTCTTTGAGTTTTTCAGCTTCGCGATTGGCGGATTCAAGCAAGCGCATCAACTGGTGCGAAACGTGGATTTCATCCTTCTGGACCGTCAGAGCCGAACCCTTGGGTTGGTTGTTCAAATATTTGCTGACGTCCTCGATAATTTCCTTTTGGTTAATATCGAGCCGTTCCAGGATTTTGACCGCGACGCCCTCTTCTTGCTCCATAAGAGAGAGCAGCACATGTTCAGGCGTAACCTGACTATGTCCAAAGCGTGCCAATAGAGTTCTGCAATTGGTGATTGCCTCTTGCGCTTTGTGCGTGAATTTCTCAAGGTTCATAAAAAACACCCGTTGCTCAGAGATCCCGAAAAACGTTGCGTCAGAAACAGCCGTTCTGCTGTTGCCTTACAAGCCGCCACAATTTGATTATGGAAGCTTTAGTTAAGGCACATTCATTTATCCACAATTTATTTATAAGCGGGTTTTGCCGCTTGGAATTCGTCGCAGATCGGCCACATTAGGGCGCCCCTGTCTTTATGTCTGTAATTGGTCACTTGGAAAGTTGCCTCGGATTGTGTTCTTGTTTGTCTAAAGTCGTTAAAAACCACGCTGCATCTGGCTAGAAAGGGCTCTTAGGGCTTAAGATATGAAGTCATCGACTAGAGTTGCAAAGTTAATAGGATGCAGGAGTTCGAGGAAGACTATTACGCGGTCCTCGGCGTTGAGGAATCCGCTTCCCAGGAAGAGATCCGCAAGGCTTACCTAGCGCTTGCCAAAAAGCTCCATCCTGATCGTTTTCCCAATGACGCTGAAAAGCGGTTGCTAGCGCAAAGTGAATTTGCCAAAGTTTCGCGCGCCCATGACGTTTTAAGCGACGCCGAGCGCCGTGCTGAGTATGACGCTGTGCGTATGCTCACCCGTAAGCGCCACTCTCAGACCAACCTCTCGGCCGTCAGCGGGGACAGCTCAGAGGGCGGAGAAGGTCTTACAACAGACGCTCCGCTCAGTTCGACCGGCAATTTTCAAATTCCCGGGAACGAAACCGAAGAAGAGAACATCAATATCAAATGGGCGAACAAACATTTGAGCAGGGCGGACGATTTGTTCCGCAGGCGTAATTACAAAGAAGCGGAAACCGCCCTTAAGGAAGCAATTCGGCTGGTGCCGACGGATCCCAGATATCACAACAAGTTAGCCGAGGTTTACCTGGCTAGAGGCTGGAAAACACTGGCTATGACTGAAGTGCAATCGGCACTCAGGAACGATCCTAAAAACGCAGAAGCAAAGAATTTGGAAGCGAAAGTGAAGGCTTTGGCACGAGAAAAATCCCAAACTCAACAGATGAACAGACCGAAGAAGTCCTTTTTCGAGCAGCTAAAGGAAATTCTTACTCGCAAGCTCTGAGTTTTGTCCGGAGAGATTTATTCAATGTTGAACTTGCCCGTAGCAAGAACAGATAAGATGCGCATGCACAAGCGGGCTCTATATTTATCGGCTGCAATCCTTTTGGTGCAGGCACCATTTTCGGTGCCAGTTTCGGCTGCTGCTCAAAATGCCCAAAAAAATCAGACCGCTGTGGAAAAAGCACATACCGCAGCGGAAAAAACACATACTACAGCGGAAAAAACAAATACGGCAGTCGATAAAACACTTACCGCGACGCCGCAAGAGCATTCAGAAAAAACTCCAGCAGCAACAGAACATGCCGCTGCTTCGCCAGCGCAAACCCCGTCAGGCAGTGCCAAAGACGCGAAGGGCAAATTGCTGCAAGGTACGGTAATTCACGAATCTGATCGTTCTCCAATCCTGGATGGTGTCGTTCAGACGATACCGCCGGGGGTGGATGTGAATTTGTCTCTGAATTGCTTTTTAAATTCTGAAGTCAGTCAAAAGGGCGAGGAAATCCTTGCAAAAGTTTCCATTGATGTGAAGGATGGAAGCCGGGTAATGCTCCCGGAAGGCTGGTTTATACGCGGATTGGTGACTGAGGCTACTGGTCAAAAACGCCACTCTCGCGATGGCTATATTGAAGTGACATTCGACAAATTGATTAGTCCGAACGGCGATATTGAATTAGCTTTCCCCGCCAAATTCTCTACAAAGGACCATGCGCTGAAGGCTGTGGCTAAAGTTGCCTTGATCGATACGGCCATTGTCACCAAAAACGCAATCAAAGGTGGTTTGTTGGGCCTGAAAATGGGAGGCATTCCGGTCGCTGTAGCGTCCTATGGTATCGTCCCTGGTTCGACAGCTGCTGCAGGCGCAGCATATGGCGCCTTCAAAGCGGCCCGCAGGCAAGGCGAAATTCGAAGCATCACCCCTGGTGACGTAATCAAATTGAAAACGGTCGAACCCATTTCACTTCCCGGATTCAATATCAAGGCTCTTCCGTCGTATCAGAAGGCGCCCCCAATAAGGAACGCGGTCATCAACGTCAATAAATTTTGGTTTTTACCGGATGAGAGAGACAAGAAGGCCCAACTGCTCAAAGTCGATTTCACATTCATCAATGAAACCAAACGGCAGTACAGTTTCAGGGATTTCGTCGTGACTACGAACCTGGGCCAGAGGTACTTCCCGGAGTTTCTTTCCCCTTCAAATCACGTGCAATTGAAGAAGATAATCCCGCCAAACACCCAAGAAAAGGCGATTGTTACGTATAACATCGACAAAGGGAAGAGTGAGTACTATCTAATATTGATAGACCACAACAGCAAAGAGCTTTCCAGGGCTTTGATTAAATAAGCCCCCGGTTTTCCCCCCTGAAAACTGGATCTGAATCCTAATTCGTACTAATATACTTCTGTTGATTAGATCAAAACCTGATGTAGTCGAGTTTATATCCTCTATATAAAAAGAGGATCAGGATCAAGATCTATATAAGGTCTGGTAAGGCAGGTTTGCAGTTCTCTGGCAGGGAACCGCAGGGGGATATTGATGAAAGCCCACTTGACTCAAATGCTGCAATCTTTTCATGGCACATCCCGCCACCGCCAGGTGGAAGGACAGCTGAGAAAGATGCAGGGCCAGATTGTTCAGCTCGAACGCGGCATCAAAGAGAAAGAGCGCGAGATTGATCGTCTCAGACATCAACTCTCAAACTCCGACGCCAGGCTGCAAGAGCTTATGGGTACGGACGTGCTGACGAATCTTCCGAATCGTCATGTCTTCAAAGAGCACCTCACACATTCGATGAAGCGCGCTTTGAGATTGGGCTATTCGTTGTCTCTGATGCTTATCGATATCGATCACCTTCGCGATATCAATCTGCGTTATGGGCATGAAGTCGGCGACGAAGTGCTGATTGAAGTTGGCAAAATTTTGAAGAGTTCGGTACGGGAAATCGACATGCCGGCCCGCTGGGGCGGTGAAGAGTTGGTCACCGTATTGCACGAGACCGACGCCGATGGCGCCATGGTGGTGGCAGAGAGAGTCAGACGAAGAATCTCGATGCTGGAAGTGAAGGATCCTAAGACGGGCAAACCGATTAAGATCACAGCAACACTTGCAGTGGCCAGCTACCCGCAGCACAGCAACGATCCGCAAGGCTTGCTGGAAGCTGCATGCGAAGCGCTGATAGAGGCTAAAGATAAGGGCTGCAACAACGTCCTTACCGCAACAACTTAAGCTTCAACTTAATCTTAGGTATCAAACTATTGACAGCAATGCGGCACTGTCCGCGGTGCTCAATTAGTTGTCGCCTAGAATCGCGTCTGCTTCAATCTCGACAAGAATGTCGTCTGATATCAGTCGGCTTACTTGCAGCATTGATGTAGCGGGTCGAATTTCGCTGAAGAACTGACCGTGGACTCTGCCGACTGTTTCCCAGTCGTCTTCTATATTGGTGACATATATTCGCGTGCGCACCACGTCCTTTAGTGAAGCGCCAACACCCGTCAATGCTGTTTTGATGTTCTCAATTATCTGAACGGTTTGGTCGTGTGCGCTTCCCACGCCAACCAATTCGCCTTCGCTATTGGTGGCAGTAGTGCCCGAAACGGCTACCTGATTTCCGACGCGCACGGCGCGCGAATACCCCACTATCGGTTCCCACTTCGTGCCACTGGCGTAATTGACGCGTTCCATTTTAATTCCTCAAGATTTACGGACTTTGTTCGTTTGCAGTATTTGAGTTTCGAAAAATATTGGATCGGACCTTTCGATCCGATCCAAATGAATTTTCAAATTTAGTTTTCGAACGGTGAAAAACTATTTGACGTCTAGTAGTTCAACATCGAAAACCAATGTGGCATTTGGAGGAATCACTCCACCAGCGCCTCTGGCTCCATAACCAAGTTCGGGCGGAATGGTGAGTTTGCGTTTGCCGCCGACTTTCATCGAAGCTACGCCTTCGTCCCAGCCTTTGATTACCTCGCCACGTCCCAACGTAAATTGAAACGGTTGTCCGCGGTCACGTGAGCTGTCGAATTTTGTACCGTCGGTGAGCCATCCCGTGTAGTGTACCGATACTCTCTGCCCTTGACTGGGAGCTGCTCCATTGCCGACCTGGTCATCGTGATATTTCAATCCACTTGGAGTTGTTACTTCTTGTGCTTGAGTCAACTTTTTCTTCTCCTTAAATCAGATCCAAAAGTTTTTTTGAGTTTAGTTTTGAATTTCAAATCAGATTTCGAATTTCATAAAACCTGTATTCAGCGAAAAACTATTGAATGCCTAACAGTTCAACATCGAATACTAGCGTGGCGTTCGGAGGAATTACTGGTGGCATTCCTCTAGGACCATATCCGAGGTCGGAAGGAATAGTGAGTTTGCGTCTGCCGCCGACTTTCATAGAAGCAACGCCTTCATCCCAGCCTTTGATTACTTCACCACGTCCCAAAGTGAATTGGAAGGGTTGTCCACGGTCGCGTGAGCTGTCGAATTTTGAGCCGTTGGTGAGCCAACCGGTGTAATGCACCGACACCTTTTGACCTTGGCGTGGAGCAGGTCCATTGCCGACTACCGTATCCTGATATTTCAAGCCACTTGGAGTTGTTACCCCTTGAGCCTGAGCTAACTTATTCTTGTCTTTTGAAAAGAGACCTTTTGCTTCCAATCCTGTTGCCGGAGCAGAAAGAATAGTAAGCAGTGCTGCCAGAGCCGCTAATTTTTTT
>PNLN01000023.1 GCA_013823055.1 Cyanobacteria bacterium DS2.3.42
AGCCAAGAGTAATATCGTTCGATCCCGGAGTCAATACGGAATTCACGAATTACAGCGCAATTGACATAATTGCCAAGAGGCTGAATATATTTGTTGTAAAGGGGTTTCGAGCCTTCTTTATTAACGACTCTTAAACCACAGAATGATTAGACCGAGTGTCCCCACGAAGATATTGGGCAACCAGGCGGCCAACATCGGAGGAATTCGTCCTGCTTCCCCCAACGCTCCCGAGGTAGATTGCAGGACGTAGTAGATAAAAACGACGACTGCAGAATAAATCAGACCAAGGTTGCTTCGAGACCGTCGTGCCAAAAGTCCCAGCGGTGCTCCGGCAAGAGCTACGATCAAACAGGCAAGCGGTTGAGAGAACTTCTGGTAGTAGCGGACCATAAGGTCATTTGACACTGCATTCGATTCCTTGAGCAAACTGATGTAATTGCCCAATTCCCACATATTCATTTCTTTGGGATTGATTTTGCCGGTATCTATCACCTTCTGTACGTTCATGATGCCGGGCAGAGTCAGTTTTTTGAACTGCAAAATGCGAGTGATGTCGCTGTTGCCGGCCAGCACATAAGTACGTCCTTCGCTGAGAATCCATTCGCCATGATTCCAAACTCCTGATGCCGCGCTGATAATCTGCACGAGTTTGTCGCGCGTGAAATCAAGGATGATCACGTTGTACAGATGTTTTCCATTGCACAATCCAATGTAGAAAATCCGGTTCAGGTTCAAATCCTTTCCCCGTTCCATATACGTGAAATTGGCTTGCCCTGAGGGAAGTTCTGATTTATAGAGGGCCAGAAATTCGAGTTTTTTCGATGTTCTGTTGGCGACTGGAACGATGCATTCATTGACGCCAAAGCTGGCAATGCTCGTCATCAAGCCAAACAGCAGAGGTGCCACCATGATTCTGTAAAACGAAACTCCGCTGGTCCGCATAGCGATGATTTCGGAATCACTGGATAGTCGGTTGAAAACAAGCAAAGTACCGAGCAAAACACCGATAGGAATCGTCATGACGATGATTTCCGGCAAGTGCAAGCCTAGAATCGTCATAGCCATATTGATAGGAACGCCGGCGCGCATAATCAAATTGAAGATAGTCTTCAATTGATCCGCACCGAACCAGACGCCTGTGACAATGCCGATACCGAACAAAAGTGGCTGCCAGAACTCGTTGGCAATATAACGGTCGAGAAGTTTCATGCCGCCGATCATAGAACGAAGTCCTCTCCAAGATACTGTTTGCGCGCCACAGGGCTGTCAGCTACTTCTTGCGACGTTCCTGCGACAAGAATTTTGCCGTAGTCGATTAGGTATGCGCGGTCAGTAATTTTAAGAGTGGCGCGCGGGTTGTGGTCGGTGATCAAAACGCCCATATTCCATTCGTCCCTGAGCCTGCGGATCAGACCCTGAATGTCTACAATCGAGATCGGGTCGACGCCTGTGAATGGTTCGTCCAAGAGTATGAACTCAGGCTCGATGGCCAGGCAGCGCGCAATTTCCAGGCGTCGTCTTTCACCGCCGGAGAGTGCCACTGCAGTCATGTTAGCCAGGTGAGTCAATCCGAATTGCTCTAAGAGCCAGTCAATGCGCTCGTTTTGCTCGCGTCTTTTCATTTTGCGCATTTCTAGAACAAGGCGAATATTGTCTTTGCAGGTCAGCTTTCTGAAAATCGAGTTTTCTTGCGGCAGGTAGCCGATACCCATACGAGCCCGTTCATGAATAGATTTCTTGGTCATTTCCTTGTCGCCCATGGCGATCCGACCGCGCTCAGGCTTGACCAAACCCAAAACCATATCAAATGAAGTGGTTTTACCGGCGCCGTTTCTGCCTAACAAACCGACGATTTCACCACGGGAGACGTGGAAGCTGACGCCGTCAACGACTCGCCTGCCGCCATATGTCTTTTGCAAGTTTTCTACGGTCAGCGTCTTTGTTGCTACGCTGGTTCGATTGATTGCAGCTGCTGTCATTTGGGGATATCCACCTCGCGGGCGCTCAGCTTGGTATTGCCGGACGCTTTTTTGGGTTCTTCGTTAGCAAGCGTGTTCTTTGGCATGGCGAACATTGGACCAGTGGTCGGCTTGACCTGGTTTGGTGCAATCGGTCCCTTCGGTCCCTTGGGACCGTTTTGGAGGATAAATGCTTTGGTATTGCCTTCGGCGATTACTTTGTTGTCGGCAACCGTATAAGTGATGCGATCTGCTATCCAGCGTTTACCTGTCTGGGTAATCTGGCAACGCCCATAGAGGAGCACTTTTTCAGTTTGTCCGGTTTCGAGATTTTTGACCATGACCATTTTGGGAGCAACGCCGATGGTGTCCTGGTAGAAGAGTTTTACGTTGCCGTCTGCAGTGCTGCGACCGGTATTTTCGCTGTAGTCCTGCGAATCGGAAAAGATCACTATTGGATCTGCTTGAGCTGGTTCAGGAGCTGTGCCGGCTATGTCTTCGGGATTCGAATCTGATACAGGGGCTTGTTGGGAAGGGTCTATAACAGGCGTGGCCGGCTTCACAGGCTTTTGGGCTGCTCCTGCGTTAAAGGCGATGAACGGGCCCCCCTTTTTAGTGGCTTCAGCTTGTTTAGTCTGAACCACTGTTGATTTCACATGTCCTGTCGCCTGTAATCGCTTCGTTGTTAGGAAGTAAGTCATCAGGTCGGCTTCCGTACAGTTCGCGTTTTGCGTTGCCTTCACGTTCCCTGTAAAGAGCGCCGTCTCCGGTTTCTGCTCCGCGTCGTATACAAGCTTTAGCTTGTCCGACTTGACGAAGATGTCCCCCGTTTTTACCCTCACATTGCCTGTTGCGTCGAATTGACCGGTTGTGCGGTTGTATTGTTGTCTGTCTGCGTCGGTAATGATTTTGTCTTGCTTGACCGGTGCTTTGTCTTTGACTGGCGCAGGAGCTGCTTTCGGCTCTACGTCCGTGGCCACGGTTGCTTCGCCTGTAGTATCCCCATCGGGACTTTCTTCAGTGGCGATGTCGGTTTTGGTTACTTTTACAGGTGCTTTCTTGCCCGCGGCTTTGGCATCAGCTTTCTTCGAAGCCTTAGTGGCGTTGGAACCATCTTGAGGGATAACCTCAGAATGAGCGTTGCCTTCGGCAATGATGATCGAAGACGCCATTTCGAAGGTGAGTTTGTCTGCGTGAATCAGATTTTGTCCCTGTCTCAGGCGCGGATGACCAGTAAAGATAGCGCGCTGTGGTTTACCCGCTGCGTCTTTGTATAGTGTCGCCAGCGGTGCGTCAATAATGCTGTCTTTGTAAATCACGCGCACATTGCCACGGGCAATTACATGGTCGTCTGCAAATTCTTGTTCGTTGGCTTGAATATCGATTGTGCCGCCGCCGTCATCGGCTCCGATATTAAACTGGGCATTAGCCTGAAGCGGCGCCGCCAGAATGAGAGCGGCCGCCAATAGGGTCGTGGAATTTTTCAGTCTAGGGCTTTGCTTTCTCAAAACGAGTTTCCGATTCTAGGGTTTTCCGGGTTCCTGCCAAATGTCGCAATTAATGCGCCTTTTAATAAACTTCTTTGATTTACATAGATACGACTGAATGAGTGTTGCCGATGATCCGTAATTTCTGGATTCCGCCCTTCCCGAATTCACCCAGTGCGTGGTTTCCAGTCACCTTGGCTACCCCGGGCATGTCGATGTTAACACCACCTGTAGCTTCAAACTGATTTTTTTTAGTTAACTCCACTTTGGAAGCTTCCATGCGACCTTTGCCTTCCTCGCCCTCAGCGATGACGCGAGCCTGCTTATCGGCGTCAAGTCTGACTTTACGTGTTGATTCATTAGCTAAACCGAACGGTGCCCTTAAACGCATTTTAAGCTTAGGTCCATCGAAATATTCGACCTTCACTTTTTCCAAATTAACGTCTTTTGTGGCTGCATGCATCGTTCCTAAGTCAGCTACGAGTTGCCACCGTACGTGGTTGCCATCGTCGACTTCCTTTAATTCATAATTCTCGATGGTTACTTTGTCTTGCATCGGATTTGCTTTCTGTTCCTTTTGGTAGGATTCCATTTCGATGCGAGCTTGTTCGTTGGAGTAATACCAGAAGTAGATCAGGCAAGTTGGAATGGATAAAGCCGCTAATAATTTGAGCGTGCCCTTACTGAAGATTTTTTTGAAAAGTCCGCCCATGGTCTATTTAGACAACCCTCTCAGCGCGATTGCCCGTGAAATATTGCTCAAACACTCTTTCAAGTTTCCTTGTTTTAGATAGCCTTCGCCAAGGAAAAAATATGCCGCCGGGTTGTCTGGAAAGCGTTGCGCACATTCTTTCCACACCGCCATGGAAGAATCCAGATCGCCAGAGCACTCCAGATTTAGATGCGCTCGATAAGCTATAGCCCAGACATCATCAGGTTTTCTTCTGATCAACTCATCAAGATTACTTAGAGCTGCCTGGTAGTATTTTTTAACTTCTGGTACTACAGACGGTGCCGATTGTTCAAGCGCTCCTTTAATATGAGGGGCCTCAGCGCCTGTTTTTAATTCCGGAATCTTAATAGCATTGCCGTCTTTGTCCTTGGGCATGTATGGCGTCGCCCAGGCATTCAGCCAATTTGGCGCTGCTTTACCGTCTTTGTTCGATGCAGCGGCATCTTTTGCAGCGGCTGCTTGTTTGAGTTTTTCCAAATATTCTTGTTGCTTTTTTGACTGCCTGGCGACCAAATAGGCCTTCATGTAATAAGCCCAGGCAAGCCCGTAGCGAACACGGTTTTCGTCAGGATAGTTCTTTACCATCTCTTCATAGGAAGCGATCATCTTGTCAAAATACTGCGGACCGCCTTCTTTTTCAGCCAGGCGTCTGGCTCTTCTAATTTCTTTGAGTGCTTCTTCAACTCTGCTGGTGCGCGTCAGTGAAACAGCATAGATAAAGCTTGCTTCGGCGCTGTCCGGGTAGGCATCAACTTGCTTCTTCGCTAATTCCGGATCGTCAGTGGGAACCAGATCTTCGGTTTGCATCGACACCGTAATCGGAATTCCCGGCTTGACGATGATTTTTTCTGCTGCCGCTGGTTTGTCACCATCTACGGTGCTGTCTTGCGAGTTTTGAATTTTAGATTGAACTTCAGTTTGGACTTGCGGAGACTTACCGGCATCTGCCGCTTGGGCAAACGAACAGTGCGCAGGCACAATTGCCGCCGACATCAGCAAGCACAAAGTGCCTGCAGTAATTTTTCTTTGGCAGTGGAAAATTCTTGTCAACTTGCTCTTTCTTTAGCCGCCGAAACGGTAGTCAATTGCATATAGGACACCTGAAAACGGCAGGTGTGCGGCTCTTAAGAACTGCCTATATTAACAGACGACAGGAGGTTGTAAGTTGGTCCCGAAGTCCCGTTAAAAAAGTTTCGCCAAATCGCAGCGAGTTCTCACGGAATCAAGCCAGTTTCTGGCTTCGACCGTTAAGAATTATTCTCGTCACCTCGTCAAGTGAGTCAACGATGTAAAGGGGTTGGGCTGTACTCAAAATATCTCGACTGTGGATTCCGGTAGTCACGCCAATAGCGTCAACACCTGCGTTACGCGCCATATCCAGGTCGTAGATGCTGTCACCGATTACCACAGTGTCAGCGTGTTGGACGCCCAGCAGTTTTATCGTGTGATGGACCGACTCCGGATGAGGTTTATGGTGGGTAATGTCCGTAGCACCCACTACCACCTCGAAATAGTGCGCCAATTCATGATGGTCGAGCACTACTTCTATAAGAGGACGGCGCTTGGATGAAGCAATCGAAATTTTGATGCCGGCATCTCTCAAACTGTTGAGCATCGATATCAAATCAGGGAAGAGTGGGCAAATCTCGATTGTTTTGCCATCGTAGATGGCCCGGTAACGATCGGCTACTTCCTGCCAAAAATCTTCCGAGTGGTTTGGGAAAATTATTTCCATCTGCTTGCCGAGCGGTACGCCGACTAAATCGCGCCACTTGGTAAGAATGTCTTCGTGCAGTTCGTACTCATCGACGACCTGCCTCATAACGTCAATGATTCCGGGCGCAGAATCGACAAGGGTGCCGTCAAAGTCAAAAATTGCCAGTTTATACAAATCAAACGCTCACTTTTCGATGGGATTCGATAAGGTCGAAAAAGCGCTCGAAAAGATAGTTGGCGTCATGGGGACCGGGGCTTGATTCCGGGTGATATTGCACACCGAATATAGGTAGAGTCTTGTGGCGGAAACCTTCGACACTGTGGTCGTTGAGGTTCACATGCGTGAGCTCCAGCGACTCAGGAAGGCTATCTTCTGAAACGGCAAAACCGTGATTTTGGCAGGTGATTTCGACCTTGCCTGTAATTAGGTCCTTAACCGGCTGATTGCCGCCGCGATGGCCAAACTTCAATTTGTACGTTTGAGCACCCATTGTGATGCAAAGAAGCTGGTGTCCAAGGCAAATGCCGAAGATTGGCAGTCCAGCCGAGATCAGCTTCGGCAATTCGTTCAAAACTCCGGCGCAGGCGGCCGGATCTCCAGGACCGTTGGACAGAAAAACAGCATCAGGCTTGTCGGCAAGTACCTTGTCCGCTGTGGCTGAAGCTGGATAGACAGTCAGTGCCAGATCACGGGCTGCCAACTGGTCGAGAATGCTCTTCTTGACTCCGAAGTCCATGACGGCAACTTTGTATTTGCCCACTCCGACCTTATAAGGTTCTTTCGTTGAAACTTCGTCAGTGAGGTCGGCGCCTTCCATCTCGCTGGATGATTTAGCAAGTGCGATCAACTTTTCTGGATCTAGAATCTCTGTCGACATCGCCGAGCGCATTGCCCCTTTATCGCGAATGTGGCGCGTTATTGCCCGAGTATCGACATCTGAAATGCCGAGGATCCCCTGTGCTTCGAGAAACTCCGAGAGCGAGGCTGTGGCGCGCCAATTGCTGTAACGTCTACTTAAATGCCTGATTACAAGACCGCGGGCAAAAATCTGCCTTGATTCGACGTCCTGGTCATTGGTTCCGTAATTGCCTATCTCAGGGTAAGTGAGAGTGACTATCTGCCCGGCATAGCTGGGATCAGTCATGATCTCCTGGTAACCGCTCAAGCTTGTGTTGAACACCAACTCACCAGTTGTTGTTCCTGCTTTTCCAAACGCGATGCCGGTAAATGTCTCACCGTCCTCCAGCGCAAGAAGACAGCGCTTGGGCGATTCGGGCTGAGAGCTTCCTTTTGATTCCACCAATTCGAGTAACCTCTTGTATCAATTATATTACCGGAAACGCCTGAACTGGGTACGGTCCTACAGCTAATCAGGTTACCAGCTTGTTGACGTGAGCCTAACCAAATGTGTTCCGTAAGCTCATCTATAGGACTTTCGCATATGTTTCAGATGCAAAAAACGCTCCCAGTTTCACTTTTGGACCCATCAAGAATATAGCGCCCAGTTCAAAGCCTGCCTCCATCTCAGAATTTGTTAATTGGCGTAACAACGCTCAAGTATTTCTCGCTGCCCAGCCCGGGGATGCATTTTTGTGCTGCCTTTATGAGCTGAATATAAGCGATTGTTTTGGGAGCGCGAGGCCCGCCTTTGTAGAATTAGAGGACTTAATTCACGGGTTTTTGAGAGCAAGCTTTCTTTCGAAACGATTTTAACGGACGACACCTAGATGAACGATTTGCAGCAGTACGCCATTTGCATCAACTTTCTCCTGCCTGAGATATGCCTTGTGGTGGCGATTCTTTTGACCGCGGTCTGGAATTTGTTTGTTCCTAAGGCGAAAGAATGGACACCGTTTTTCGCCTTGCTCGGCTTGACCTCTGCAATGTGGTTCTTGATGCGTTCCTGGTCAAGTACTTCCTTCCCTCTGTTCAACGGTTTGTTCACAGTCGACCAATTGACCACGAGCTTTGGACTGCTTGTCTGTATGGTCGGCGCGATTGTTGTTTTGATGACGGTGGGCTACGAGCATCACCTGGGACGAAACCGCGGTGAGTTTTATGCGATTTTGCTGACGGCCGTTTTGTCGGTAATGCTCTTGGCTGGCTCCACTGATTTGATCATGCTTTTCGTCAGTTTGGAAACTTTGAGTATCTGCTGCGTTATTCTGGCCGGTTTTTCAAAGACAGACGCTCGCAGCAGCGAAGCCGCTTTGAAATACCTACTTTCCACTGCCGCTACAACAGCCACGCTTTTGTACGGTCTTTCATTCCTCTATGGTTTGACAGGTTCTACGAGTTTTCAAGCGATTAAAGAACGACTGGAAATGCCGATGTCTTCGCCCACTGAAATGATGGGCAGCGTTTTTCTTCTGATTTTGCTTTTGAGTGCAATCGGCTTCAAGCTGTCGCTGGTTCCTTTCCACATGTGGACTCCTGACGTATATGAAGGCGCTCCCACACCGGTAACTGCTTTCCTTTCCATCGGTTCGAAAGCAGGCGGATTTGTGGTGGCATTGCGCTTACTCCTCGATGTCTTCGGAAAACAGTCTCAAGATTGGATCATTGTTGTAAGTGCGCTGGCAATTCTATCCATGGTGGTCGGCAATCTCGTTGCGCTCGCGCAGAAGTCATTCAAGCGAATGCTTGCCTATTCATCAATTGCTCATGTTGGCTACATAATGATCGGGTTGTTGGCTATCAATCATGAAGGGCTGGGCTCGATGATGTATTACATCGTCGTCTACGGCTTCATGAATCTGGGAGCATTCGCCGGCGCCATTCTATTTAGCAATGAAACCGGCAGCGACAAGATCGACGATTATGCCGGACTAATCCGCAAGCGTCCTCTTCTTTGCCTGGGTATGTCAATCTGCTTGCTCAATCTGGCCGGTCTGCCAATTCCACCTGCCGGATTCTTTGCCAAGATTTTCGTCTTCTGGGCCGGCTCTTCGATTCAAACGCCAATCGGTGGAATTCCACTGGGCGCAATTTTGATCTTTGTAGCACTGGCAACATCGGTACCGGCGATCTACTACTACACTCAAGTAGTGATCAAAATGATTGTCGACAAACCGTCTGCGCTCGTCGAAGCCATGCCTAAAGAGAAAGCCTATATCGACAGCCCGCAAGAGGCTCCGGCATTGGCACTGGTCATGTGCTTGATCGTGATAGTGGCGACCGGCACTGTTGCCGTCGACCCTGTAATGAAGTTTTCGAAGGAAGCTGTCAAACCATTGATCGCTCAACCTTCAACGGAAGCGTCTCCGGTCAGTCTGCTCGAGGAAGCCTCACCCTTCAAGAGAAATGCTGAAATTGCCGGTACAGCGAGTCTGACCCATTAACTTGGCAATATCAGTGAGATGAGTTTGCTGGTCGGTCTGGATAAATCTTCTAGAGAACCTACTAGTGAGCCAACTGGTGAACCAATCAAATTGAGCCGCCCGATTCGCTATGGCTTGTTTCTGGCGCTCCTAGTTGTGCTTCTATTGGCGCACTACTACCCTTTCCTTTTTGCCGGACGAGTCTATGTGTCGTCCGATCATCATTTGTTTTTTGAGCCGTTTTGCAGCTTTATAGGTGATGCCTACAAACATGGGCGTTTGCCTTTGTGGAATCAGTTTCTCTACCTCGGCATGCCTCAGTTTGCTCTTCCATCGCCGTCGTTTCTTTATCCACCGTCGCTTCTATATGCGGTTCAAACTTACAGCCAGGGCCTATCGACTCAACAGATTATTCATCATGTTGTTGCCGCCGTAGGTGGTGCGCTTCTGGCCGAAAGTCTCGGTCTGGGATTTGCGGCATCTGCGTGTGCCGGTATGGCGTTCGCCTTCAGTGGCTACATGTTTTCGCTGAGCGCCAATTATTCACTTGTCGCGGGCGTCAGCTGGTTGCCGCTTGCACTTTATGCGTCGCGGCGAATCCGATTTGCAGTCACTTGCGCGCAGAGATCTTTCTGGACGCTCGTGCTTACCATGCTTGTATTTCTCATGGTCAGTGCAGGACGTCCCGAGGTTTTTGTTCCAGTGCTTGTGATTATATTGGCGCATGCAATTACAGGAGTTGGGCGATATTACATTTCAAAGTACAGGCGAAATTGGGAAACCAGAGCCGACTCTGAGATTAAAGATCCGGCTGCTACCCTGGACATGAAACATCCGGTGAAAGTATTCCTGTGCCGCATTACAGCACTCGCGATTGGAGGTTGCTTATGCATGCCGCTTTTGCTGCCCGCTCTTGAATGGGCGTCAACATCCAGTCGTGCCAAAGGTCTGGCCACCAGTGAAGTAATGATGTGGAGTGCAAACTGGTACAGTTTTGTCACCATGTTTCTGGCCCAGCCCTTTGGAGACTTGCAACTCCTGGGCAATGGTTTTTTACCGTTTGCGGCAGACAGGGCATCCTATCTGCCTTTTCTGCCCTCTGCATATGTAGGAACTGCTGTTCTTACACTTGCCATTCTGGGAATCTTTCATACTCGGTCACCATGGCTAGTGCCGGTAGCGCTGCTGCTGATTGTCGGCACCACTCTTTCACTGGGCCGCTTCACACCGGTTTTGCCGTTTTTGGTCAATCACCTAAACACGCTTTCGGTGCTCAGATATCCAGTTAAGTTGCTGGTTTTGCCGATTATGGCACTGTGTCTTTTAGCCGCATTCGGTATTCAGGCGGTGAAGGATAACCGTGTCGGCTATAGCGCCCTGAGAGGCCTTTGCATTTTTTGGTTTGTGGTTTTGTTGAGTGGCCTGGCTTGCGTATTGTGCGGTAGATACTGGCTAACGATTCAATCGGTTAAATTGAGCATCAATTCAGAGATAGCTATTGCTATCGGTACGGCTGTTGTTCATGCCGGTGCAATTGGATTAACCATGGCAGTGATCTGCATATTGCGGCACAAAGGCATGATTGCAAGTGTGGTTTTTGCCGGGTTCACGTTTGCACTTTTAGCCATGGATTTGCTCGGGACGGCAATACGCTTTCCTCCGCTTTCGGCACCTTCCACCTTCCTTACCGAAAAGCCAGCGCTTATGAGAATGGTGGAAAAACAGGCAGGAGAGAAAAGCATTTCCACAGTACGCTTGTTGAACCTGTATTACGACCCGCTGGCAACGCCAACAAGAATTTTTGACGGACCACCTGTAGTAAGAACTCTGGCGTATTACAGGTATTGTCGAGACTTGCTTGTATGCAATAGCAATATGGATTACCGAATACAAGAAGCTTACGGCTACGAGGGTGCGCTTTCGGCAAAGTATCGCCACATTACCCTTGGTTTGATCAACGACTTTCGCAACGCTACAGCCTCTGGGCCAATTGAGAAAGGCGACAAAGTTGTAAGCGAAAGTGTTTATGACGAACGCATGCGCAGGTATCTGTCAGCAACAGGAATTCAATACATTGCCAGCCAGCTCCGCAAGGATGGAGAAGATCAGCCGCAGCTGGACAGCAAAGATTTTGATGTCGTGGAAGAGTCTACAAAGTTCAATCTTCGCTTGTACAAAGTGAAGAGTCCGAAACCTCGAATTGAGGTTGTTGATCGATGGACCTGGGTGGATAGCCAGGAGCAGGCTTATCGAATTTTGCACGTTCAAGAATTAAAAGAGCCTGGCACTGCCATTTTGCCTTTAATTGAAAAACCAAAAAAAGAAAAAGGTGATTATCCTCTTGGTTTTCGTTCAGCTGATTCTGCTGCTGTTCCCAGGTGTCATTTGCTTGTCGATCAGCCAGAGCACATAACAATTTCTGTGAGCGTCCCGCGCCCGTGTATGTTGATTCTCAGAGATCAGTTCTATCCCGGCTGGAGAGCACATCTTGATTCTGTTTCTGTGCCGATTTACAGAGCCAACGGATTCACCCGAGCGGTTTACCTTCCAGAAGGTGAACATGCAATTGAGTTTGACTATCAACCGGACAGTTTGAAGTATGGAGTAAGGGTTGCTCTTGTTGCACTTGCGGCCCTCCTGGTCCTGGCGTTATTGGCATTTGGCCCTGCGTTATGGCGCTTTATCAAATGGACTGCAGGTCAAAAGTGAGTTGCAATGATGCTAGGATCATAAACACAGTTGGCCCTCTTAGTTCAGCTGGATAGAACACCTCCGTCCTAAGGAGGGTGTCGGGGGTTCGAATCCCTCAGAGGGTGCTTATTGCAAAAGGGAAAGGCGATCCCCATGCCTTTCCCTTTTACTTTTTTGAACCAATTTTTCAATCAGTTCCACAATCGAGTTTCTTTCTT
>PNLN01000086.1 GCA_013823055.1 Cyanobacteria bacterium DS2.3.42
ATTGAAGCAGCTGCGCTCCCCTGTGCCGTCCGGAGATTAGAACGTGAATCCAAACGTCAGCGAAAGCCCCCAAACCGACATCGAGACCGATTCCACAAATGTGGCAGCTCAAACTCAAAGCGAACCTTCAAAACTATCCACAGACGGGATAGCGCCCCCGCTCCGCGTAAATATGGATAGCTGGAAACTCAAGAAGAGCGAAAGACCGTCATTAAAGAGAAGAGCAATGATTGAAGCCGTAAAACTGTCCATCCTGTTCTTCATTCTTTCTCCCGTCTGCTTGTTTCAACTGACCAGAATTTTGCTCTTCTTTCCGGATCAAACAAAATACGACCTGAAACAGCCGCTGGCCATGATTGAACAAAAGCTCAAAACCAAAGTCGATGAAGTGACGTTCAAATCTGCCAATGGCAAAAACTTGCACGGGCTCTATTTCAAGCGAGAAGGCTCAAATCAAGTCATTCTCGTCAGCCATGGCAATGCCGGCAACGTCGCCCACAGACTGGCTCATGTAATACACATGCTCAATCTCGGCGCTTCTGTACTCTTATATGACTATCAAGGATATGGGCAAAGTGATGGCGAACCCTCTGTCAAAGGCATCGTCGAAGACGGCGTCGCCGCCTATGATTTCTTGACCAAAGAAAAGGGATGGAAGGCCGACCAGGTAATCGCATACGGTGAATCGCTCGGTTGTGCAGTCACCTGTCAGATAGCCAAACAGCGCGACGTCAAAGGCATAGTTTTGCAATCTGGATTTGCCTCCTTGCCGGGCGCAGCAAGAGATCGCTTTATTTGGTTGAACCTCTTTCCAGACTTCACTTTCCCACAACCACAGCTGAACAACTGCGAGATTCTGGCGTGCACGCATGCGCCGCTTTTGATAATTCACGGAGATAAGGACAACATATTGCCGGTGAAATATGCCGACCAAATGTTTGCCGCGGCCGTAGAACCAAAACGCATAGTCAAATTGAAAAACTCAGGCCACAACGATGTCCTGGACGCAGACCTGAAAGACTATGTAGCAGCGTTGACCAGCTTCATGAAAGGGCTTCAAGCCAAAACATAGGCAGGGACTAAATTCCAGCGGAGATACTTGCAGACAATTGGGGAATATGAATATTACGCTCCCAAACTGCCGGAGGGAATTTTGTGCCCGAATTTCTCGTCGCCTCCATATCGCCGAAAGGGACCTGGTGTGCACTGCTTCTCGTCCTGCTTTGCGCAGTACTGCCTTCATTCAACTGGTCCGTTCAAGGTAACTCGAACTGTTCATGTATAAGAAGCACATATGACCAGGACTCGAAAATTGATGCAAAAACTGCCTGTGAATTCGTCAGTTATTGGGCAAACATGGCCTTCGAATACGAGACAACAGATACTTTTGCAAACCAACAAGCTGCGTCGAAATGGACGAGTACTGCCTCTCTAGATAACCAGCTCGACAAGACGTTTTGGACGAAGGACTTCCGCACTCGTCCGACCAGCTGCCAGTTGATTTCAGTTTCAAACCCAGTCATCCTCGATGATAAGACTGCAGGTGTGACTGTGGAGGCGGTTTTTTCGTGGGCGAACATCGGCTTGAAGGAATTTCCGATGAACCTCTATGTCGTTGTGAAAAAGCAATCTGATGGATACCGGATAGACACTATTCAATTTTACTTACACAAGAAACTAAACCGAAGTCCCTGGTATCAAAAGTTGAGCTTATCGCCGCAGACTACTGGAGGTACCTTATAGGTGACCATGCCCCTCACCGTCGCAGCGAAATTTCATGAACTGGGCTGCTTCTTGGAGCTTTCTATTAGCGCATGGCGTGATACACTAAAATTAGTTAATGTCCCCTCCAAACCCTGCTTAAGGGTTTTACTGCAACCACTTCGCGTGTTTGGGTCCATTTGCATACACTCTATTGAGGGAAGCGTGAGTGATACTAGGGTGTTAAAAATAGGCAGATCATAGAAAAAACTATAAATCTTTCGATGGAGGGACTAGCACTTTACTGTGATCTTTCTCGCTCTACCTGGCGGGAGATGGTGAGGTCTGAAAGGATGGAATTAGAGACGCCCTTCCATCCGAGGCATCAGACCATTGCGACAAGATTTAAAAAACATATCGGAGGCCCTAGGAATGTTTGGTGCATCAAAGCAGTCAGAAGTATTGCTGGAATTGGTACGCAGCGCCAACGTAGTAGATGATCAAACGCTTGAAAATGCGATAGCGATCTCGCAAAGATTGAACCTGCCTCTGGAAAGAGCACTCATGCAGTCCGGCAGCTTCAGCGAAGAGTGCATGCGCCCGCTTCTAGCCGCCAAACAAATGGTGGAAAACAATACTATCCGGCTGGATACTGCAATCAACGCTATTCGCCTGGCGCAGCACGATGATATCGATTTTCAGGCAGCCTTGAAAAAAATCATGGCTGTTCACCAGAAGACGATGATCACGCCTTCAATGAACAACGACTTCACTGACTTACTTATTCAATCTCAGGTAATAAATCAGGACCAGTTCGGGCGCGCCATGCAGAAATCGTTGCAGACAAAGATCTTGGTCGGGCGCGTGCTTGTAATTACTGGAGACATCACCAGTTCGTTGTTTTTCTCGGCACTGCAAGCGGTGCTTCTGATTAGAGAAAAATCGATTACGAGGGGAGAAGCCATCGACGCTATCAAACTTGCGCAGCAGAAAAACATCTGTCTGGAGCAAGCACTTTTTGAGATGGGAAGCTTCAAGACACCTGCAGTAGGCTCGCTCAAATTGTCGGAGTTGATGCGCATGGCAGGTTTGATTTCCGAAAGTGAATTGGCTGAATGTATGGAAATTGAGCTTTTCAAAAACAAAACATTCGGACAGGTGCTCCGCGAGCAAGGTCTGGCAACGGATGAACTTCTAGAGAGTGCAATGATTTTGCAGGGCTCTGTGGCCGGTGGAGAATTAAAGGCCTACCAGGCGGCAGAAGCAATGCGCTTGATCGCCAAAGAAAATATGTTTCCCGAAAATGCTATCAACAGTGTCACTCAAAGAGCGCGCGCCAATGAAGAGGTTCGTCTTGGCGAGCTGCTCATCGAGTCCTGCGTGTTGCCTCGCGATGCCGTCGAAAAGACTGTTTCAGCGGCAGTGACCAACAATGTTAAAATCGGCAAAATGCTGCTCGATGCCGGACTTATCACTAAGAGCATGTTGCATCGCGCTCTGCGCTGCCAGTCCTTGCTCAAGTACGGTGCTGTCTCCAAAGATCAAGCTGTAAAAATACTGGCTTGCTGCAAGCAAAAGGAGCAGACACTCGATCAAGCAATAACTGGGCTTGGTTTGAGCGCACCGACGCGCATGCAATGGTCATGGGTATGATTATGTTAGCCGGTTTGGCCGGTTAACAGCGCCAGCAATCTGCCCGATTTAGAACAATGTGGAAAATCGCCATTGTATTTCTTTTGGTATTCGTTAATTTCGGATACTGGTATTGGACGACCACACCGTTCTATTCGATACTCGAAATCAGAGAATCGATAGTTCACCACGATCTCAAAGCGTTCGAACAATACGTTGATGTAGAGCGCGTTTCCTCCAACATGATCGACGGTTTTCTAACGCCGCAAGTACGCTCACGTCTAAGCAAGGGTGTCCTGGGAGATTTGCTTGGCTCCAGTTTGATCAGCCTGGTGAAGCCGACTCTTATGGACGTCATAAAAAACGAAGTTTCCCACTTTGTTGAAAGCAATCAATTATCAATAAACGAAGGCGCAAAGCGCATTTCGAGAGGGCGAAAACGAGCAGAGAACGCAACTGCACCGGCTATTGGAAGAGTACTCAAAGTAACAAAAACAAAGGACAACAAAATTGTCGTCACAGAAGTGCCGGCAAACGCCGTGCCATCAAATGCGGTGATTGCAAAGGCACCACTTGCAGCCGAACCTGTACGAGCAGAGGATTTAGAAGAGCCACTGAAAACCAGCACTGAAGACGCGCAACCCCAAAAGCGTTCCGGCGATATGGGTGGTTTTGGTCTCTCGGATCTTTCAATGAAGGGAGTGACAGGCAAACTTGGTTTTTCAAAACAAGCATTCAAGAAAATCGCTTTCATTCGTGTCAGAAAAGACGATGCCACAATTGGAGTAAAGCTTTTCAACAAGCGCTATGACACCGACATGCTTTTAGAATTGCGCATGGAAAAGAAAGGTGACCACTGGCAATTGGTTGAAGTTTCTAACTTCTCAAGTTTTGTCTACTTGATCATTGCTTACGAACAAGCGCGGCGAGACCGCACCGGATAAAGCGAAAAAGCCGCATTGTATAATCTCCTCTGTTCTAATCACCAAAAACGACAGGTGATTGGAAATTAAGCGAATCACAGATTCCGGGGGAGAGAACCAATGCTTATGAGGCTCAGAGCCTTAGCAATTGCTGTGCTTTTTGTTTTGACGACTCAAACGTGTGCCTTTGCAGCGGCACCGGCAGCCCCTGCCACCATTAATACCCCGGTCAAAGACAAGTGGGCGCTGGTTGTCGGCATCAGTCAATTTGCCAATTCTTCGTTGAATTTGAAGTACGCCGCCAAAGATGCGCAGGACTTCCGAGACTTCCTCGTCAACAAGTGCAACTTCGCTCCCGATCACATCAAGCTGCTTCAAAACGAACAAGCTACCAAAGACAGAATTCTAGATATCCTCGGAGACAGTTGGTTGCCTAGAGTCAGCCTTCCTGACGATCTGGTCGTTATCTTCATATCGAGCCACGGCAGCCCATCAGACCTCGATGTGGCAGGCGTCAATTACGTCGTCGCCCACGACACGAATCCCGACAAACTGTTCACAACAGGCATCCCAATTCAGCATCTGGCTTCAACCATCAAGTCGAGAGTGCACAGCAATCGCGTGCTCGTCATTCTTGATGCATGTCACTCAGGTGGCGCCGGTGAAAGCAAAGGTCTGGTGCGCACCTCCAATGTAGATGCCTCGGCAATCGCTCAAGGCACGGGACACATGGTCATTTGCTCTAGTGCGAAAAGTGAGGCGTCGTGGGAGTCGAAGAAATATCCCAACGGCGTCTTCACTCATACTTTGATCGAGGCCCTGCAAGCAAAAGGTCCCGGCACGAAGTTGACCGATGCGTTCGGTGTGTTGAAAACAGGCGTGCAACAGCAAGTGGCCGCAGAGCGCGGCGTGATGCAAACGCCGGTGCTCGAAATGAGCAAGTGGAAAGGTGACGATTTGCTGCTTGCAGTAAAACCTAGTGAACCACGCAAACCATTGGTAGAAATCGAAGAACCAAAACCGGTTGCGCGCGCGGCTTCGGCTTCAACAAGTCAACCTGTTCAAACGGCTCCGGCACCGGCAAGTCTGCAAACACCACCTGCCGTTCAAGTCGCCGCACTACCCCCTACTGCAGCTGGAGTCAGAATTCCCGATGTATCAGGTGCGTGGATAGGCTCCAATGGAGTCAATTACGTTTACTGGCAAACCGGGCGCACCATTGGCTTTGATATGAACGGCGTCTCTCTGCGCGGAGTGATCAGCGAAGATGGGAAATCCCAAACATCGCAATGGACAGGCGCAAGCGTAGGCTCCGGAACTGCCTCGATAGATGCTGACGCTAACGGAAAAGCAATCAAAATGACGTCCACCGAAGGGACGGTATTAATCAGGCCGGAAGCTGTAGCGATGGCAAATTCACTGATTCAGCAAGCACAAAAAGGCATGGCAACAAGCGTTCCCAATGTCCAGGGATTGTGGTTAGGTGCCAATGGAGTCAAATACCAAATTTGGCAAAGCGGTCACAACTTTGGATGGAAACTGCCACGCTTTAATGAAGTCGGCATCGGCATCATAAACCCCGACTGCAGCAGTGGAACCTGCTCATGGACTGGACCTTACGCCAATAGCTGCACTTTTGCATTCGAATTAGATGGCTCCGGGCGGGCAATAAGAATGCGCACCAATACCGGAGCGACAATGACTCGCTGCGATTGAACCTATACGACGATGGATAAAGACCTGCAGTGGTTTCGCTCACCAATAAAAAACTCAACCGCTATCGGTTGAGTTTTTCAGTCTAATTAGTTAGCGTTTCTAACGTCTAAACTGTTGCGCCAGTCAGTTCTCCAACAAATTCCACTTTGACTGCTTCTTTGATGACGCCACGCTTGTGAGCTTCGGCAAAGAGCCTGGAAATTGCTGTGCGTCCGAGGTCGCCATAATCAACAGTCATTTCGTTGACATACATGCCGACAAATTTGTCTGCCAATTCAGGTGGCATATCGCGAGCAAAAGTCAGAGCGTATTCCAGCGCGTCCGGTCTGTGAGCCAGCGAATACTCGATCGAACCTTTCAAGAGTTTTGTGGAAAGAGCAATCAATTCTGCGCCCAGATCTTTGCGGATGACATTGCCACCAAGCGGCAGCGGCAAGCCGGTTTCGTCATACCACCACTGACCAAGGTCAACAATCAAATCCAAGCCGAAAGTTTTGTAAGTCAGTTGCCCCTCGTGGATGATCAAGCCGGCATCAGCCTTTCCGTCACGAACGTAAGCAGGAATCTCATCAAAGTGAACATTGACTGTCTTCAGTCCAGGCATCCACATATTCATCGTCAAGAAAGCTGTTGTGAGCTCGCCCGGGATAGCCACGGTCAAGCCTTTCAGGTCTTCTTTCTTGACGCCAGGCTTGGCAATTACCATCGGACCATATTTGAAGCCCATGCTGGCTCCGCACGGCATCAAAGCGTACTTATCGCTAACGAGCGGATAAGCAGCAAAAGAAATTGCCGAAACTTCATACTTGCCATTGATGGCATCCTGGTTGAGCGACTGGATGTCTTTCAGCACCTGGTTCACTTTCAGACCTTGCGTATCAAGCTTGTCCTTGGCAAGGGCGTAAAACATGAAGGCGTCGTCTGAATCGGGACTGTGCGCGACCGTTATCTCTTTGTTCTCGAAAGACATGACAGAGCTCCTTTATAAGCACTCAAATTGTCCTCCCGTCAGGCTTTACGATCCTGAGGCAGAAATCATAAATGCAGAAGACTGGCACGCACGGACTTCCTAAGGCTCATCTGAGCTTGCAGAGCGTGCAGGAATCTCTTGTAAAGATTCGTCAGATACAAACCTAAGAAACAAAACTCAGCGCCTGAAAGTCCATTCCATCGGTTTTGACGTGCTGACGTTGGCTCCCATTGGCGGGCACTCGTAAATTTTCTTCAGCGTATTAATATCGCGCTGGGTAATATTGCCCGGCTTCGCAAGCGCTGCCTTACCCTTGCCCGAGAAAAGTTCACTGGCAAACATAACGTCCTGCGCGTTATCACTGTGCCCGAAAAGTCCTACCGCATGCCCAATTTCGTGCATCGAAACGTTTTTCAAAATGCGCTCAGGTACATCAGGCGGATAGAAGGTCGGACGCAAGAGATACACACGTACCTGCTGATGCCCTTGCAGGATTTGCAGCCGCGTGATTCCCAAAAGTCTATTGTCGGCAAAATGATTTTCCCAGGTCATCTCAATATCGGCAGTTTCATTTTGCGCAGCTATTTTCAATGGAATGAAGGTGCCCCACTTCTTGATCGTTTCGTCCAAATACTTACGCCATGACTCCGGCGATGATTGCGGCAAGCGTATCTTTAGTGGAAAACGACTGAAGCGTGCACTGGCGATACCGGGCGGACGCCAGATGGCTGACATGTAATCGCCGGCTTTCTCGTCATAAGGGATGCCCTTAACGACTGCAAAATAATCGGTTTGCGAGATGTTCGGATTGGTTCCGACCGGCGACATGGCTTGCGGCACTTTTTGCGCCGGTGGTGGCGTGGGTGCCTTCACCGCCGGTGGTGCACCATACGGCGGATTCGATTGAGGCATTGTCGAGGTGTAAATCGGCTGCATCGGCGGCACGGGCTGTCCGTACGGCGGATACTGCTGGGCGGGCGGATACTGAGCAGGCTGGTAAGGCTGCTGATACGGGGCAGGTTGCTGATATTGAGGTGGCTGCACGTACTGAGGCGCAGGGTATTGACCCTGTGAGTATTGCGGTGGCTGTTGATACTGCTGCTGGTACTGCGGCGGTTGTTGATATTGCGGTGGTTGCTGGTACTGAGGCTGCTGATATTGCGGCGCCTGTTGATACTGCGGTGGCTGCTGATACTGCGGTGGTTGCTGATACTGCGGTGGTTGCTGATATAGCGGTGGTTGCTGATACTGCGGTGGTTGCTGATACTGCGGTGGTTGCTGATAATGCGGTGGCTGCTGATACTGCTGAGCCTGTGGATACGGAGGAGATTGCTGAAACTGCGCAGGTTGTTGATACTGCGGCTGCGGATATTGGGACTGTTCCTGAGGAGAATTCTGCGGCATTTGCCAATTCGGTGACGCAACAGGTTGCGGTGGAACACCGGACGCGGGTGTACCACCGGAGCGCCAGGGCTTGCTTTGCGGAGGTTGATTTAGATTTGCTGACGGTGCTTGTTGCTGGAACCCACCTGCCGGCACACCGAATCCCGCTTGCTGCGAGGGCGCTGCCTGCTGCTGCGGAACATAGGCAAGCTGCGGGTTGCCCTGAGGTGGACTTTGTTGGAAAGAATTTTGCTGAGGAGGCGGTGGAGGCACCGCTGCCATTTGTGGGGTCTCCGGCATTAGCTGTGGTGGAGCGCCTGCGGCTGCCGGTGAGCCTTTTGGTGGGTACATGTTACTGGCAGCTTTCATGGGAATAGCTCCCTGCGCCAAAGAATTTGCCGATGGAGTCTGCCCAAACGCGCTCTTCATGCCGAGTTTTTGCTCAAGGCGAGCCAGCCTCTCAGGTGGTGCCGCTTGCGTAGGAGCGCCGAAAATCTCTTTCTCCAGATGGTCCAATCGATCGTCTACTTCGTGCTCCGGATAAGTAGAACCGAATGCCTGCTGCTCTAATCGAGTGATGCGAGACTCTTCTGGTGATGAGCCTTGTGCTGGTGCTGCACCGGTCGATCTGTTTGTTGTCCAGGCATCGCCACTGGCGCTGCCGGCCGAACGATTCGTCGATTCCGGCAGCGGTTTGCCGAACTCCGGTATTTGAGCATCGGAGGGAAACTGCGGAGCGGAATTTCCATAATCAGGCGACTGGTATGGTGTGTAATTGAGCTTGGAATCGCCCGATTGACCTGAATCTTGCGAATTGATATCGCCGCGGTTGAGAGAATTTCCTCGCCCCACCGGCTGTCCGTTGATACGCCCTAACGGATTAGGATTTTGCGCTGCCGGTGGAGGCACCGGGGTGTCCATCTTAGCTTCGGAAGGATCGATTGCTTTGAGCACAGGCTGTAATTGCTGAGGCGCACAAAACGCCTGTGGCGAAAAGAAACCCACGCCTGCAGTCAGCGCACAGAACAACGCTACTGCGCGGTTTTTTCTGAATCTTCCCACCTTTTGCATCTTCGTTAATGCTCAATCAGCAATTAAATCTTCGGTATATTCGCCACCAATTCTCAGGCTTGTTTGCAAGTCTGTTATCTGTTCGCGAAAGTTCGGTCTTATCATTTTAGCCGGATTGGTGACTACATCGCGCAGAAGGGCGTAAGCTCCCGGATCAAGCTCCTTGAGCATCTTTCGGCTATCTCTTACGGAAAATGCAGCCACGCATTCAGCCCAGTATTCATGCATACTGGTGCGTGCGTATCCGGAGATAAAAACTCGCTGGTGCACTTGCTGCGGAGTAAGTACTTCGGCATAGCCCTCATAGCCATTTGGCAGAGGGTAATGGCGAGCGCTCTTGGCTTTGTGTTTTTCGTACAGTTCGGTGATCAATGTCTGGGATGCCTGCGACAAAACAAATTCCAGTTGGTGCCCGAATTCATGGGAAACAACTAGATTGACGCGCACTTCAACATAGGGCTGCAGACGAATCGCGATCACGGCAAGTGGGCCGAATCGCTTGTAGAGCATGATTTCCTTTTCAAATTCTTCTTTGTCCAGAGTGACGTTGCCGTGCCGAACCCCAGTCACACCGGCAGCTCCGTGGCGCACGTTTCCAAATTGCGCGACACCCTCACTTTTTCTCACTATCTGCAAAAGTCCGCAAGATGCCCATAAACGCATGCTTTCCATGACGTATTGCTTTTGAGGCGTGTTCAATTTATCGAAGTCGTCAAAATATCGAATAATCTCGTTGTCTGAGTACGAGAGGTTCTTACGATACAGGGGACGACCAAATTCATGCGTCCAGGCCGAACCATCTGATCTGTTTCCTTCAAAAACGCAATTCAATTGAGTGGTTTCATCCAGCTTGCGGCGCGGCTCTTTGATTTCTCTGTCGCGCGCATACATGACGCCTTCGTCGTCGAATTCACCTACCAGCCGGTGATCTTGTGTAGCCAGACGTCCGTTTATTACGGTCAGGACGACACCGTTGTACTTCAACGTTCCATCCGGTCCCACACGCACGCCCGGCAAATCTAGCTCCATGCCGGAGGCATCAATGCCGCGAAAAATGCAGCCCTCGATATCATCGATGGCTACCAGTCCGTGCTTCTCGGTCACCGGTCCAAAATTGCCTTTCAAATATCCGTCTTCAAATAAGAAGCCGACCACTGAGCCGTCTGCGGCACAAATCTTGCCGTAATCGACCACAAACATCTCGCCATCTAGCTCTATGAATCCGCTAGGGCCTTGAGACTGCTCATTGATCGTGGAGACTTTTGTGGACATTTATCTTTATTTGGCACTATGAGCCGATTTTCGCATCATGACACCGATTTAGCCAGTGCAAAACCGTTTAACCCCGGAATTTAGCAATTCAAAGGCAGAAAAAAACGAGAAAGACTGACGGGCACCCATGAAAGCCTACTTCTTGGCAGAAACAGGTTCGTTGGCTTTAGCCCAGTCGGCGGCAAATTGAGCCAATCCGGCATCGGTAAGCGGGTGCTTGACCAGTTGTTTGAAAACCTTGTAGGGCATAGTCGCCACGTCTGCACCTGCCAGAGCCGCCTGTGTCACGTGCACGGGCGTGCGCACCGAGGCTGCCAACACTTTGGTGTCCAAGCCCTGCATGTGGTACATCTCGACAATTTCCGCCACCAGAGCTGAGCCGTCCTGGTTGATGTCGTCAAGCCTGCCGACAAAGGGGCTGATGAAATAAGCACCCGCACGAGCGGCTAAAAGTGCCTGGTTAGCTGAAAAGCAAAGGGTGACATTGACTTTGATGCCCTTCTTTGAGAGCTGAGAGCAAGCCGACAAGCCATTTGCGGTCAGCGGGCACTTAACGACGACATTATCTGCCCAGGTGGCTATGTCCAGACCTTGCTTCATCATGCCGTCAACGTCGTCGGCCGTCACCTCGGCACTGACCGGTCCGTCCACAATGTTGCAAATTTCCTTAACGACCTTTTTGAACTCCCGCCCTTCTTTCACAATTAGGCTGGGGTTGGTCGTGACGCCGGAAAGCACGCCCCAGGCGTTGATTTCCTTGATTTCGTCCACATTAGCGGTGTCGAGAAATAACTGCACGGCGCGCTCCTCTGAAAAGTCCACGTAAAATCTATCTGAAATCTTTCAGTGTGTTCAGTATAGCTAACAGATGTTGGGGATAAGATTTTTAGAAGCCGGTTGTAAACAATAGCCTCAAATCTTGGGGCGGGATGATTTTTTGAGCAGCAGATACCCCGAATCACCTAACTCTGCACAAATTTTGGGCGCCACGCTTTTCGGAGTGCTGGTCGGTCTGAGCATCATTCATTTCACGAAACGTCCGATATTCCCGTTCATTCCAGGTGCCCATCCGGCTCCCACCATTATCGTGGAAGACTCCACTCCCAAGCCGGTCATGTCCTTTCCCCAAATGCCGAAGATGTCACTTCTGCCGACGCTCGATCGAAGCATGAATATCCTTTGCATGGGCGTCGATTCCAATGGTCGGCATGCGCAGCGTTTTCTCAACACTCGCTCTGACACTATGATGCTCGTGCACGTAGACCCTGACACGCAGCGCGTTGGCATTGTCTCCATCCCGCGTGACAGCCGCGTCAAATTGCCAGGTAGCCATGGCATAGACAAGATCAACTCCGCACACGCGCTAGGCGGTCCGGAATTGGCGGTGGAAGCAGTCAAAGAAGCGTTCGCAGTGCCAGTA
>PNLN01000207.1 GCA_013823055.1 Cyanobacteria bacterium DS2.3.42
GCGGTCGCAAATGTATGAATCGCTTTTGTGGTCTGAGCATATTTGCCCTGACCCATCTGATGTAATTCGCCAGCCAGCTTCGAGACCTTTTGTTGGGCAATTTCAGAGCCCGGTGCCTTGGCGAGGTCAGCCCGTGCGGCTTTCAACTCGCGGTGTAGCAAAAATGGTTTTACGGACAATTCAGCAGCCGCAAGTGCGCGCGTCATTTCTTCTTTGGCGAGCTCAGCGCGGTCCGGAGCGCGAACAATGACGAGTGGCGCGCCAGTCGTCGGTGCCGATAAGACGGCAACATCATGTTCTTCAGTCACTGGTCGTTTGAGCGGTTGGCTCAAAGAAACCGAGACCTCGGGTTTCTTCTGATTGTCGCGGGCAGGCGCTTTGGCACTGACTGCAGCATTGCCCAGAGCGGGTGTTTCACTGGTTAGGTTGTTCATGATTGTAGGATCATTTAGAGGGTGTATTTCGTGTGACATGCGACGACAATCCAAGAGGATAGACAGCGGAACCAGGCGACTCGTCACCTGGAAAGATCGCAACTGCGACTTCTTAGAGGATGATAAGGTTGTCAGTCGGAGAAGGGAATGCGTAGAATTACTGTGTTCTTAGTAGATTTCCCATGTTTCTTGTCCAAAAATTGAAAACCCTGATTGCAACAGCATTGCTGGGCTCACCTTTCTTGAGCTTGGCGTTACCCCCAGCTGGGTGGGCTGTCGGCGAAGCGGTCAGTGTCACTAAAGAGGCGCCAAAGGTCGAAACCAAGACTTTTGACCACAATAATCCCGGTGCCGAAGTGCCGATTAAGGGGCGAGAAGCCGCCACGACCCACTGTAGCTACGACTATTTTGTGGACATCGGCTTAGAAAACCTCGCCAGCAAACGAAACGGTGAAACTTACGCCTACACCTTCAAAGTGACTCGGCTGGCGGTTAGGCTGACCTTGCCGATTACATTTTGGCTTCCCGACACGGTCAACAAAAGGCTGCAAGAGCACGAGGATGGACACCGGCAGATTTACGAAGAAATCTACGGTGGGGCAGAGAAAATTGCCCAGCGGCAAGCGCAAGAATTACTGGGCGAAACCTTCATAGGCGTGGGAAAAACCCAGGAAGATGCACAAGACGATGCAAAAACCAAAATCGGGCTCGAGCTAAACCGCAGATATGGTCGCGAAATTCTTTCGTACGCCAAGCTTGTCAGTCAGCTGTACGACAATGCGACAAGGAGCGGTACCAACCGCACGCCTGTATTTCTTGCTATTCGAGAAGCTTTCTTGCAGGCGTGGTTCCTCAGCCTGACGAAGAAGCACTGAATTCAGTCCACCGTAGGGGCGACCGCCATGCGTCGCCCGTTTTAAAAAACCTTATTCCTTCAATAGCTCGTCGAGCTTTGCCTTAATAATCTGCAGATAATTGACGCCATCCCAAACCTTTTCGTAGTGGATTGAAGAAAGACTAGAAGTAGAGCAATTCACAAAGAAAACACCTGACTTGCTCGAAAGACTCGCAGTTCTTGAAGAGACAGTCAGCTATTTGACGAAAAAACTCAAATAGAAAACTTAGAGCTTAAACAGCTGAAAGTGCCATGGGATTTGCTGTATGCCTCTGCTGATTCTGATGAGCAACAACATTAGCACCTGACGAAACACCTGACGGCGCCTCGCCTTCCACCATTTGCAAAAAGAAGTTGTGAACCCGCAGATCGTCTGTCAATTCAGGATGGAACGACGAAACGAGAAGATTGTTCTGCCGAGCCATTACGATGTACGAGTCATAAAGCGCGCTTTCGTCAGGCAGACTACCGGCCGTTTTTCCCAAACGCCCAATATTGGCGTCGACACGGGCCATTACGTCGACTCCTTCACCGGCTGAAAGAATTACCGGTCCGCGTATAAATATGGCATCAAACGGTTCTTCGCCAAGTGCCGGAATATTCAAAGTGGTTTCGAAACTGAACCGCTGAGGTCCGAAAGCATTTCGCCTTACCTTTATATCCATTGCTGCCAATCGACCCTGCGTGGAGCCTTCAATCTCCTTTGCTAGAAAGATAGAACCCATGCAGGTTCCATAAATAGGCTTGCCGGCATCGATGAATTCGCGGATGCGGTCAAAGATTGCATCCGTATTGTCAGCTGTCAACTTAGCGATGGTGGTCGACTCACCGCCCGGAATGATCAAGCCATCGACACTGTCCATCTGGCGCGCATAGCGAATTTGAATGGCTCGGCGCCCGAGCGCTTCGATCGAGCGGCAGTGCTCAGCGACATCGCCTTGCAGTGAAAGAACTCCGATTGTTGATGCCATGGTGGATCACCTTCTATCTATACGTTCGTTATCGGTCATCGTTCGATTTTGATTTTCGTAGGGGCGACGCCATGCGTCGACCGGTTATTTTTACTCGCCGGGCGAGGCATGGTCTCGCCCCTACAAAACAGGCGCATGCAATGCGCCACTACAATTACCAGCCGCGGGTGGCCAGTTTTTCTGTGGCTTCCAAGCTGGCGGCCGTGCGGCCAACCATTGGTTCGCCCAGATTGCGGCTGACTTCTGCAAGCACTTCGGGATCTTGATAGAAGGCTGTTGCCTTCACGATCGCCAGGGCGCGTCTTTCGGGATTGCCTGACTTGAAGATACCGGAGCCGACAAATACACCTTCCACACCGATCTGCATCATTAATGCTGCATCGGCAGGAGTGGCGATACCGCCGGCGGCAAAATTGATGACCGGCAGTTTGCCTTCTTCGGCAACTTTGACGACCAATTCAAAAGGAGCGCCGATTTGCTTGGCGTATGTCATCAGCTCTTCTCTTGGCATAATTGAAAGCGCGCGGATTTCACCGAGAATCTTGCGAGCGTGGCGGACAGCTTCGACAACGTCGCCGGTTCCAGCTTCGCCTTTAGTGCGAATCATTGCTGCTCCTTCGCCGATTCTTCTCAGTGCTTCGCCTAGATTTCTGGCGCCGCAGACGAAAGGAATGTCGAACTTGGATTTGTCGATGTGGTATTCCTCATCTGCAGGAGTCAGCACTTCGCTTTCGTCGATGCAGTCAACGCCGAGAGATTGCAGAATTTGAGCTTCGACAAAATGTCCGATGCGGGCTTTTGCCATGACTGGAATACTGACGGATTCGATTATCTTAGCGACCAATTCAGGGTCGCTCATGCGCGAGACGCCGCCTTCTGCGCGGATGTCGGCAGGGACGCGCTCGAGAGCCATTACGGCCACAGCCCCTGCGGCTTCGGCAATCTTTGCTTGCTCGGCATTGACGACGTCCATGATGACACCGCCTTTGAGCATCGCCGGCAACGCCTTCTTCACCTTTTCACTACCGGTGCGAATATCGCCGCCTTTTTTCTCTTTTTGTTCGACTGCCATTTTTTCCTCCTGCCAATGGGCTGGCATTTGCTTGTTTCTTTGCACTACATGCGGTATCAACTGATAGAGGCGATGCTATTCATCGCCCGGGCGACGCATAGCGTCGCCCCTACAGATCTAAATAAGCACTCTTTCGTTGCCTCTCTTACTCCAGGTGCTCTCTTTAGAGCGCACCCGTGAAACATCTGCAAAAAACGCGGTAAGCGCCTTTGCGAGACGTTTTACACCTTCTCTAATCGTGTCTTCATCAGTCTGGATGAAGCACAAGCGCAGATATTCAGGTTGATCTGCACCGACGAAGAACAGTTCTCCAGGAGAGAAAGTTACACCTTCTCTCTCTGCATAATTCAAGAACTCACGCGCGGAAAGCCGCGCCGGCAGTTTCGCCCACACGAACAATCCTCCAAGAGGCACCGTCCACGTCATGCTTTGTGGTCCTCTGTGCCGACCTTCTGAGCTAAACGTGATGCCTGAAATATGTTTCTCCAAGGCATCGACAAGTGTCTCGAGACGCTGTTTGTAAGCGGCTCGCACATGCTCCAAATGTTCTTTGTACAAACCTTCTTGCAAATAGCGAGCAAGCACGACCTGAGCCATGGAGTTGGTGGTCAAATCGCTGGACCGCTTGGCGGCGCGCAGCCGGTCCATAACTTCTTGCGGTGCGACAATCCAGCCCAGGCGCAATCCGGGGCAGAGGGCCTTGGAAAAGGTGCCTTGATGTATGACGATATCCTGAGCTCCGGGCTCCGCTCTCAGAGGCTTGCGGCGCTCTCCGTCATAGACCAGCTCGCCAACAAAATTGTCTTCCAAAATAGGAACTTGATATTCGCGAGCTAGAGCCAGAAGCTGTTGGCGCCTTGCTTGCGACATGGTCGCACCAGTGGGATTTTGGAATGCAGGCATCACATAAATGAGCTTCGCTTTCTGACGCTTTAGCACGGTTTCTAAAACATCCATGCGCATGCCTTCTTCATCTACAGGCACACCAATCAAGCGTGCATGGCGAGCACGGAAATTGCATATCGCCCAGAAATAGCTGGGGTCCTCGATGATCACAACATCATTTTCGTCGACCAGGGCAGTCGACACAAGATCGATGCCTTGCTGAGAACCGCTGACAATCAAGAGTTCATCATGCTGAACCGGCATTGACTGCTCGGACAAATATTGAATAACTTCGTCGCGCAGCTCGGCATCACCTTCGGCAGGGCTGTATGCGAACATTCGATCGACGTCGCCGCGCCCCACCATCTCGGAGACAATGCGCCTAAAGTGCGAGCTGGGATAAAACTCTTCAGTGGGGATACCGCCGCCAAAAGAGATCGTATCGTCCTGCAGTCCAGATGCTGGAGCCTGACGGGAAACTATGGCATTCACTGTTTGGCTGGCGCGTGAGAATTTCTCGGCCCAGACCATGGGTCTATTAGCATTTGAAGAATTGGCATTTGATGAATTGGTCGCGTCTGCAGAAATTGAAGCTGAGGAAATCCCCGCTTTCGGAACTTCCACCAGTGATTTGACGTAAGTGCCACGGCCGACGTGGCTTTCGATAAGACCAGCGTCACTTAGTTCTAAGTAAGCGCGCGATACGGTGGAGCGATCGATGTTTAGCAAAGATGCCAGTTCGCGATTTGTCGGCAGACGCGAATCGAGCGGAAGTTTGCCCGACTGAATCGCATCCTTTATAGAGCGAACAATTTGAAGGTAAAGATGGTCGCCACGTTTTTGCGTTTCATCGGCAGCTGCATCATTTGACGTCAGCGATACAATATCCAGCCAATTCATGAGACAAACCTCAGTTTTTAGCGGACCGACCCAGCCAATTCGTACGACCGACTACAAATCGGTTCATTACAGCGCCCTAATATTGGCGCCCTACTGCATCCAACTACTAAAAGGATATATCAGATTGGCTGGCGCGACAATCCAGCCAATTTAATTGAATTCTGCCAATTGGCTGGGTGCCTCAACATGGTCGGGGCGTGCCCTCAAATCCAGCACAATCGCCAGAGACACGGCCCAGACAATGAAACCGAGCGAATAGCAAAGGAGCAGGGAAACAGAGAGCGACAATTGCCCAAAGAAAGCAACAATAGTCCCGGAGAAGCTCAAAAGCCAAACGGGCATACCAATCCAAAACAACCACTTGGGTAGTGCTCTGGTCTGGAATAGACCGATCGTTGCGGTCACCCCGCCAAATGCATACATAAGGTTGGAAACGAGGATGAGTTGTCCGAGGGACTGATTGATAATCATCCACGAGAGTTGAAGTAAGTCTTGCTTCAAATAGCTCGAGTTCAATTTCAGTTGAACTGCAAGATCGGACAAAACGACAAGCAAAGACACCTGCGCATTCAAGTCGACTGCACAACCGATCAACGAAAGCACCAAACCAATCCGGGTCAGCAAGCGCGCCTTCCTGTCCACAATGATGTTGAGCATCAGGAAAACGAGCACTTTTGAAACGGACGATAGTGCATTTAACATGCAGGAAAAGCGCCACATCAGTTGATTGTCTGCGATAAATCGCATGACTTTGACAGGCGAAAAGGCAAGCAAGTCGCCAAGCCGCACCACTTGCAGCGAGAGAAGAAGAGCGAAAACACTGGCTATAGCCGATGCAACACAGAACCATCCGACCAGGCGAAAATGCGCCCGGCCGGGATAGGTCAGTCCAAACTCGTCTTCAAGTTGTACGTCCGTGTTAGCGGTTTGGCTCAAGCACTTCCAGCCCCTGCAAGTAAGGACCGAGCACTTTCGGAATGATAACGGAACCATCAGGCTGTTGGAAATTTTCCAGAATTGCAGCCAGAGTGCGCCCGATCGCCAGTCCAGAACCATTCAATGTGTGCATAAAGCGAGGCTTTCCACCATCGGCGGGACGATAGCGCAAATTCGTTCTTCGAGCCTGGAAGTCACCAAAGTTACTGCAGGAGCTGATTTCCCGATACTTATCTTGCCCGGGGAACCAGACCTCGAGATCGAAGCACTTCTTCGCAGAGAAGCCCATGTCGCCTGCACACAAAAGCATGCGGCGATAGGGAAGTTGCAATGCTTCCAAAATTGCCTCAGCGTCCGAAGTCAGCTTTTCGTGCTCTTCTTCAGACTTTTCCGGCAAGCAGAATTTAACCAGCTCAACTTTGTTGAACTGATGCTGGCGGATGTAACCGCGCGTATCCTTCCCGGCGCTTCCCGCTTCCCGCCTGAAGTTAGGCGAGTATGCAGTGTGATTGATCGGCAGATCAGCTTCTTCAATCACATCGTCGCGATAAAGGTTCGTCACCGATACTTCAGATGTCGGTACTAGGAAAAGCTCATCATCAGCGCATTTGTAAAAGTCACCATCAAATTTCGGCAATTGTCCGGTGCCTTGCATGCAAGTACGATTGACGAGAATAGGAGGAAAAACTTCTCTATAACCACGCGCAGAATGAAAGTCGAGCATGAAATTCATCAATGCTCTCTCCATCTTGGCGCCGTTTTCCATAAGCACTGTAAAGCGTGATTCAGCAAGCTTTACGCCGCGCTCGAAATCAAAAACTTTGAGTGCGGTGCCCAATTCCCAATGTTCTTTTGGATTGGCGATTTTAGGAATTTCTCCCCAACGTTTTACTTCAACATTGCCTGTTTCGTCGTGTCCATCAGGAACACTCGGATCCGGCATATTGGGAATCGCCATCAAAAGGTCATTGAGCTTGGCTTCAAGCTCATTTTTTTCCTTGTCTGCAACATCAAGGTTGACTTTCAGCTCTTTAGATTCAGCTTTGAGTTTTTCCTTGTCCGGCTCTGCAACTTTTCCGGTTTTGAATTCACCGGAAATCTGATTGCTGCGCGCGCGCAAACCTTCCCATTCAGCAAGTTTCTTACGGAATTGTTCGTCGACCTCGACAAGAGATCGAGTGGAGAGTCCGCCATTCCGGCGCGCGAGTGCTTTCTCTACTTTCTCCGCATCTTCTCTGATTAATCTAAGGTCTAACATGACTGAACTTTTTGCTCCCTTATTACGTCTAAAAATATACGTCTAAAAAATAGCCATTTTCGTGCTTCCCGCTGTCCCCGCAGGAACTTCAATGAATTCCGGCGAACAGACAATCGACCAGCAAAACTGGTCGGAAATTCCATTATAGAGGTACATGCCAAAATAAGAGGATTGGACAGTGAAATCGCCACGACCTTGTAACGAAGCGGACCTTTGGAAAAAACGCCTGGGAAAACTAGGCGAGGGACTCGTCGCGGAAGGGCTCAGAGAGAAGGGTTGGGAGATTGAGGTCAGCAATTGGAGAAACGGCAAGAAGGGCGAAATTGACATCATTGGTCGCGATCCGCAGGGGATTCAAGTCTTTCTGGAAGTAAAGACCCGCTGCCTTTCAAGAGCTGAAGCGGGGTTTCAAACAGCGGGCTTTGATGCGATTACATGGAAAAAGAAGCAAAAGATCGTAACATCAGCACGATGTTATCTAGCCGAGCGCGATTTGCTCAAAACCCAATACCGCTTTGACGTTGTGGTCGTCACCTTCATTTGCGATCCGGCAAAAATGGACCTGGAAGGGCTGCCGGAGCCAATAGTTACCCACGTAGAACAAGCTATCGGTGGATTCTAATCTTGGCCTACGTGTTTCTACGAAACATGCGTCGTTGTTTTGCGTAATTTCACGAATGACATCGCTCCTTCCATTTTGTTAATCTGACAGTGTCTTCCCAGAAAAATCTGAAATCCTCTACCCAGCCCCACACCCTACTGGAGTGAGTAATGTTCGCTTGGAAAGAAAAACGTGACACCAGCACCAAGATCGCCAAGATCTTGTCTGGACATGCGGAAACAACAGGAGCAAACCGCCGAGCAATCGGCCTGGTGCCTGTTCCCAAAGAACGCGAAATCCACGAAGTCAATAAATCGAACGGACTGAAACATCAACAGCTTTTAGTATCAATTGAAGGAAACCATCAAACCTGCTGCCTGCGAGTGATTTCGCCATTCCACAAATCACGCGCAGCAATTATGGTTTTCCGCGGCCGTGTAATCGGCTGCCTCTACGGCAACAAAAGATTGGGACACCAACTTTTCGGCGCTGATGCTCTTGAAAGAGCAGTGGCCGACCTGGGACATCCCGACAGCATCCTTGATGCTTACATGCTTCCAGAAGACCTCGTGCTTGCTGCCGGTGCGCTATTTCACGGCAACTCACTGATGTTCTCGCCTGACCTTACTGCCGAGCAAGTTTTTGAAGCATCATGCGAAAACCTGATGCGCAGCAATATGCCCGGCTGCATCGTCGTCAACAACCACCAGGACATGGCGGTTTGCATGGTGTACATTTTCGGCGGACACATCGTCGGCGTGTACTCATTCACAGAAGGTTGGGTCGAAACAAGTTTTGAATCCGGTCTTAAATATGTTTCTCAAAATCGCGGCGGAAAAGTGATGGCAAGCATGCTGCCATGCCACAACGTCGATGAAGTAATGCAGCTGTCCATCAGTCTTTCAGGACTGGCTGACAGATCATCGGAACAATTCGAAGGCATCGAAAGACCAAAGAGTATTGATGAACTATTGATGGATTGCAGCGTTCCTGAAAACGATCAGTTGCGCAATTCACTGCAAACTCGTGAGCTCAAGAAATTGCAATCGAATTCCGGTGCGCACAAAGTGCCTGACAATGCGATGGTTGCTGTGGGCGGTCTTAGCCCGCTCAACATGTACGCTCGATAGTGCTTTCGTAGGGGCGACGCCATGCGTCGCCCGTTTTCATAAATTGTTTCAATGCGTCTGACGCTCTTACGTTTCGACGGTTTGCGAAGCAGCAACCGGAGCAGCTGTACCGACCGACTTGCGATAAAAGAGCCACGAGAAGAAATAGAGCACTGCGGCAACAATGACCAGCGCGCTCACGCCTATGTATGTCGAAAGATATTCGAGCAGGGCTCCAAAAACTGCACCCAGGAGATTGAAAGCAAGACTGCGCCTGGGACTTTGCGAGGAGCTAAAACTCGTCGAGAAGATCAAACCAGCCATAAACATAGGCAAGCTAGTGACCAATGTGATCACTGCATAGTTCAAAATACCGCTTTCGCCTTCCAACAACTTTCCGATCGGCACAATCCAGCTAACTAGCAAAGTAGCGAAGAGTAAGGCATAAAGAAGATTGGTACGGGTCGAGAGCCAGTCGCGAGATTTCATCACCAGCGCGTTGGAACACCAGATCATAAGCAACACGGCATTAATCACAATTGCTGAGGTCAACCAGGTTGAGCCATATAAAAGCGAAAGGCGCGAAATCGACTGCAGTTCCAAAAGCAAAAAAGCGCCGCCCATGAAAAAGAGCTGCCAGTCGCGGTTTGTCGAGATTCCAAAAACGACTTTGCGACCGGCAAACAAGCTGATCAAAATAATTTCCAGCACAACAATGAGATATGGCAGGTCAATTGCATCAGGCGAGACATAAAGGTACGGCCAGTCATCAGTGAGGATATGGACGCCTTGCGGGTTATAGTCCCTCAGTACGGTGAATGATTTGGTATCGTCGGTCGGTGCCTTCTGAGAGCCGTCTTGGACCTGCTTTCCGAGTGCGAAAAACGTATTGGGTATCAACCAGTTGCTGCGCAAATCATTGACCATCAAAGGCGTGTAGCCCGCCGCTTCCTTGAGCGTGGCGAATATTCTGTCTTTGAACCAGTCTTTCTTGGTGCAGAATGAAATGACCATGACGCCGTTCGGCTTCAACAGCTTTAGAGCCTGACGAAAACTTTGTGTCGTATAGACATAGTTGTCGACGCGCACAGAGCCGCCCTGTCCGATTGCTGAAATCGAGTCCAGATGCGAGAAAAGCACCATGTCATATTGCTTATGGCAATGATTGAAATAATGCCGCGCGTCGTCACAGACAGTTGTTACTCGCGGATCTTCATAAGGTTTTCCGGGATTGAATTCTTTGCCGATTTTGATGATTTGCGGGTCAATATCTACGGCATCAACATGAGTGGCTCCGGCATCGAGCGCTTCTTTCACATCAGTTCCACTGCCGGCGCCGACTACAAGGCACTCTCCAGGCGTCGCCAAACGAAACGGAAACTGATAGCGTTTTCTATACTCACCAAGAAATGCGTGAAGTGCATTGACTTTGTACTGCTGATATTTCTCCGGTGAGAAATCCATCGCGTTCTGATAGCCACGACGATTGGAAAAGATGTTGACGCCCAATGGCACTATTACAGGCTTTCCAGCCTCCTCGAAGACAAAGCGCTGATCGACTACGTCCAGGCGCTGATATGGGGACCAGAATGTTCGAGCTTCCGCTTTCGGCAGCGAATAATTCTTATCTTGCGGATAGCTGATCGTTGCTCCTGAAAAATCATGCGGCGGCGAAAATGCAGCAACAGCAACGGCCACCGGCAAAGCCAGACACAACAATTTAGCTTGTTTGTCTTCACGCAGAAGGAAGGGCAACAAAATAATTACACTGGGAATCAGCATCATCCATGGTGGCAAGCCGGCGAATGACAAAGCGGCAAACGAAAGACTGCCGGCCATCGCACCGGCAATATTCACCGAATAAGCTTTGAGTGGGCTGATGGAATCGAAGAGCAAGCCGATGCGTGCACCCAGTGTTGCCATCACGGCAAACGGTCCAGACAAGAGCAGAACTATGAGGGGAGCGAACAACGCCAATTGCAGCCAAACCATTTGCGCCGCGACCGTCGCAGAGCCCCAGTCAGAAAATCCACTGACGGTCGGAAAAGCAAAGGCTTCCCACTTCCCCATCAAGTCCGGAACCTTCATCATTGCAGCCATCACAACAAGCGCAATTGGCAACAGTCGAAAGTGCTTGCTGGTTCCCAGCGCGCAACCGACACCCAACCCAACATAACAAGTGACCAGTGGGAAAGTCTTGAAGATAGAGAACGCTTCAATGTCTCCGCTCATCCAGCGGATGACGAGGAGTTCAAGATAGAGAGATGTCAAACTGAGAAAGAAGAGTTCGCCGGCGGGGCCAAGCAGACCTCTTGATTGGGGTTGATCCGACGAAGACATGTGTTTCCTTAAATCGAAGCTAAGGAAACTCTATCACGCAAGACCTGGCTGTTCTAGCGGTCCCAAATATGGATGTTTTTCTTGCCAAAATACACTGACAAGACAGCGCCCTGGCTGTTGACCGTGTACGTCATATTGACTTGCGATTGGGCATTATCAATCAAGCAACCTTCCGGCGTTAGTCGGATCATCACAAGCGTCCGGAGCGGACGAGCCAACTTATAGAAGTTGTTGTTATCGCCCGAGGTGTGGCGAAAACGCATGAATATCCGCCTCGCTTCCTCCGAACGCCCAGCAACAAGAGCATCGGCAAGCAGCTCTAAAGACTCCAATTCGTGTCGAGCAACACCTTTGAGTTCCGCCCGCAATTGCGTGTCGACGCCGATAGCCCGAGCGCGCTCCGCCAGCCAGAGATGTTCGTGACTAATAGGATTGAGCGGCAGACCGTCGATGTAAACCCTGAGGTTGTGACCTGGAACAATCTGACGTTGGTAAGGTAAGTAAACGGTATGCGGCTGCCCGCGACCGTCTTTCAAATTTGCAACCGTGACGCTGCCGTCCGGATTAAGAAGCACTTCGGCGCCTGCGACAGTCATATGCTGTGCGCTGGCTCCTGTAGCCGATTTGGACCCGCCGGCTAATTCAGCACCGGCGGTCGCCTTGGCACCAGCTTGAGCTAACTGCCC
>PNLN01000214.1 GCA_013823055.1 Cyanobacteria bacterium DS2.3.42
GGTCCTGAATACACCATGGCTGAAAATCTGGAACGCTTGCGCTCACGAGGCGTTGGTGGAAAGCGAAGTCTTGCCGCCCGGGAGTTTGCGCTTGGAGTCGAGTCTCTAGAACGCTTTGTCCGGGAAGAGCCACTCTATCGAGTACATGAATGTGTGTTCGGAGTTCTTGCGATGGAAACAGAGCCCGTTGACCCGCGGCTCTAGTTCAATAGAACATCGAAAGCAAGCTAACGCTTTCGCTATCCCTTGATTGCCCGCAGCAATGCGCGGGGAAGTCCTTCATTTGCTAATTCTGCAAATGGTTCTACATGGACGATGTCGTAGCGAGCGCCGCGACCGATCAATTTCATATCCAATTTGTGCAGTTTTTTCTGCCCTTCGTCGTCATTGCCAACCTGCAAAAATTTGATTTTGATTTCATTCGGATTGTGCATCATCTGCGTTGCCTGAATAATTACATCACGAAGATCGTGTTCATCTTGCGGCTTGCCATCAGTGACTACGGCGATAATCAGAGGACGTGCTCTGCCGGCAGCGCGGCGCTGAAAATATTGACTCAACTGGTCGTGCATCGGTGCAGCAAGTTTTGTACCAATGAAAATTCCATTGCGGCAATTGGAGATAATGCCTGGCAGTTGCGCCAATCTTACGTTCTGGTAAACATCATACTGACTGGAGAAAACTACCAGTGTGAATGCTATTTTTGGCAGCCGGACAATTTGTCTCGTCAAATCCATACTCTGAGACATGCACCATTGCCATTTCGAAATTTTGTCAGAAACCATTGGGAAGTAATCCTTTTCTCCCATGGAGCTGGAGCGGTCTTGCATGATCACGATGTCGTGAGTGGCAAGTTGCTTCAACTCCTGGTCGGTGAGGTCACCGCGCAATCTGGTGTTTGTCACACTTGGCGTAAACCGCATCTGATCGCTGCCTGCATTCATTGGTCGCAGCCGAGAATCATCCAATCCGGATTGCAGCCCTCCGTCTTCCAGACCGGATTGAAGAGGACCGCGCTCTCTTGTGTTCCCGTCCAACCTGCCTTTTCCTGCATTGCCATTCATAGGTATTCTGCCGGAGAATTGCTCAGGATCTAGTAGCGAACCTTCTTCTTGGACTTCAATTTGACCGTTTAGTGGAACACGTTTGGAACGTGAAGAGACCTGTGCGACGTCATTGTTGTCGTACTGTCCTTTTTGATACGGTTGATCGCGTTGAATTCTATAGCTGTTTTTCGCCTCGCCTGCAAGGCTGAAAGGAAGGCAACCTAGAAGAAGGAGAGCGATGATGTAGGGGCGCAAGGTCGTAACCTCCAGGGATTGCTCAGTCAAGCAATTAAGGTCGCGAGCGGGTTTCCCGGCCTCTCGACCTAATTAGACTATCGGTATCCACTCCACGCCGCTTCAACCGCTACCTTCAATATAACGTTTGAGATGCTGAATAGGGTGCTGTTTTGATATAGATGCCGGGTTTCTTACATAGTGTGATGTTTTATTGTTTCGATATCAGGTGCGCTCCCTCTCGTGAGTGATACACCGCTCCCGTCAACGTGCTCTGCTAATGGGAGTAGCTGGTTGTCCTATGATTTTAACGCGTGGAACTTTTGACACTTATTCTAGTCATATATTTTGAAGACGGTGGGTGAGATTGAGGTGGAGAGCCATGATTTTAGAACCTACAAATATCTGCAAACCGAAACTTTCTTCTGTGTGGTTGGATCGAGTGAAGGAAGAATACCCGGCAGAGCAGGCAAAAGACGAAGAAGAATTCTTCAGTGCCTATGAGTGGAAACTGGCTCATAAACGGAGACTTCGTAGAATGCAGTCGCAAAATGTAGTTGAAAGAACGGTCGTAAATCTATTTGAGAATCTCGGCTTGAGAGAAGCTGCTTAGCAGGCAAGTTGGTTCAAGAAGTTAAAAAAGAGGCGGAGACAGATTGTCGCCGCTTCTTTAATGATTTTAGAAACTAAATGTTGCTCCGTGTCATTTGAATGTCGCTAAAAGTCTATGAATATGCCCCTTCGGGAAAATTCATCTAGCTAATGAACCACCCGCTCATTAGCGACAGCATGACTCCCCCGGCTTTCGTTCATCTCCCTTCTTTGGTTCAGATTCATTTTCGTTGAGATCAGTGGCTTCGTGTTCGTCAGCGTCCGGCTTCTTGTTTTGCTTTTCGAAGTTCTTGTCCTTCTGCTCTTTCCCTTCCTGCGCTTCTTGTTCTAACTTTTTGTCGTCTGCCATTTCACATTCTCCTTAAACGCAAAACAATAAAATCCCATTGCTTAGACCGCACCATCGGTGGGTGGTTCCGAGTCAGAAAAAGGAAAACGCCAATTGGACACTGCGTTTCTAACGATCCACCAAAAACAAGACAGGGTGGCGCGTGTGCGTCACCCTGATTGTATGGCCAAACTTCTAAATCAAAGACAAATCTTCATGTTAGTTGCTGGTTAGTGTGCGATTGAAACGCGATTTCAAATCGGTGTAGATTTCGCTAACTGTAGGTGGTGCTTCTGGGCGTCCAACAGTGCTAGCCACACGATACATTGAACCGCTCAAGCCAACAAACATCGGATGGAAGCCGTATTTAAGCATTTCCTTGTAAGCATCGGAAGCGGTCCAGCTTTGCTGCGTCAGGCGATAGATACCGACCATGGTGCCGCAGCGATCTTGACCCTGCCGGCAGTGCACAAACACTGGCTGTTGCTGAGGATCGTTTACGACTTTGAGAAAGCGTTCCATATCAGCATCTTTGACACCTTTGAAAACGCTAAGAGGGATGCTGACCGACTTCATGCCGAGTGCTTCCACCGAAGCCTTTTCTCTCTCAATGTCTTTTTTGCCGTCACGCAAAGTGATAACGGTTTTTACCCCGGCTGCCTTCAGCGCTGCAAACCCCTCTTGCGACGGCTGCGCGCCGCGCAACAGAAAAGGTGTTACAACGCCGAAATTAGGGATTACTTGCGAGAGTACTTGAGCCGTGGCTGAAGTATTTGTTGTAGAGAGAGGAGAAACCTCGTTAGCTGAATTTGCTAGTGCCGGAAGTTGTCCGAGGAAGATTGAAGAGGAGACCATTAAGGACGCCACAAAACCAAAGCATCTTGGTGCCATAGAGAAACCCGCCGTGAGAAACGCAACTGTAATTCATACTAGCAATGAGACGTAAAAGCCGCCTGGATGTGGCATTCTCGCAGTGTTTGTGTTAATTGATGTTGCGATTTTTATTTTGTTTTTTCTAAATGGGAACCCTGTAATAACAGGCTCAGTCTGGCTTTTGATAAGGGGTTTGTAGTCAAAACGCTTCATTAGTCGTGGATTAGATTGCTTTCTGAAGCTAAAGATTAGGAACCTCGCCATCACTTTTTCGTCTTCTTAGCACTCGAAAACAAAGGGAATCGTTAAGTGTAAGCGGTATGTCTTTCAAATCAATTGTAGCGGTAATGGTATTTCTTGTGCTCACCAGTGTATTGACTGGTTGCAATTTCAAGCAAGAAAACGCATTTCTCTATCGCGGACCGGCCCCAACAATCAAACGGCTCAACGAACTGAAGGCGATGGGAATCAAAACCATTGTCAGTGTGCGAAACAATCCAAATCCGAAGAAAGCCGCCTATGCTGAGAAAATCGGCTTGAAGTGGATGACGGTGAAGACTTCGGTTATGCGTTCCCCGAAAGAAGAAGATATTCGAAAGTTCATCAATATAGTAAGCAACCCGGCAAATCAGCCGGTCTATGTATGCTGTGTCGGCGGGCGCGACCGCTCGGTGTTCTATGTGACGGCTTACAAGATTGCTGTCGAAGGTGCGGATCCTGAGGAAGCTGTCGCACACATGGAAGGCTCCACCTGGCATAAGCTTTGGCCCGGATTTCGCTATTACGTGGACATTCTCAAAGCAGGCGCTAAGGACAAGTATGGCTGGAAGCCAGAGGTTGTTGAAGCCACTGAGACGGGTCCTTTTGAGCAGAAGACGACCCCCCTGGCCTTGCCGAGTTCGTCGTCCATCTGAATGAACTAAATCTGCCAAGCAGTTAAAATATTCGAGTTGTTTCTCGTATATTCGTATATATGATGGCGCTGCCTCAGTTGCAAGTTCGCAAGATTATTCACGTTGATATGGATGCCTTTTTCGCATCTGTAGAACAGCGCGACAATCCGGACCTACGCGGAAAACCTGTAGCAGTTGGCGGTACACCTTCACAGCGCGGCGTGGTGGCAGCTGCCAGCTACGAAGCAAGGAAATATGGCGTTCATTCCGCAATGCCCTCGAGAACAGCAATGCAGCGCTGCCCAAACCTCATCCTGGTACGGCCGCGATTTGATGTTTATCGTGACGTTTCCGATCACATTCACGAAATATTCAATCGGTACACCGATTTGGTCGAGCCGCTTTCACTGGATGAAGCCTATCTGGATGTCACTGAAAATAAGTTGGGTATGCCGTCGGCAACGTTGATTGCGCGCGAGATCAAGGATGCAATTCACAAGGAAACCAGGCTTACTGCATCGGCTGGAGTGTCGATAAACAAATTTCTTGCGAAAACTGCATCTGGTATCAACAAACCGAACGGTTTGACACTTATTACCCCGGATAAAGCTGAGGCTTTTATCGAAAAGCTGGCTATTGAAGACTTTTACGGTATCGGTAAAGTAACTGCTCAAAAGATGCATAGTTATGGGATATATAACGGTGCCGATCTCAAACGCATGAGCGAAATTGAGCTGATTAAGAAGTTTGGAAAAACAGGTAGTTATTATTTCCGGATTGTGCGCGCTCACGACGATCGACCTGTAGTTCCGAATCGAATTCCCAAGTCGATTGGTGCCGAGGAAAGCTTTGCAGAAGATTTGGCAGACAGATATTCGATGGTGGCAGCTTTGGAAGAACTGGCTGACACTGTAGAGAGACGGCTGGACAAGAATGGTACCGGCGGAAGAACTGTTACTTTGAAGGTCAAATATGGCGATTACCAGCAAGTAACGCGCAGCAAAACCGTCAACGAGTCAATTAAGAGTGCGCACGAAATTATGAAGGTGGTGCAAACGCTTATGACTGCAACCGAGATCGAGCAGCGCAACGTGCGCTTATTGGGCGTGCAAGTGTCGAGTCTCGACTGCGATCGTGAAGAACATGAATACGTGCAGCTCACCATCGAATTCTCTTAGAGGCAATGCCATGCATCGCCCGGCTTAACTAATAAGCCATCTTTATCCTACGTCGCGCAATCCCCAATTTTCATTGTTGAGTTGGTGAGTTACTTCCATCGATTCTAATAGTCCGGGCATTGGCTTACGAAGTGGACCATCGCCCAATGTGTTGGGCAGTTCCGCACGTGTTGGCGGCACGAGCACTGTCACTGCCTGCGGCAAGATTGTTACGCGCATCGGCGTTGTTCCGCATTCTTCACCATCGATCATTGCCGGTACTTGCGCTACGCGAGACGGATCGGAAATTTTCTTTCCGGCCAGTATCTGCCTGAGCTTTTGGGCCATAGCCTGAAAGCTCGATCTTACTCCGCGTCGAGGTAGTACTTCAACGACGGCTTCCTTGCATCGGAGTATGCATTCCGGCGCTTTTTCGTCTACGCTGCCGCCCACAAACCGAAAACCTAGATTGACGTAATCGCCAAAGTTAAGCGGGTCCACAATATGCAATTCTAAAAAGCCATCGCTCAAACCGGACATGTCATTAGGTTTTCCCATGCCCAGGTCTTCTACGTTAGCGACGAAGACGCCGGACGCTTGAACCTTGAAGGACATACCACCGGTTGTGATTTTGAAGAGGCGTGGAGGCATGGCAATTGTTTGGATCATCGCGCTGACATAAGCCATCAGCCTGAATCTGTTTTTGAGATTTCGCGCCGGTCTCATAAAAGCATCTGAAATTGGACCTACTCCTGCCATTCCAGCAAAGTACTCACCATTCATCAAAGCCATGTCAATTTTTACTGGGCGACCGTTCAGCAAGTAATCGAACGCGTGTTCGAGTGGATTGGCGAGAATGCTCTCTTTTACAATGCCCAAGTTGCGGGCCAGGACGTTTCCTGTGCCGAGCGGAAAAATGGCGCATGGAATGTGGCTTTTCGCTTTAGCAAGCGCCGCCAGGGCGAAGCGAACGGTTCCATCTCCGCCTGCTGCGATGACCAGATCCAGGGGCGGTTTGAATAGTGGCACGAGGTGTTCCGGTCCCGTTTCTGCCGTAGTGGGATAGAAGGAAACCAGGTATTCGTCGTGTTTATTCAGCTTTTCCACTAATTTGCCGATCCATACTTCAGTTTGAACCTGAGACTTAGCGGCGGGATTGTAGATGACCAGTGCATGTTTTGGCATGTGTGAGTATCCATTGGAACTCCTGTTTAGGCGCTCGGGAAGCTGAAAAGTTCCCAAGTAGCGCGGTGTACGTGACATCCGCGGGCATTGCGGTACTTTTTCTGGGCTGCCGAGTCCGAAGTAGGGTGGCGAATTGCATATAAAGGAATTCCGGAACTTACAGACCGGGTCCGCGTCCTTCCGGCAGAGCCGAATTGGGGGAATCAATAATGTCCGCACAAGCGCCGGGCGAAACGAGAGATAAAGACTTTGCTTCCAGTGAGGCTGGTGTGGGTGACTCGCCGCAGGGGAGATTCCCTTCGTTTGCACCCTCATCCAAGTTGCACATAAATGCTCTTGCTTTTTTCCTTGGATTTGCCGCCCTGAGTGCCTTAATAGCTTTCGCATCCATGCAATTTCTGAAGTCTCAGTCCGGTAACGTTGTTGAGATTAGCGGACGCATCGAAGCTCCTGAGACGCACATCTCTGCTGTCGCTGCCACACGTGTCAAGTCAGTGTTGGTGCGTGAAGGAGACAATGTCACTAAGGGACAGCTCCTTATCCAGCTTGATACGGGCGTAATACAAGCAAAAGAAGGTAATGTTCAACAATTTATTTCGCAAGCATCACGAGCCAGACAGCAAGCTGATCTTCACGCTGCAGCGATGGCAAGGCAGGTGTCTCAAGCCAGGAAGAAATCCACCGGTTTTTGGACCAAAGTTTTTACCAGTCCAGAAGGACGAGCAAAGAAAGGCGAGCAATTGCGCGGACAAATGCTCCAGGCCAGAATGATGCAAATGCAGTCGCGTGTGGCTATAGCAAAAGCTCAGGCGATGTCGGCTGCAGTAGCTTCAGCCAAGACGAATTTCAATATAAAAAGTCCAATCACTGGTGTTTGCGAAACACGCAGTATCGAACCCGGCGAGCTAGTTGCGGCTGGACAGGTGTTGCTCACGATCATCGACCCAAAGGGTGTCTATATGAAAGGATATATTCCTGAAAAAGACATCGGAAAAATCAAGATTGGGCAGAAAGCTGATGTTTACCTTGATTCGGATAGCAAGGTAGGACATTCCGCTCACATAACCGCAATCGATTCTGCTCCGTCTTTCACGCCTGAAAACGTTTACTTCAAAGACGACCGAGTCCGGCAAGTATTTGGAGTTAAGCTCAACCTCGATTCTCCGGACGGATCGGCAAAAGCGGGAATGGGAGCCGAAGCAAAAATTACTCTTAAGGGGCAGAGCAAATAGTGACTACGTCGGTGTCAGCGAAGTCAGAAGTGAAACAATCCACAGGGGCCGTAATTCAGGTCGATGGATTGGTAAAACGCTACAAAGACGGCACGGAAGCACTTAAGAATTTAGTCCTGGAAGTACAACCTGGCGAATTGTTCGGACTGGTCGGACCTGATGGTGCGGGCAAATCAACAGCGCTGAAAATTCTCGCTGGTATCATGGAGCCGACCTCTGGAAAAGCACTTGTTTTAAACAGCAAGCCCCGTGATGCACGCCGTTTTATCGGATATGTGGCACAAGGTGGTGCATTGTATCCGGAGCTGAGCGTTGATGAGAACCTGCGCTACGAAGCCGGGATGCACGGAGTTGGAAACCGTGACTATGCAAAATTGCGCGAGACGTATTTAGGTGACATGGGTCTGCTTGAATTTTCTGACCGACTTGCGGGTCAACTTTCCGGAGGCATGAAACAGAAATTGGCGTTGTGCTGCGCACTTGTCTCCAAGCCGAAAGTAATATTTCTCGACGAACCGACGACTGGTTTAGATCCAATCTCTCGACGCGAACTCTGGCAAGCGCTGGCAGTGCTCGGGCAGGAAGGTGTCACCACAGTGGTGGCAACTCCATTTCTGGATGAAGCGGAGAGATGCCATCGCGTTGCCCTTATGTATGACGGCGCGGTGCATGAAATAGGCAAACCGTCCGAGTTGAAAAACGCGCTCGGTTTGAGCCGGCTCGAGATCGCGGTCAGGAATGACGCACAGACTATAAGAGCACTCAGTGAGCTGAATTTCGAGCAGTCGGATAACATCGTCGACATTTGCCCCTTCGGCGATCACATCGAAGTCCTCTGCAAAGACGTTAATCGCGGCAGAGAGGAAGTTGGAATTGCACTGGCCAATGCAAATATCGAAGTAAGTGGCATCGAAGAAAGTGCGCCAAATCTGGAAAACGTGTTCATCACCACACTAAAGACTTTGACAAAAAAGGAAGTTCGACACATTCCCTTTCCACACCTGAAGGAAAAGTCTGAAAATAACAACGTTAGTGGTGTTGCTCTAAAGGCAGACAAATTGAACATGGTGTTCGGTAAATTCAAAGCAGTCGACAATGTCGATTTGGAATTGAGATATGGAGAAATCTTCGGATTACTCGGCGCCAACGGTGCAGGCAAAACAACAACCATAAAAATGCTTTGCCGCTTACTCAAACCTACATCCGGCAGCGTGACCATATTGGGCGACAGCAGCGAAGAGCGCAGCAGAGAGATTCGCAAGAGAATCGGCTACATGAGCCAGAAATTTACCCTGTACGACAATTTGACTGTAAAAGAAAATCTTGAATTCTATGCGGGGATCTATGAAATTCCTTTGGAGCTGCGAAAACGTCAAATCGATTGGGTGATCGATGCCTGCGATCTTTCAGAGATCAAGACCTCCTTAGTGAAGAATTTGCCGCTTGGGTGGAAACAGCGGATCGCTTTTGGTGCCGCAGTGATGCACGATCCGGAAGTAATTTTTCTTGACGAACCGACAGCCGGTGTTGATCCGCTTGCACGAAGACAAATGTGGAAATTGATTAGAGCCTTTGCGGCAAACGGTGCCGTCATTCTGGTCACCACTCATTATCTGGATGAGGCTGAGTTTTGCAATCGAATGGCTTTCATGGCTTCGAGCCAGATAGTCGCCCAGGGCTCTCCACAGGAACTTAAAGCCATGCCTGAAGGCGAACTGTTCGAAATCAAATCCGACGATACTCAAACTGCTTTTCAGATCCTCAGCGAAGCGATTGATCACTGGCGCGTTTCAATCTTCGGCAGCAATTTGCACGTTATTCTCGACAACCTCAAAGATTTGGAGAACGTAAAGTCAATTTTGACTTCGGGCGGCATCAAGATCGAGTCGGCGCGCCCGATCGCCTTTTCACTTGAAGACGCATTCATTGATGTCGTTCAACACAAAGGCCGGAGACATAGTGCAAAGCAAGTTTCGGAAAAAACCTTAGAGGATAAGCAAGGTGAATAAGGTACTAGTACAAGCCAATAAAGAGTGGTGCGAGCTGAAGCGCGATCGCTTTAGCCTGGCTCTGGCTTTCCTGTTGCCTTTGTTCTCACTTTTTCTATTCGGCTACGGCATCCGGCTGGAATCAAAAAATATCCCCATTGTCATTCGCGATATGAGCAATACCTTTATCAGTCGTGAATATGTAGATCGCCTCTACGCCACAAATATTTTTAAGCCATCTTCCGCTAGTGACAGCGAAAGCCCTTCCGATGCTATTAAGAGCGGTAAGGCTAAAGTGGCCCTGATTATTCCCAAAGATTTCACTCGCCAGATTTACAGAGGTAATTCCGCGCAACCACAAGTCTTGATTGACGGTACGGATATCTCCAATACACAGGTGATTTTCAATAGCATTAAGGCTGCCAATTTGTATTATTTGGCTATGCTAAAGGCAGAACGCATGCCCGACGCCGCTGTTCAGTGGGTGAAGCCGCACCTGCGCTTGCTGTTCAACCCGGGCAGAGAAGAGACTTTGTTTATCGTTCCTGGTGCATTCGGTGTGATTTTGTGGATGTTTCCAGCCTTGCTGGCCGCGGTAGCTGCTTCTCGCGAGAAAGAGCAGGAAACAATCATTCGCGTGTATTCAGCCAATCCGCACCCGCTGCAGTTCATTCTTGGCAAAGCTTTCGTGTATTTTTCGGTTTGTTTGATAATGGCTGTGTTGATCATGACCGCAGGCTTCTTCTTGTTTGGAATCAAACCGATTGGAGATCCCACACCGTTACTCATTGCCACTCCGATTTACATACTTGTTTCTGTGTCCTTCGGGCTGATGTTGGGGACCTGGGCTAATTCTCAAACAACGGCAGTGCAAGCTACTTCCACAATAGGTTTCTTCCCGTGCTTGCTTCTGTCAGGGTTTGTCTACCCGATAAATAACATTCCTTTCCCACTTTCGCTTTTCTCTTTGATTGTGCCGGCTCGATACTATATTGAGCTCACTCGCGATGCTTTTGTTCGTGGATGCGGTTGGCCGGCCGTCTGGGAAGTGCCCTTGATTTTGGTAGGTTTTGCAGTGGTTTTAATCGCCTTGAGTTGGCTTGGACTGCGTCGCATGCAGTTGAAGGACTAGACAATGAACATCATTGATAGAATCAGAGCTAGCCATCTTTACTCTCTTATCTTCAAAGAGACAAGAGAGATAATGCGCAACCCCTATTTGCTCTTCTTAATTCTTGTGCCGCCTACAGTGCAGCTCCTGATTCTTGGCGGCGCGCTCGATCCTCAGGTTCGTCATTTGTCGCTGGCCACCGTCGACCACGCACAGACTGCGCAGAGCCGCGACCTGGTGAAGAATCTGACCAAGGGCGATGTTTTTCCAAGCAATGTCTATTTGCAGAATGAAGACAAAATGCTTTTGCAACTCGAGAAAGGCGATCTCGACGTCGGTTTGGTGATACCGAAAGACTTTTCGCAGGATCTCAATGGCAAGAAAACTGCAGATATTCAAATTCTTGTCGATGGCGCGGACGCCTATACGGCTGGAATTGCGCGCGCCGATATTCTCAAAGCAGTTCATGATTTCAATCCACCCGGATTACCTGCACCACATTTTGTGCTGCCCAGCGCTGTGCGCACTGACAAGCTGAGCAACGCATCGATGATCATCAATCCGAAGGTGGATATTCTCTACAATCCAGACCAGGAAAGTAGTTGGTATTTCATTCCCGGCATTCTAGGAGCATGTCTCACACTTACAGGCACACTAGTTGCGGCTGCGACTGTTCTGAGAGAGCGCGAGCGCGGCACGATGGAGCAGCTTCTAATGACTCCTGCCGCCTCCTGGGAGATTTTGCTGGCTAAAATTGTCCCGCTGGTAGTTTTCCTAATGGGCGATGTTTTGTTGGCTATTTTTGCCGCTCAAATGATTTACCATGTGCCGTTTCGCGGGAATTTATTTCTGTTTCTCTTTGCCTCTGCGCTCTACGCCTTTGTCGGCATTGGCTTGGGCATGCTGCTTGGCTCAGTCTGCCGTAGCCAAAGACAGGCGCAATTGGCGTCGTTTTTCATAAATATTCCATTGATTTTGCTGTCCGGCACCGTCGTCCCACTCGATACCATGCCGCCTATCATGCAGGCAATCTCGATTTTCGACCCGTTGCGCTATTACACCCTAATTGCGCGAGGCGTCATTTTGAAGGGCGCGACCTTGGCGATGCTCTGGCAGCAAGTAGCTCTGTTGGCGCTTTCTGCCGTAATAATCTTGATGGTAAGCGCCAATCGCTTCCGCCGGCAATTGATTTAAGTGACCGTTGAGCAACTTTTGCGTATGTTTTGGTAAGGTGGAACTAGAAAGTCATTCTTATGATTATGAGCACTATGTCCGTACGCACCGGAGAAATACCGATTAATAACTTCCATCAGGTTGCTGATGGCATTTATCGAGGCGGAACTCCATCGCGCCACGGTCTCAGGGCGCTCAGTGATAGAGGGTTTAGAACTGTTC
>PNLN01000264.1 GCA_013823055.1 Cyanobacteria bacterium DS2.3.42
ATTACGGTGCCGGCATACTTCAACGACTTGCAGCGCCAGGCAACCCGCGATGCCGGGCAAATAGCCGGACTTGATGTTATGCGCATCATCAACGAGCCGACTGCATCTGCACTGGCATATGGTCTCAATCGTTTGTCCGAGCATGCCACTATTCTTGTTTTTGACCTTGGTGGCGGTACCTTCGATGTTTCCATTTTGGAAATCACCGATGGTGTTTTTGAGGTCAAGGCGACAAGCGGTAACAATCGTTTGGGCGGAGACGATTTCGACCAGACGATTATAGATTGGCTGGTGGAGGAATTTCACAGCGGCACAGGTCTTGATATTTCCAATGATTTGATGGCTAGACAGCGTCTGAAAGAAACCGCTGAAAAGGCGAAAATCGAGCTATCGTCGGCAATTTCAACAGAGGTAAACTTGCCCTTCTTGACCGCCGATGCGTCCGGTCCCAGACATTTGCAAGCCACTCTCACGCGTGCCAAATTCAACGAATTGAGTCACCATCTGGTCGAGCAAACTCTTGGTCCGTTACACCAGGCGCTCGAAGACGCGGGACTTTCTCCCGACAGTATCGAACAAATTATTCTGGTGGGCGGCTCTACGCGCATACCTGCGGTTCAAGACAACATTCGCCGTTTCTTCGGCAAAGACCCGTCTAAATCAGTCAATCCAGATGAAGCGGTGGCACTGGGCGCTGCAATTCAAGCTTCGATTTTAGCCGGCGAAGTGCAAGATGTTTTGCTTCTCGACGTCACGCCGTTGTCTCTCGGAATTGAAACGGCAGGCGGATTGTTTACGCGCATCATCGATCGCAATACGACTATCCCCACCAGCCGCACTATGACTTTTACCACTACAGAAGACGGGCAAACGTCTGTTGAAGTCCACGTCTTGCAGGGCGAGCGCGAAGTCGCCAACGCCAATATGTCGCTGGCAAAATTCCACCTGGCTGGAATTCCTCCAGCGCCACGTTCGGTGCCAAAGATTGAAGTGACGTTCGACATCGATGCTGATGGAATTCTTCATTGCGCCGCGCGTGACCACGGCTCGGGCATTAAACACTCGATTACCGTACAGCGCAGCACGGGTTTAACTCCGGATGAAGTGGAAACACTGCAGAGAGAAGCGGAGCAATACGCCGATCAAGATCGTCAGACTAAAGAAAAAGTGTCGACAACAGTGGCAGCAGAAGCTCTCTACGCCGAAGCCGAGCGCACCATCGAGAAGTACGGCGATCGCGTCGAAAAGTCTGTAGTCGAGAAAGTTAGACGCTCAATGCAGTCGGTGCGAGAAGCGCTGACTCGCGAAAGCCTCGAAGATTTGAAGTCGCTCAAAGCCGGACTTGATGTTTCGCTTTTAGAGCTGGGCCGGGCAATCCACACAACCGGCAGACAAACCGTTCAACCAACCACCAAAAAGAAAAGTCCGCTACTGGAGTCGGTACCTATTGAGTTGGGAGAACCAGGGCAGCTGAAGCCAGAACTTTTGATTCAAGCCGAGGCATTGATCAAAGAAACGGAAAATTTTATACAACAAAACACCACTCTCGATGCTGTACTCATCGACCGCCTGGCAAAAGCCGGAGCGGTTATGAAAAAGGCTCTGGAGTCGGGAAATTCAGATACAGTGAGAACTGAGCTCAGTACGCTCAATTCGATTCTACAAGAGTGCAGACGCTCTGTTTCTACCGGCACCGATAAGAAAATGACGGAGCCCGGCGGCGAATCGCTAGATGCGAGTCGCCAAAGAACATTTAGTGGGGGCGATTCCTGAGAGAAAATCGTATTCTAGTTGATACGATATTTTGTCAGGCAAACTAGACGGGTATCATGATGGCTACTATGACAAACCAAAATAAAAAGGATTACTACGAAACTTTAGGGGTGTCCAAAAGCGCAAGCGCTGAGGAAATCAAAAAGTCCTTTCGCAACAAAGCGCGTCATTTGCACCCGGACAATAAAGATAGCGGCGACGAGCAAGCCTTTAAGGAACTCGCCGAAGCATACGAAGTACTTTCTGATGCGCAAAAACGAGCGACTTATGACCGTTATGGACATGAGGGAGTTAAGGGCGCCGGACAAGGTTTTGACAATTTCGATTTCAGCAATTTCTCCGGATTCGGCATGGACGATATTGTCGACATGCTCGATGGAATTTTCGGCGGCGGCGGTGGCTCCTTTAGAGGCGGCGGCGGCAGACGCGGCGGACCGGAGCAGGGCGCGCACCTGAAATTCGATCTGGAAATTGATTTCTTGGATGCCGTCTTCGGCACTGAGAAAACCATCAACATACGTAGACTGGAAGACTGCGAATCCTGCAGTGGCTCCGGTGCGGCTCCTGGCAGCAACCCTGTCCCGTGCGTGACCTGCGCAGGTGTTGGACAAGTACAGCAAGTCATCAACACATTTTCGGACAAGCACTCAGAGTGATTGCCTGCCCTGCCTGCCAGGGCTCCGGAAGCAAAATAGACAAGCCTTGCAAAGACTGCAAAGGCGAAGCGCTGGTTCGCAAACAGAAAGAATTCCAACTCAAAGTTCCTGCGGGAATTGACGCCGGAACACGCTTGCGTGTGCAAGCCGGCGGTGACAAGGGGCGCAAAGGCGGACCATTCGGTGACCTCTTTGTCGTACTGCATATAAAGGAACACGAAACTTTTGTGCGCGACGGCGAGACCATTCATATCCGCCAGCCGATCAGCTATTCGTTGGCAGCTCTGGGTGGCGAAATTCTCGTCCCTACTGTCGAAGGCGCCAAACCACTCAAGATCAATGCCGGAACCCAAACCGGCACCACCACACAAATGAAAGGCCTGGGCGTGCCGCGCTTTACCGGACAACAAAAGAGAGACTCTCGCAGAGGCGATCAGATAGTTCACCTCGTTGTAGAAACACCAACCAGACTTTCTGGCGAAGAGAAAAAACTCTTGGAAAAACTGGCTGAGTTGCGCGGTGAAAAACTGACAGTATCTAAGAGTGATTTAGCTAAGTCTGAAGAAGCTCAAAAAGAAAAACAGGCTAAGGAAAGCCAGGCCAAGGAAAGTCAGGCCAAGGCAAACCCTGAAAAGGCAGAAAGCGAGCCGGCTGAGGATTCAAAGAAAGAAAGCAGTAAGAACGCGAAGAGCAAGGATAAAAAGGAAGAGTCGTCCAAAGATGATTCATTTTTGGACAAGATTGTTGATGCCTTCCGACCAAAAAATGGCGAGACGCAAAAGTAACTCAAAGATTTTTGGCATTGCCACGCTCGTTGTCGTGTCTGCAATCGGTCTTTTGGCGCCAATTGCGTCGGCAACAAGACTGCCTGCGGATCTGAAGAGTCAGATCGGCACGCACCTTCCTGCTGTGAAACTTTTTCGCCTCGATGGTTCGTTGCAAACCGGTGCCGGTGATTTGTATTTACCTCTGATGCCGCCACAGGGTTTTCAACCTGGAAAAACTCCGGGCGTGGAAATTGCTTTGCCCTCAGCCGAAAGCCCCGATGTAATAGTCTTTTCTAGTGGGTGGACTTTCTTGCGTGTTGTCACAGAAGGACCGCATCGCACTGTGAAGTTGCCGCAGGGATTGTCTGAGAAAGTTAGAAAGCAGATACTCACTTCGAAGTTTCCCTTCGACCTTCTTGTACCGGATAGATTTGTTCTACCGCTTTCTTTGAAGTCTATTCGCGGCGATGTTGCTGTTTCAATCATTGATGATTTGTCGATTGCCAAACAGGCGAAAGTAGAGGAAACCCCAGTGGCTACCGGTGACGGCGTCGTCATCGCCACTTCTCCTAGCTGCGGAAAATTGGCTTTGCTTGATGGCAAGACTTTCAAAAAAATCGATGAGTTTCCTACTGAGGGCACCCCCTGTGGTATCGCGTATTTCGGTGGACTTGTCTACGTTGCCGATCAGACGAAGAATCGAATCTTGCAATTCGATCCTAATAAGCGGTCGTTTCTTGGACAGATAGACATGCCCACAAAGTGCGCACCGAAGGGCGTTGCAGCGTACGCACAGGGCAAGTTGCTATACGTATCAGAAAGCTCTACCAACCACATAGCTGTGCTTGAGCTTCCATCCGGTCGTGTGCTTTTGAGAACAAAAGTGCCTGCGGGACCTGGAAGGTTGACAATGACGCCGAATGGCAATTTGCTTCTCGTACTGAATGCCACTGGCGGTCTGCTGACTCTAATCACGACGTCGAACCAGCGCATGGTAGCGTCGATACCTATAGGACCTACGCCCGGTTTCATGACAGTCAGCAAAGACAGCCAATTCGCCTACGTCGCCAGTAAGGCAGCCGCGACTGTTAGCATCGTTGATCTGGCAAAGAAGGCTGTTGTGCATAAACTCAAAACAGGCACAGCCCCAACCGGCGTTGCATTGAATGGCGATCAGACGAAACTCTTTGTCGCCAACGCTAAAGACAACACAATTTGGGTCTTCGATTTGAAGACCAACGAAAAGGTCGATGAGGTGAAGCTCCCACTCGATCTGGATTTCCCCGGCGAAATAACTTTGATGCCGGACGGCGAACACTTGCTTGTCTCTAGCGAAGCAACCGACACTGTCGGCGTGTTGAATACCACCAGCTTGAAGTTTGAAGAACAGCAAATCATCGGCTTTACCAGCGATGAGATTAAGTGGTTTCCGACCACCGCAGCGAAAGTGAATCAATAGACTAGGACGCGAAGTTACCAATTCGCATGGAATACTTCTACTTCATGCGGCTCAATCATATAGTCTCCGCCCGGCAAATATCCAGTCACGAGTACCTTGTAAAACTCTTTCATGTCAGTTGTGAAGATCTCGTCGGAAGTTGGATCGAAGATTTTTTCTATCGATAATTCAGGGTTCTTTGGAAGATGAGGCACTGTTTGATACCAATCTTTTCTTGAAATAATTCGAATTACCTTGGACATGATCTGTAGTCTTTTCAAAAACTCATACGTATGTACTTCAAAGCAGTACTTGAACAGTTCTCTAATTGCTTCTGCTTTCGTTTGCTTATCAACCACTCGTATAAAAGCAGTTCCGCTGTAGGAAAATGGACCTCTTGGACTGATTAAGACTTGTGCAATGTACCGTTCATTCTCGGACGTTCTGAGCGGAATTTGGATCTCATCTCCTTCTTCGATGATTTTTGCCGTAGCGCGTTCGAGTATCTGCTTATCTTCCTCCTCAAGGTCGCCAGTCCAATCAAGTGCCGCGGGAATTAGTTGATTGAATAATCTTGTTAAGGGTTCTTTCTCAGACGGTGGGTTTGTTAGAGTAACAAAGACTTCCTTGTAATATTCAAATGGCCCTCGAAGGTTGTCGAACTGATACCATGGCTCTTTAGAGTCAGGGGTCTCCTCAACTGCAACCATTAGATAGATGTGGCTGTAATTTGGAAGCGTGAATTCCAAAGAGCTGAGTAGTAGTGTCCACCTCTCACTCAGCTGTCCGACCCATGCTAAAGGCGGTTCCAGAGGTGACGTCAGCCACTTTTGTTTGACGCCATATACTCGAAGGTCAGCGAACACTACTCTGTTTCTAACTTTCAACTTTGGCAGTTCTCTTAATTAAGCAATACCGGGTTGAATCTAGGCACTCTGGAATTGGTTGTGCACCTTGTTCAGGAACTTAGTTACGCTTGATTGGAAAAGCAAGTCCACGGTTCCGACCGGGCCGTTTCTTTGTTTTGCAATGATGATTTCCGCTTCGCCGCGCTTGTCGCTTTCCGGGTTGTAGTATTCATCGCGATAGATGAACATCACAAGGTCGGCATCTTGCTCGATGCTGTTGTGGACAATGATGTCGTTAGCGACAAAGTTGTGATGGTCTTCAACGGTCAAGTCATAGACTTCAACAACATCTGCAGGTTCAATGCTTACAATCGGATCCCAGTAAACGTCACCCAAGGTGCGTATAGCGGTACCGGCTTCTCGAACCATGAGAGCAACTCCACCACGTTGATTTACTGATCCTTCTCTATCGGTCGAAGCAATTGTTTCCAGAATGCTGGAGTCCGCTGGAATTGCGAGTTTGTCTCCTGGCTTCAGCAGGTCAAGGCGTTTCCATCCATCAATAGTGAGGAACTTGTGGTTTCCAGTCGCGTGAATCTGACGATTGAGACCGGTAATCAGTTTGTAGGTTTGCTTGGTGCCTGTTGAGAAGGCATTGGTTACTGTCTTCGGTTCTAGCTTCCATGTATAGGTATTGAGAGCCATTACCTTGAATCCAGTTTTGCCAATCAGGCTGTCCATGCGGACGTACTCACCGGTTTCTGGTAACAAGATTTGGGTATCTCCCGTGAGACAGCCCGATTCTCTCAAGTCTGAAAGCATCGGTCGTTTGTTCTGTCTGGCTTCTACTGCGCGGGAAAGCTGAGAGAGAGCCAGAACTGGGCAACTCAATTCGCGTGCCAGTTGTTTGAGTGCGCGTGAAATTTCGGATACTTCTTGTTGGCGGTTGTCGGTTTGTTTGCGACCTTGCATCAACTGGATGTAGTCGATAACTATCAAGCCGAGTCCTTTGTTTTCCGCTTTTAGACGGCGGCACTTTGCGCGTATTTCGTTGGCTGTAACCATCGCGGAATCATCAATGAAGATAGGTGCTTCGCCGAGGCGACCCATGGCCATGGCGAGTTGCGTCCAGTCGTTGCTGTGCAGGTTGCCTGTGCGCAGACGGTTGGCGTCAATGCCTGCTTCAGCGCACAGCATTCTCATTACGAGCTGTTCGCGCGACATTTCAAGGCTGAATACAGCGACTGGTACATTCGCATCCGTAGCCATGTGCTGCGCGATGTTCAAGACGAATGCTGTTTTACCCATCGATGGACGGGCAGCGATAATGACTAAGTCGGAAGGTTGGAATCCTGAAGTCATCGCATCGAGATCGTAGAAGCCTGATGGTGCCCCGGACAAAGCATCGCGCTGTTCATAGCGTTGTTCGATCTTTTGGAACGACGATTCTACGATGTGTTTGATGTGCACGAGCTGCTGCAAATTACGGCGTTCTGCCAGTCCGAAGATGAGGTGCTCTGCTTTGTCGATTGCGACTGTCGCGTCGGTTTCCTCATAGGCGCTCTGAACTATTTCCGTGCCTGATTTGATGAGTTGGCGAAGTAGTGCTTTTTCTTCGACTGTCTTTGCGTAGTATTCGAGGTTGGCGGTCGTTGCGACTGCAAGTGCTAAGTCAGTGATGTACTGCCGCCCGCCGACGTGGTCGAGTTTGTCCTCGTCCTTTAGATACTGGGAAATAGTGACGATGTCGATGGGCTCGCTTTTCTCATACAAGTCCATCATCGCTGCATAGATTACCTGGTGAGCTTTTCTGTAGAAGTACTCGGGCTGGAGGACATCCACGACGCGTGTAATGCCGTCTGCCGTGACCATAAGCGAGCCGAGAACAGCCTGCTCAGCCTCGATGGACTGTGGCGGCATTCGCTCTAGCGTGCCCTCATGCATGGAGAAGTCATTGCTCATGATTTCTTGTTCTGCCTGTATCTGGTCCCTAGTTATTACTACGTCGTCAGACGCAAAAAAGTTCAATTTACCCGCCAACGGTTATATCCATTGGTGTGCAATTGGATAGACTTTGCCCCGAGCTGAATGCCGCCGGGTTGCTTGTTTATCCGTGAATTTCCTTGTTTATAGAATAGTGGATCCCAAGCCGGATTTGCCGAGTTTGGCGATGATATAGAACTTAGTTCGTGCGATGGGCTGACACTCTTGGTGTTTTTGTATATCCAACGTCTATATTAAAGATGGAAAATAAGTATTAATCGCTCAATTCTCAAGAATGCGAACATTCCATGGCCTGTCAAGTACTTTCGCCGAATTCTAGTTTTGGAAATTCGACGCACCGATATCTCTCGACGCCGCCGCAATGAATTGAATTCGGCGGAAAGGAAATGATTGCTAAGTCTAGAGGCGATATATCTATGATACTACCCGTGATGGCGTCATGAACTTCCGGATGTAGTTAAATGCTTTTTTTCAAGACGGATCATCGTCTACAATCCTTAGATGAGACATCAATTACCATCTGGTTCGATACCAACCAAAATGTTTCCAATATGTCAGAATTTGCATTGAAGCTAGGGTTTTCATTAACAACTGCAGTGCATGGTTTGCTGATCATCTGTAAGAGCAGTCATTAAGAGTGCAATCAAGAAGTCTACTTTCAGTCCTTCTTTGCTGGCTCCTTTTGTTGCCTCCATGCTTTGCAGTCACCAAAAATGATTTTCGCCAAACTGATGCATTGCAAGCAGCCAATATTTTGGGAGTAAGGTCGCAAGTCGATCGGTTGCTTGCTCTCAAAGGTAGCGGCAGCGGCTCAACCGAAGAAGTAGTGTTGCTCAAGACTTCCATTTTGCGGAAAATTCTGCGTGGTGTGTTGGAGGTAAGGCAAGCCTGCAACAAACTGGATTTAGAACGGGCTTACACGAACGACATTATGCGAAAAGAGCAGCGTCGGGAGAATCTCGCCGCGCAGCTTTTTAACCTGGCCAATTTTGCGCAGTTATCGACTTTCTATACCTTGGAACCCTATGTTCGCCTTGACAAGCAGTTTGTGACTTCGGCGATATTTACGACAATTAGCGGATCTCTCAATACAGGAATTTCAACGCTCTCACGAATCCACGGGGCATTAGCTAAGGCAGATCATGTTGCTCCCCCTAAAGGAATGGCAAATCTGATTGAAGGCGGGCCCGTTGATACCACTGGAATGCCGCCGCTGGTAACTAGGTATTTTGATTCACCCGCCCCCAATTCGAGTAAATCTCGCAGAGATGAGCTTTATTCATCGTGGATGCGAAATTACCATATTGACGCCAGTAAGAAGGAAAATCTCTGCTCTCTTAACGATCGAAGAAAAGCTAGCGTTAAGCTGCTTCAGACCCGGCTTCTCTTATTGTGGTCTATGCACACATATGTTCAGAATTTCGATCGAGAACTGCTTGCTTTGCTCAAGGTTGTAGGCAGTCCTATTTCACAAGGTTTTTCTGAAAACCTTGATACGAGTGGATCTCAATACACGCCTGGATCGATTGAAGTAGCACGGCTTCTAAAAATAGAAAGCTTCGTGGCGGAATTGTCCCGTTTGAAGAGATCGGGTGCTGATCCTGCCAGAACGTGCGAACTGGAATTATTCGTTTTGGAAAAATCGCTTGAAGGCGCGCTGGAGGTGCAAGTCGCAAGCGATAAGGTCGATGAAGATCTCTATTACAACTATCATGTGATTCTTTCCAATCTGCTTCAGACCCGAGCTAAGTGGTTGCAATATAATTACGATGCTAACTTTTTGCAGTCAGGTATACTCGGGATCGTTGCTGGAAGGCTTTATCTGAGCCGCAAGTCATTTCAAGGCGATCAGAAATTTGTTATTTCTGGAAGTAACGGTGTCGCGTTGACGACGTTGGCAATGTTGCAAATGCACGGCTTCTGGAGAAAAGTAGATACCGGACCGAATTCGTTGGGTGAAATTCTCAATCTCCATCCGGCAGACGAATTCCGTTTCTCGCCATTCGTATCAAGCATTCTCAATTCGGTGCCTCCTGGATCTACCCACGGACGGACGCGAAGAGAATTGCTTAATGATATGTGGAAGCAAAGCCATGTGACTAGCTTGAATTTGAATTCTGCCAAGAATTTGCGCGCGGTTGCTTCGATGCCTTCGCACAAATATGACACCATAAAGGTTGTGAAAAATCGAATAACTCTCCTTCATTCGCTGAAAAAAGATTTGGAGTCTTTTCAGACGCAAGTGCTCGAACTCCTTCAAAGTACACAAGGAGAACCGCAGAAAGATCAGATTAGCACCGAGAGTATCACTGCGGCAAGTAAGCTCACGCGGCACGCTCGCGAAGCGGCCAAATTGTTGGGAGTTGAAGATCAGGTCGACCGATTGCTTGCGCTCAAGGAAATCGGAAAGTTAGACAATTACGATCCGGAAGCAGTGAAACTTCAGCTCGCATTGATTCGTACGATTACTTCTACGGGGCTAGAATTGCGTAGGGTCTCTGCGAAATTTGACCGAGAAATCGTAATCGAACGGCAAGCCTTAGACAAGCTTACATCGCAGCGAGACGCAGCGGTTGCGGTAACCAATAATGCCAACTTTTTACAGCTGGGCATTCTCAGTATCATTATTGATGGACCGATGGAGGAAACGAAGAATCCCAATAAAATCCTAGCTGGCAATCGCCTGAATATTGTTTCCGGTCTGACTGTCGGTGGATTGGCGCTGCTTGCATTGTGCGAGCAGCGGGGCGGCACAAGGCGTTCGAAAGCTGAGGCTAACTTGCTTGGCCAAACTCTCGGTCTTGATTCACCGGAGAAAGTTCGAATGCCATCAATGTTGTGGACTTATCTCAATTCAACTCCACCCAATTCAACCAGCGGATTAACCAGGCGAGAGCAGTTGATTGACTATTGGAAGACAGCAAAGGTTCTGCCTATCAACATCAAAAAACAGGCGACTGTCGAGAAGGTGTCGGCTTATGGGCCTGGGCACCGTCAGCGGTGCGAGAGGATCAAACTTCTTACGGCCAGAATCACCATGCTGTTTGATCTAAGGGCCATGATCGATCTACTGAATACGGGGCTGGTAGAATTGATACAGGCTCTGGATTAGACCGTTTCCAGCAATTCTACACTCCTATACTCGCCGTTTTTTCAATCCCCTAAATTAGTGATTCGAGGATGAACAATTTATGCCAAAACTTTTAGTTTCGGTTCGTAAAACTACTACTTGCTTGTGCTCATCACTCATAGTTCTCGCTTCTCTTTCTATTAGTCCGAGTTTTGGCGAAGCAGCAGCAAGCGTTGTATCGTCTGATGCAGATAGAGGAAACGGCTCTGTGTTGCAACGCATGCACAAGGACCCTTGCAAACTTCCTGATGGCAAATACTACGTGCCTGCCAATTTGTCCACCATGCAATGGGGATTTCTTCCCAACAAAGATTCAAAACCGATCTTAACGGTGCCCTCGAAAAGCGAAATAATTTTCGATACGCTGTCTTCAGAAGGAATGGTGGAGGATCAGGGGCGAGATCCAGTCAAATTCTTCGGTAAGTTCGGGGTCGCTCCATCTTCAGTTTTGCAGGATGCCATTGAGATTTGTGCCTCAAAAACAGAGCACAATATGGTTACAGACGGTCCACATATCATCATTGGGCCTGTGGCGGTTGAAGGAGCGAAACCTGGAGATGTGCTCAAAATAGACATTATTTCGCTTGTACCGCGAGTTCCTTATGGTATCGTCGGTAATCGGCATGGAAAGGGCGCCTTACCGGGAGAATATCCTAAAAATGACGGTCCGAAGCCGGGCGCTGATAAGGAGCATCCGGACTTATTCGGAAGTGTCTTCACCTTTGTGCCTGTGAAAACGGTGAATGGCAAAATTTTTGGAGTGCTGAAAACAACCGGCGATAAGGAAGTGAGATTTCCGCTTAACCCTTTCATGGGCACAATGGGCGTGGCGCCGAATACTTCCGATAAAGTTAATTCCATACCTCCATCTTCATATGGTGGAAACCTTGATATAAAGGATCTCACTGTAGGATCATCTCTCTATTTGCCGATTGAGTGTCCTGGGGCAATGTTCTGTATAGGCGATCCGCATTTCAATCAGGGAGATGGAGAAGTAGCGCTGACTGCGCTTGAGGCATCCCTACGATCGACCTTGCGTTTGACCTTGCTCAAGGCTGGTGATCCAGAAATTCCAAGCAAGGGGGCACTTAAATACCCATTTGCCGAAACTCCCGACTTTTGGATTCCGATTGGGCTCGATCGTGATCTTGACGAAGCATTGAAGAAGACGGTTCGCGCAGCCATTCAATTCCTGGTTGACAAAATGGGCATGGACAGTGCTACATCCTTGTCGTATCTAAGTGCCGCTACGGACTTTGAGATTTCGCAGGTAGTGGATGAAACGAAAGGTGTTCATGCACACATAAGCAAGAAAGATTTTGCCGATGTGCAGAAGTAGTGAACTTCACCGTTCCTTGTGGTATTGAAAATCATTATGAATATGCAAAAGAGGCGACGTTATCGATAACGCCGCCTCTTTCAAGCGCTCTAAAC
>PNLN01000217.1 GCA_013823055.1 Cyanobacteria bacterium DS2.3.42
GGATTTCGTGCGCGTACACACACGCGTGATCGCTGCTGGGTGCGCGAATTGAGCATTCGTTACTTTCGCCAACATACGAATATGCTGCGTTTTTAGGCAAATGTGGCTTTTTTTGCCGTCAGTAAACGCGGAAGCCCGATAAAATCGTTGGTCACACGAATTTGCGTGGGAATCAAAAACAAGGATAGGTCATGACAAGCAGTACTCAACTCTCAAATCGACAATTCCGCCTTAAAACAAGACCAAGCGGTCGGGTGACGAAAGACAATTTCGATTTTGTCGAAGAAAAGATTCCCGAACTGCAGAAAGATCAAATACTTGTCCGCACCATTTATCTTTCTCTCGATCCAACCAATCGAATTTGGATGAGTGATATGGAGCAGTATTTGCCACCGGTGCAGATTGGCGATGTAATGCGTGGTCTGGGCATTGGCAAAGTTGTGCAGTCCAAAAATTCTAAGTTTAAAGAAGGTTCGTACGTAAGTGGTGTCTTGGGCTGGCAGGAATACGTCGTGTCCGAGGGTAGAGGCGCGTGGCCGCTCACAGTTCTGCCCAAGTTGCCTGGTCTTACTTTGGAAATTATGGCTGGTGCAGCCGGCATGACTGGTCTTACCGCATTTTTCGGATTGTTTGAAATCGGCAAGCCCAAGGAAGGCGAAACGCTCGTCGTATCAGCCGCTGCCGGTGCTGTAGGAAGCATCGTTGGACAGTTGGGAAAAATTAGCGGCATGCGTGTCGTTGGTATTGCCGGTGGTGAAGAGAAATGCAACTGGCTTAGAGACGAATTGAAGTTTGATGCTGCGGTTGATTACAAAAGTCCGAATTGGAAACAGCAATTGGAGGACGCAACTCCTGATGGTATTGATATCAATTTTGAAAACGTCGGCGGTGAGATCATGGAAGCCGTGTACAAACGGATGAATCTGCACAGCCGCTTTGTTTTGTGCGGTTTGATTTCGGGATACAACGACACCGATGACAGCAAATCGCGTCTCAGTATTGGACCTGCTTTGATGAAACGCATAAAGATCGAAGGTTTTATCATTACTGATTATGTGCAGAAGTTTCAGGAGGCTGCCACCAAACTGATCATGTGGATGGTTGCCGGAAAAATTAAACACAAAGAGACGATTATCGAAGGTTTGGATAAAGCACCTGAAGCGTTGAATCTTTTGTTCGACGGTGGAAATATCGGCAAACTTTTGATCAAGGTCTCCGACCCATAATCTGTAGGGGCGACGCCATGCGTCGCCCTTGAATTGGGCGATGCATGGCATCGCCAATACAGCAGAATTGTCGTCTCAACTAATCGTCGTCCCGACGAAAGACTCATCGCCCCCACGAAATCATCCCCAAAACCCTAAAAGGGGGTGCGCAACCTTCAGGAAAGCATTAATATAGTGAGAGGTGTTCGAGCTTAGTAGTCTTCCGGGAGAGGGATAATGGGAAAAGAGCAAAAGCAGAAGAAAGAAGTAAAAAAGAAGGCTGTAAAAACTCAAAAAGAGAAGAAAGCCGCTAAACAAGAGAAAAAGCGGTCCAGCTAAATCTTGCCCGCCCAAGTTTCAAAGCCATAAGGCAGCGTAGTACGCTTCTTATGGCTTTTTAGTCGACAAGAGGAAGCATGCGCCTGACAGGCGGTGTTTTCAATGATCAAATTGCACTAAAATAGCGTGCTGAATCTTTAGTCCAAGATTTTGGTTTCTACTGGTATCTCCAATGCCCGGCTCAGCAATAATGTGGATTCGAGATGGCGTTCTGGTCAACAGAATGCACCTCAATCCTGTTGCCTTCGCTTTTGCGTTTTGGCTTTTCACGCCGCCCGAAAAACGCGCACGCCTCACGATTGAACGCCTGATCAATTTCGGATTTACGAAATCCGGCTTTTCATGCGCCGATAAAATGTTTCTCTTCAACCAAGAGCATGACAATGCGCTGTCAAATGTCGATGCTGCTGCAGCTTTCTACAATGAATTGGCGACCATAGCCGCGGAATCATGCTCCTACTTTGAGGGAGCGGTAGATCTTCTTGCGGATTTGCAAAAAGTGGGCGCATACAGCTACATAACTTCTGCTGTCGAGCAAGAGGTACTGGACAAGTGGGCGCAGAGCCCACAGGGAAAAATGATCAGTCCCAAATTGATGGAGATATTGGGACGGCGACCAAATTTCTTCAAAGGCACCGATCACTTCGAGTATGTAAGTGACACCGTAAAGCCCGATTGCATCTACTATGTCGCAGATGCTGTGTCTGAGTTGCTCACGGTGTTGGCAAATAAAGAACGATTCAAGATTATCTCGATCGGCTTCTCTTACTGCATCGACAAGCCGCAGGTAATGGAAGCTGTTGCGCTTGTGAAGAAAACGCTGGCCGGGTTTCCGCAAAATGAAATTCCGTATCCTGATGAAATTGAGGTAGACGAGAGCCGATTGCAAGTTCCTGAGGAATATCAATTAGCTGATTCGCTCCGCGGCGCCGGTGCAGACTATGTTGCCGGCGGCGATTCGCACGAGATATTCGCCAATCTACGCAAGTATTTTGTGGACAGCGGCTTGCTCAAATAGCCCTGTTTTACCGCATTTGTGTGACTCCGATTGCGTATGTGCGGGGCGTTTAATCTTAGTGACCAACTTATGACCCGAACTTCGCTATAGAGTGCCGACAACTCAACTAGCGGCTGTCGATTTTGCACATCGTAACTTCCAGCTCACTGGCGTTGAGACGAGACTGCCGGTCACGCCTGCCTATGCAGTCAGTCAGTAGAAAATAATTACGAGAGGAAACCTAAATGACATTTGAAAATCATCATGGAAACGGTGAAGTCGCCACACCAGTACCGCCTACACAACTCAATCTGGTCGATGTGAACAATCGCGTTGACAATCGAAACAACAATCGCAATGACAATAACAACTCCAATCGAAATGACAATACATTGATCAACGCCCCCAGGCAGGATGTACGCGTCAATACCGGTCCGACCACGTCCGACTCGCGCTCAACTGCAGTTTCCGGGTCGTCCTCCAGTGCCGATGCCCGCATAGGAAATGTAGGCGGTGGTTCGAGCCAAATTAACGACAACCGTACTGAAAATGTAAAGTATTACGGTGGAAGCGCGACTGCACCTAATGTTTATGGCGCCGGATTCTGCAGCGAAGGTGGAAGCACCGGAGTTTATGTTTTGGGATTTGGAGTCAGTGGTGGCAAGAGCACCATCAACCAGGAGTGTCTCAAAAAAGAAGACTTCCAACGCACGATGCAACAGGTTTGCAAGTCGAGTGATGATCACGCGATGGTAGCCCTGCAGAGCTTTCAGTTGGAACTGCAAGCCGGACAGCAATTGGGAACTAATCCATATGCGCCAGGTGTTGGTGCCGGGGCTCGCCGAATTGCAAACGCTAAAGCAGAAGTCTCACTCCAGTTAGACAGCGTGTGCTCCACTCTTGCAAACAGCGCTGATGCCACCATGGATTCGATGAAAAAGATAGGATTGGACAAACCTATCATTATTCCTGCGCAAGCAAGCAATGCTGCAGAACAGCGAATTATTGACGAAGCAGTCGCGAAAAAGCTTGATGAATTCGATAACCGCGTGAAGAAGGTAGAGCAGAGATCCACTGAAGTCAATGTCACAACGATAAATGTCCTGCCCGAGCGACCAGCACCAAAACCGGTACATCGTCCCAATCCGCCCAAACCAGTGAAGCCGGCAGACGACTGCCCGCCCGAACAAAAGAAGAAGTAACTGGAAGCTTTTGAGGAAAACCCTATGAGACCGATGGAATATTCTGGTGCCGATGTTGATCGGCATCAGGTGGAGCAAAATAGCCATGCAACCGGATTGGGTATTGAGGCGCTGCAACTTCTAGATCGCAAAGCAGCCAGCAACATCAACACCAAAGACGGATGGGCACCTGCTTCAGTTCTGGATTCGTCCGGCAAGAAAGTCTACGCCAGCTGGGCGGCAGAAATTCTAGATGCCAAACAATACACAGTCAGGAGTGGTGATAGTCTTTATCAGATTGCCCGGCGCTCTCTGGGCGTCACGGGAAATCCGGATGCGACACAAGCACAGATAAAGCGGGAAATGCACCGCATTACTGAGTTGAATAAGAACGACTTTCCCGAGTTGAAGCGAGGCCGCGTCTGTGAGGGTGCCACCCTAAACTTGGATGTAAAACCTGCTTTTGCAAAGAGAGCGGAGGGTGCATCTACTTCTCCGGTAGATGCACCAGCCAATTCTCCGTCGGTGGCGCGCAACGAAGATTGCGCTCCGAAGGAGAGAGTCGCCGTCAAGAATTCGGTTGTGCACGCTGAAAAGTGCGACAACTTTGAGATTTTTGACAATGGAATTGCCGTCGTTCGACCAGGAGCCGATGTGATCGTCAATGCAGGCGGTCGAGCCTTTGTCTTCGGCGGCAAGGTTGCCGCTCGCGATGGGTCGGCAGTAGTAGCCGTCGGGGGAGATGTCGATGCACAGCCGGGTTCTAGAGTTAGGTATGTGACCGATACTCGAACGATCAGGCGTTAAGGTTCCACCTTGCCCATAAACGCAGTTAAAACCTGAAAGTCGACTCCATTTTTGTTTTGCCATACGAGCGTGCACCTGATACGCTTTTGCAATGCAAGAAACTAGTCATGAATTCAAGCCTTATATTGCTTCGGAAGAGACCGTAAAGGAACTGACTCCCAGAGCCATAATTCTGGGATGCATGTTCGGAATTTTGTTCGGCGCTGCCTCAGTCTATCTCGCTCTGCGAGCGGGTCTTACTGTGTCCGCGTCAATTCCCGTGGCGGTGTTGGCAATCTCGCTCGGACGAAAGTTTCTCAAAACAACGATTCTTGAAAACAACATCATTCAAACAACTGCATCAGCGGGTGAGTCGATTGCATCCGGAGTTGTTTTCACCCTTACAGGTTTTCTTTTCCTGAGCCTTACTGAAAAAGGCGACAGCGTCGGCGCACCATTCTTTGATTACTGGACAATATTCATTTTGGCAGCGTTGGGTGGATGTCTTGGCACTCTAATGATGATTCCTCTGCGGCGCTCATTGATCGTCAAAGAGCACGGCAATCTTCCTTATCCTGAAGGCACCGCATGCGGTTCGGTGCTTATCGCCGGTGAAAAAGGCGGAAGTTCTGCGAAGACTGCGTATTTTGGACTCGGCTTTGCCATGCTGTATGCGCTGCTGCAAAAGGTTTTGCACGTAATCGCTGAAGTGCCTACGTATGTCACACAGCAGACAAACAAGTTTTTTCCATCGGCAACAGTCAACGGCGAAATCACACCCGAGTATATGGGTGTTGGATATATCGTCGGATTTCGAATTGCAGGAACTTTGGTGGCAGGCGGCGTGCTTGCCTGGTTAGGGTTGATACCACTTCTTGCCGGCTTGGTGCCTATGGACACCATCGCGCAGCAGCTGGTGAAACTCGGCTATTTGCAGAGCTTGACGGCGGTCGGTGGACCGGGAAATTGGGATCCGTCCGCACATACTTTTGCAAATACGGCAGAGGCAGTTTACCGCGCTTATGTTCGACAGATTGGAGCCGGTGCAGTAGCTGCCGGTGGTTTTATCACTTTGATAAAAACCATTCCAACGATTGTTTCATCCTTTAAGGACAGTTTGGGTTCGTTTAAAACTGACGGCACAGCGGGAGCAGTTTCAAGAGTAGACCGCGATCTTTCAATGAAGACCGTTTTGATTGGCTCGGTAGCGCTGGTTGTTTTGATGATGGCACTGCCGCAAATTCCTGGAGATTCAATTCTTCAGAAGCTGCTGATCGGCGTTCTTGTAATCGTGTTTGGATTCTTCTTCGTCACCGTCTCCAGCCGTATCGTGGGATTGATTGGTTCGAGTTCAAACCCCATTTCAGGTATGACGATTGCAACATTGATGGCCACGTCTCTAGTCTTCATCGGCTTTGGATTGACGGGCAATTTTTACGAACCAATGGTGCTCGTAGTAGGCGGTATCGTCTGCATAGCTGCAGCAAATGGCGGCGCTACGTCTCAGGATTTGAAGACTGGATATATCGTTGGTGCTACTCCACGAAATCAACAGATATGTTTGTTTATTGGTGCGATCGTCGCATCAATCGTCATTGGTTTGACTGTGAAACTGCTCGACCACCCATCGCCGGATATGGTGGCAAAGGGTATTGTTCACGCCATTGGCAGCGACAAGTTTCCCGCGCCTCAAGGCACTTTGATGGCTACTCTAATCAAGGGCATGTTGTCGTTTAACCTTGATTGGAACTTTGTGCTCGTAGGTGTTTTTCTAGCAACCACAATGGAACTTTGTGGAGTCAATTCATTGAACTTTGCCGTCGGTGCTTATTTGCCACTGTCTACAACGCTTCCTATTTTTGCCGGTGGTGTCATCAAGAAAGTTGTTGAGATTTCGGCGAAGCGCAAGGGTGATGAAACAGCTGATGACGAGTTAGGCAGCGGCAGTTTGTTTGCAACAGGTCTTGTCGCCGGAGGTGCCCTCTCCGGAGTGATCGTCGCATTGCTGTCGATACCGGAGCCCATTTTCAATTTCTTGCAAAAGATAAGCTGCGAGCACGCTCTGTCTAATATTTTGGGCGCCAGCGGCTATCAACTTGCCGGCGTGATCTTCTTCGCCTTTATGGGGTTTGTTTTGTACAAGGTGGCTACAGGCAAAAGCGAACCGCCCGTTGAGCCAAAAGTAGAGCAGTCTGCGGCGTAGCCGCCTCTAGTTTAAGGTCAACTTTTCGGATTGGAGAATTCTCGTTTCCGCCTGTCTGCTTCGATTTGCGGGATTTTAGAATTCGTGTCGGAAATTTTCTTGTCCGTCAGGTCGTCTTTTTTACGAGTCGCCATGTTGAGGGATTTTCTCAAGAAAATCCCTCAACATGTTTTTTCTAAATTCTGCTACTGCGCCTGGTTTTGAGGTCTGGCTATAATGCCAGATCTTCGAACTATAGTTAGAATTACCACCAGTGTTGCCTTTGCGGACTTCAATGTTGAGGGATTTTCTCGAGAAAATCCCTCAACTTGCTTGTGAGAAAAATAGGCATACTAAGCAAAAACGGAACTCCGAAAATTGGAGTTCCGTCATTCTAAACTCGAAAATCTGACTATCAGGCTACTCTAAATTAGTTCGATTACCAGATGAATTGAGCTTTTTGGTCGCCGCTCACAAACTGAATTCCGAATTGCTCAACTTCGCTGATATCGCCATTGAAAAATTCGACTGCGTGAACATCTTTCTGTGACACTGGCATTGGTGCGCCGAGTGTGCGGAAAAGCTCGATGACTTTCTTTGTATCGAGAGCTACTTGAGTGGAACGGCGATCGTCACCGTAGAAGGTTACGGAAGCCAACCAACCTTCGTTGGCTTGGCGCTTGATTTGGACGACTCCACGAGTTCCTGGTTTGGTTGCCGTGATCATGATTGACTCCACATAAAAGGGTGCGCCACTGAACGAGTGGCTTTCTCTACTACAGCGCAAAGAGGGACAATAATAAGTTAAAAGCCTAATACCCGTATATATTTAGGGTCTTCGGTTCTTGACATACTTTACAATGTTACATGCGTTGGATGCCCGTAAGGCTTCCAATTCGGTTGATTGAAAATCAGTGAAACAAAAACAGGGTCAGACACCTGGGTTGTCAAGCAGAGGTTGCGTCTGGCAATAGTAGGCAGTTCTGTTTACAACTAAAACAAAGATTGAATTAAGGCTTCTAGCAGGCAAAAGTCGCTTACGAATCAGGCATAACCGTGTGCACGCATGTGACTGCTAGTGAGCCGTCGCCGACTGCGAATCCGACGCGTTTTGTTGAGCCGGAGCGAATATCTCCAGCAGCAAGCAATCTTGGGACAGTTGTTTCCAACGGGCATGGAATGCGGTCTTTCAAAGGCCAATGTCCAGACTGAGCGACATCTGTTCCTGTGAGAACGAAACCTTTTTCGTCGCGTTTCACTGAATCTGGCAGCCAGGTTGCACCAGGTTCTGCACCGATGAAAACGAAGACGGCTTTGATGTTCATCTGTCTTTCCTTGCCGTTTTCGTCAACAACATCTACAGAATCGATTAGATATTCCCCGCCGTTTACGCGAGCTATTCTTGAGTTTTCGTGCACCTGAATGTTTTTCGTTGCTGCAATTCGCTGGCAAAGATATTCGGACATGCTTGGACCGAACTTTCCGCGGCAAAGTACATGCACCGTGCGCGAAGGGCAACATTCGGCAAGATACATTGCTGCTTGTCCTGCCGAATTTCCTGCGCCGACTACCGCTACGTCTTGCGTGTCGTGCAGCATCACTTCGACGTTTGTGCAGGCGTAGTAAACACCAGCGCGTTCATATTGTTGCGCATTGATAGCGTCCAGTTTTCTCCAACTGACGCCCGTCGCAATAAGAACTGTTTTTGCACTGATAACCGCGCCGCAATCAAGCGTTAGTTCGTGCGGGGCTTTGGCAGTTGCGCCTGGCGTGAATTTCTCTACGCGTGTCGGTGCAATTAGTTTTGCTCCAAATTTGACCATTTGCAATACACCGCGCATAGCTAATTCCGTTCCGGAAAGGCCGGATGGAAAGCCGATGAAGTTTTCGATTTTTGAGGAGCCTCCGGCTTGTCCGCCAGGTCCAAGTTTGTCCAAGACTAAAGTATTGAGTCCTTCAGATGCTGCATACACTGCCGCTGCCAATCCGGCGGGACCAGCGCCAACAATGGCGAGATCCACACTTTGGCTAGGGCATTCGTGCCAGAGTCCGCATTCGTATGCGAGATCTTGCAGTTCGGGACGCACCAATGTTGTGCCATCGGGTTTTTGAACGATAGGAAACTCGCCGTATTTTTCAATTGCGGCTTTGCCGACTTCACTGTCTTTGTCGAACCATGTGTATGGGACAAAATTCTTGTGCATGAACTCGCGCAGGAGAGTTGTATCGCTGCATAGTCCGCAACCGATTATTGAAAAACCGACTCTTTCTAGCTGAGAAAGAAACTCGCGACGCATTTGGAAAGCGATAAGTAGCTTCTCCGAGAGCTTCGGAATCTTGATCATCACTTCTTGTAAGCGCGTGTTGTGCACTTTCAGCACATTGGTTCTGCCACGAGCAACGCCATTAACAATCGAAGGTCTGCGAATGATTATGTCGACGTCGCCGGAAAATCCACCGACTTCGTGTACTGCGACCAAAGCATTGTTGTCGGCAGGATTGCGAATCTCGATGGCGCCGGACTTCACCACAAAGAGATCGTTGTCTGCCTGTCCGGCCCGAAAAACGTAATCTCCATCGTTGACGAATTCGCAACTTGCCATAGGTTCGAGCAGTTGCAGTTCTTCTGCTGTTAACTTGGGAAACGCATGGTCGAGGGTCGCAGTAACCATATACTCACTCCAATAGCAGTGGATGCGGCCCAATGTTTCGCCGCCCAATTGCGCTTCTGCGCTTCAACCAGCATTATGACAGACCTCTCGCTGCGCAGTTAGGAGTTTTAAGTATCCTATTGGGTACTTGGATGTATTGCCAACTCTGGGCTGGTAGCGTGTTTCATTGATTTTTCGTCAAATTCAGGAGAAATGCAGCTGGTTTGTCGCTGTCAATTTTCTCTTGACAAGTAGATGTCTACGGGATCTCTAGTTATGATATGCAACTGTCCTTTTTGTATGCTGATCGCCCACTGATAGGTATTCAGGAGATATTTCATGCTCAGTCCTCTAGCTGGCAAGCCGGCTCCTCGCGAGTTGCTCGTCAATGTGCCCCGCCTCATTACCACTTATTACAGTGAAAAGCCGGACGTCAATGTTGCCGCTGAAAAGGTCGCCTTCGGCACCTCCGGCCATCGCGGCTCAGCGTTCAACCGCGCTTTCAACGAGGAGCACATTCTGGCGATAACGCAGGCGATTTGCCTGTATCGCAAAGAGCAGGGGATTACAGGACCGCTCTACCTCGGTATCGACACGCACGCGCTTTCCGAGCCGGCATTCGCAAGTGCAATGGAAGTGTTGGCTGCCAATGAAGTCAACGTCATGATTGACACAGAACTCAGCTATACCCCGACTCCGTCGATTTCGCTGGCTATTCTCACCTACAACAAAGGACGTACGAGCGGGCTTGCTGACGGCATTGTCATAACCCCATCGCACAATCCGCCACAAGACGGTGGTTTCAAATACAATCCGCCCAATGGCGGTCCAGCAGATACGAATGTGACCGGTTGGATTGAAAAGAAAGCCAATGAGTATCTCGGCAAAGATCTTGCCGGAGTGAAGCGGGTCGGTTTCAGGCAAGCAATGTCGGCTGCCACCACTCACAAATTTGATTACACAAAGCTGTACATCAATGAGCTGGCATCAGTAATCGATCTCGAAGCAATCCGGAAATCGGGAATCAAAGCTGGTGTCGATCCGCTCGGTGGTGCCGGAGTTTATTACTGGGAGCGTTTGATCGAAGCTCATAAATTGCCAATCGAAGTAGTGAATAAAGTCGTTGATCCGACTTTCTCATTCATGTCCGTAGATTGGGACGGCAAGATTCGTATGGATTGTTCGTCACCATATGCGATGGCAGGTTTGATTGAGCACAGCAAGCGTTTTGACATAGCATTTGCAAATGACACGGATCATGACCGCCATGGCATCGTCACTCCGAAAGGTCTGATGAATCCCAATCACTTCCTCTCCGTCGCTATCGACTATCTTTTCCAAAATCGAAAAGAATGGCGTAAGGATGCTGCGATTGGAAAAACTGTAGTGAGCACAAGCCTCATCGATCGCATTGCTGCAAGACTGGGAAGAAAGCTGGTTGAAGTTCCGGTTGGATTCAAATGGTTTGTCGACGGACTGATTGATGGTTCGTTTGGATTCGGTGGCGAAGAGAGTGCGGGTGCATGTTTCCTACGCAGGGACGGCAGTGTTTGGACAACTGACAAGGACGGAATTATTCTTGCTTTGTTGGCAGCCGAAATCACTGCTGTTACCGGTAAAGATCCCGGCAAGCACTATGAAGCGTTGACGAAGGAATTCGGAGACCCGCATTACGCTCGCATCGACGCTGCTGCTACACCAGACCAAAAGGCGAAGTTGAAAAAACTATCGCCTGATGATGTACAAGCCAAAGAATTTGCCGGTGAAAAAATCGTCGGGAAATTTACGGCGGCACCAGGCAACAACGAAGCCATTGGTGGACTGAAGGTGACTACTGAAAACGGCTGGTTTGCTGCAAGACCCTCCGGCACTGAAGATGTCTATAAAATCTATGCTGAAAGTTTCAAGAGCGAGGCGCATTTGAAACAGATTCAGTCGGAAGCTCAAGAATTGGTAACTCAGGTTTTGTCGCCGACAGCTCAAAAAGCCTGATTGCAAAAGAAAACAGTGATCGTGGCTTGTGCTCGGTCAAACGAATACCTATGAGGAGAGAAAAGATGCCCGTTTTGGAATTGGCTGACACATCTAAAATCACCGGCAAGACTCAAGAGATGCTTTCGAATTTGGAGAAAGGTCTCGGATTCACGCCCAACATCATGAAGCAAATGGCGAATTCGCCTGCTGCTCTCGAAGCGTTTCTCTCATCGCGTGAAGCGCTGTCTCGCGGTTTTCTCGATGCACAAATGGTTGCTCTGATCGGCGTGGTCGTCGCAGAAATCTACTCCTGCGAGTATCTGCTGGCTTCACGTGTGGCAATGGCGAAGAAAGCCGGAGTTACTGATGAAGAACTGAGGCTTGCTCGCCAGCAAAGTTCGTCCGATCCGAAGAAAGATCTTGGACTGTCCTTTGTTCGCAATATAGTGGTTCGCCACGCTTCAGAAATGCCCGCCACGGACATTCCCGACTTGAAGGCTGCCGGGTACACAGACGGCGAGATTGTCGAATTGATCGCCAACACCTCGCTCAATATGTTTGTCTATTACCTCATCCAGATAGCTCAGCCGGAGCTGGATTTCGAGAAGGTAGCCCTGCCCTTCCCAGCATAGATTAAATCTGAATTTTAAATCTCTAAGGTCCGAATGTTCCCTACCTGGAACCATCGGACC
>PNLN01000143.1 GCA_013823055.1 Cyanobacteria bacterium DS2.3.42
AAGAAAAAAGAGGAGACCAAGCCTGCTTCCAAGAGTCAGAAGGGTGGCAAGAGTAGCCAGAAAAAGGACAAAACTCCTCGGCAATCAGTAGAAAGTGAAACAGAGCCGGCTGTTTCCGCCGTTGAAGTGCAAGAGCTTGCGCCTTCTAAACCTGCCGATCAGGAAACCGACTTTTCTCCGGGCCGAGAAGCTTCCGAAGGTGAGACTGCTTCCGCACCTGTCACTTCAGTTGCCGCTGATGCTCCGGCAGATGCCTCGCAAGACGCCCCTGCATCAGGTGACGCGCCCAGGAAGGTAGCTAAGACACTTTTGGAAGTGAATATCGGCGGGTTAAAAGAAGCAACGGCAAAGGCGACCAACCAGCCTCAGCAGCGTGAAGTGGCAAAAACATTGATGGATGCGAGTATAGAGGTACGTCGCGATTCATTAGAGGCTTCAGCCAAAGCAATTGAAGATGAGATTGCCGCCGCAATTAGAGAGTCTGAATCTGTGGTTGAGAACCCGCCTTCTGTCGTAGAGCCTGTATCAGACGTGGCCTCTCAGAGTGAACCCGTGGCGTCTGCCCCGCCGCCAAGCCAACCGACAGCGGCAGAGCAAATGGTTGCCGAAGCCGCTAAAAATCCCGGTGTGAAACCGGCTGACAGAAAAATTGCCAAGACGATGTTGGACTTCAGAGCCGACGAATTTTTCGAGCTCGCCAATACTGAGATCGATACGCTTGTGGATGATCCAGCCCCTGAGCCCGCTTCTAGTTCGGCGCCTGCAGCAGCAGCTCCAGCTCCAGCCGAGCCGCCTGCCGTTCAGCCGCGCAAAGTCGCAAAGACTATGCTTGAAGTGGACGTTCCAAACATACAAGCCAATGTCCAAGCAGCACAAGCGCAGGTGTCACAAGCTGTCGAGCCCGAACCTGTAGCGCAGGAGCCTATCGCAAAGCGGCGGTCTAACTACGACGACGTAAGCATGGAAGACCTGAACGAGTTCGCTCAAGCTCTTAAAGAAGATAAGCCCATGTCTGCCAGGCAGGAACGCCTGAGAAAGACGTTCTTGGGAATTCGTAAACACGGTCTGGCAAGCTCTGCTTCAATGGCCGGTGTTGGAACAACCGGTGAAACGAAGCAACCGCAAATCTCTGCAGAGGATGCTCCCGTCCGCGTTTCCCGTTCGCTACACCCTCTGGATAATTTCTCATTTGACGATGTTTGCCCGGCAGAAGACAACGTCGCTGCAGAGGCCGCCGTTGATGCTGAATCCGCTGCTGCAGCTGCACTGCATGATGAATCTCAAGTCAAATCCGGCACCGTGGAATTGGACCATAACCCGCATGAAGCGCCGCCCGCTGGCGAGTTTACTGGCGTTTCAACCGTTTGGCCCCATGATCAAGAGCAGCAAGTGCAGGTTCAACAGCAGCAACAACAGGAGCAGTTTGAAGCCGACGTAAAAGCCGGCACAGTTAAGCCGGAGCGTTTCGTTGCCAGGACTATGCTTGACATGGACTTCTTAAAGGAGAGTCTCTCAGCTTCGGTTTCCCGAGCCGAGGAAAAGCTGGCTGAATCGATTGCGCAAAAGGCTTCTGAGCCTCCCAAGCAGACCCTTACAAGTGACGACTACAAGCTCGCACAGCCAAAATGTCCGTTCGTTTGGGCAGACGGTGATTTAACAAAGGACAGAGTGAGGTACTGCACGCAATGCAGCTCTCAGGTTTATAACTTCGCCGGCTTTGACATGGCTGAGGCACAGGCCCTCATTTTCAAGCGGGAAAACCGTGAGAACGCCCCTTTGTATAAGCGCGAAGACGGGAAGTTCATGACCAATGATTGTCCAATTGCCGTGAAGAAGCATAAGGACAAGACTATGCTCATTGGCGGTGCCGTACTGGCGCTGATTTTGCTATTAATCATGGTAATTGCTTCGTTCCTGTCCCCTCAGCCACCGCCGGCACCTGCGCCCACTGTGGATTCCGGAGCCCCAGCGGCGCCTGCAACTGATAGAAAGTCTGCGGATACATCGAGTTCAACCACAACCACGTCGGCACCTACGAAGGATGCGCCGGGCGCTTATCACTACGTTCGTGGCAAAGGTGTCGTCAAAAGCCAGCCGATAGTCGTGCCGCCTCCGGCACCCGACGACACAACCGTTCCCGGAACAACTTCCGGCTACGACGAAGGCGGCCAGTTCTGGCAGTACACGGATAAGAGCAACAACTAGTTACTCGAAAGAATTACTGCTTATCGAGTGCTACTCGATGCGGAAAAATGTGCGACCCACTTTAATGACATCAAGTGGTGCCAATTGATGTGGTTTCGTCAGGAGCTGATCGTTAACGCTCGTGCCGTTGCTGCTTCCGAGGTCTTCAATCCACCAGATGCCGTTGTCCCAGAAGATGCGAGCGTGACTGGCTGAGGCATAGCCGTCGGCAGGCAAAATCACTTGATTGTCATCGGCGCGGCCCAGTTTAATGGACGGATCGTTTAGAACGTATTTCTCGCCTGTTGCCTGGTTTACCAGTGTTGGCAAGCGGGGTTCGTTGCTCATAACTCTCTAAATCCCTGTGCTTCCCGAGGACGGATCGAATGCTGACATAGCACCATCAGATGGTGCAAGGATAGCAGAATTTTCCAGCGAGCCAAAATTGACTGTGCGGGGGTGCCGTTATCTATCTTCCAAATGCGAGGCGAAAATTAACGCTGCAACACGACTTCGACAGAAAAACTTTTGTCCTGATAAAGTAGGTTCTTATGATGGATAATGCCAGCCTGCCGTGAGATGAAACCGCTTGCGCTCTGCCGGGGCACAATAAATAATTCTCTTCAGCTGGAGCTGCCTGGACAAAAAAATGAGACTTGGTGTTCAACTTTTGCAATTGAATTTGTATTGCGGCGAACGAGTTAGACTTTTTCGGACACTCGTTTTGAATGTGCGTGCAATTTCATTTTCATTTTTCATCCTTTCACTTTTTTGTTTATTGGTCGGCGCTTCGATTGCCCCCGTAGGCGCTGAACCGCTCAAGGCAAATATTCAATTCGACGATTCGTTAGCTCCCTTGCAGTCTGGCCTCAGAGAAGGCGAGCGCTTGAATCTTAGCGGTAACGCCAAAGAAGACGAGCGCAAGAATCTGAGCGGTAACGCCAAAGACGGCGAGCGCATGAAGCTCAGCGGTAACGCCGCCCAAAAGCAAATTACAGAATGGCGGCGTATACCAAGATGGTTTGCCGGAACGTGGCACCGCGAAAAAACTACCAAGTATGTGAATGGCAGACCGATGAGCTATCAGACACGTGCCGATCTGATTACAGGCTATCAACAAGACGCAAAAGGAAGAATTTGGCAGCCAGTGTTTAACAGTTTGCGAAAAGTCGACGCCGACGAATACATTGAATATCAAATGCCGCAGCGCAAAACCATCTACGCAAGTGAAAAAGATAAGTACACGTCGTTTTCACTGTCTACGCGCATTAGGGTGGATAAAGAAACAGGAAAAATCATATCGTCATTCCAGCAGGAAGATTTGAGTGTTTCCACACCTGAAGGTGATGGCGTTGTTAAAGCTGTTGTTGATTGCCGTGTGTTCAGCCAGGATGGCAGGGTCACATTTGAAGACACCATTGAAGTATTGGAGCAGCGCATCGAGGATTTCAATCCCATTGATGAATTCAACGGAGTGGATTATCGCGCCAGCTTCATCAGATTTCTGGAAGAAAAAGGACATTCGGAATTGATACCACCGGAAAGACCGCCATCTATTTTGACTAGTACTCAAGAAAGAATCTTAAGTGGCGAAAAGCAAGATAATGCCTTGCTCAAAGGTAAGTCAAAACTAGAAGCGATTGAGTGAAAAATTCGATTTGAATAAGCTTCAACTCAGATCATGTTCACCCAGTTTTAACGCACACGCCGAATACTGGTAATAGGCGAGTCATCTATCAATTGGTGGCAGTCATTAAGGCTAAGAAACCAATGAAAGTACTCAAATTTTTTCAATCGCTGCGGCTCCTGGTTGGAGCAGCGGTGGTTCTGACTTTGTTTGTCACTGTGTCTCAAGCAAGCGCCAAAGATGAACAAGACAAACAGCAACATCAAGCGCAGAAGCAACAGCGGAAAGCTGAACATCAGCAAAATCGCGAAAGCCAGAACGCCAATAAGCAGTCGCGCAATGACAACAAGCAAGCTCAGCACCAGGCAAATCAAGCCCAAAACGAGCAACGAAATCGAGCCGCTCAGAATCAAGCCCAAAACGAGCAACGAAATCGAGCCGCTCAGAATCAAGCCCAAAATGAGCAACGAAATCAATCCGCTCGAAATCAAGCTAGAAACGAAGAACGAAATCGCGCTGAGCAAAATCAAGCCGCTCTAAATCAAGCTCAAGAGAACAATCGCAGAAATGAGCAAGCAAATAGAAATGCTGAGAAAGCAAGGAATAAAGACCTTGATCGCGCCCTTAATCAGAGAAAAAATGATGGAAACAGATCAAATTGGAATGATTATAGAAAAAATGAGCATGATAATAATCGCGCCAATAATCAAGCCAATGAACGCGAACGCCAGGCAGCAATAAAGCGTGAAAACGAACGAGTTGCAGCGCATAATCGTGCAAATCAAAGGGCACGCTATCAGGTTTCGCGCAATCTAAACGCTAATCGACCGGGGTTTCGTCCGGACAAGCGCTGGGATTACAAATTGAACGAGCGCCAACGCTATCAGACATACAAAAAATACCGCAATAACTGGAACGAACAAAGGATCTATTTGCGATCTAATCTAAGCCGATTCAACGAGCTTGCAGATCTAAATCGGCAGCAGCAAGAACTGTTAGACAGTCAGATGAGAGCAGCCTATCTGCAGTATCACAACAATCAATACAACGGCGCCTACAATTGGAATACGTATTCCGATCCGCAATTCATAGACTATGTACAAACGAGAAATCCTTCTCTGATGCAGAGAATTCTCGGATTCCTGGGACTTGGAGACAATGGGGATTACTTGTACTCGTCCAACTGGGATGATGAGCGCTCTGAGCTATCGCGCAACATGGCCAACATCCATCAACTCGCTTTGGAAGGACGCATAACCCCTGCTCAGGAACGCCAGTTAATGGAGCAAATGAAGCAAGAATTCATGGGCTACCACAACAACAGCTGGGATGGCTCGGTTGGTTGGTCTCAGTATTCCGATCCTGGATTTGTCGATTATCTCAACGTGAAGAAACCGTCAATTCTGATGACAGTGCGCGATTATCTCGTCAGGTAAACCACGACTGCACTCGAAAGTACTAAACCGCACATTTGCAACCCTTACTTCAGGTGAGGTAGTAAATATTAACATTCACTTGTTTTGGACCTGGCTTGTCTATACAGCCTTAAGGATGCTCGGTTTTCAACTAAGGGAAAGTTTGTCTGTCGGCTTTGGCCATATGATGAAGCCGAGCGGAAATTAGGGAAGCCGGGGTTGCAAGCGCAATTCGCAGGCGAAGTTGAGCCATGTCTAGAATTTTAATCGCAGAGACACAAGCCGATCTGGCGTCCGCATTGCGCGATTTCTTTGTTTTAGAGCACTACACTGTCCATATGGAGAGCAATGGCTTGCGCGCGCTGGAAACTTTGCGCGATGGCAAATTCGATGTAATTGCATTGGAAATTGCCTTGCCTGGTTTGGATGCAATAGGCGTAGTAAGAAGCTATCGAGCCGCAGGTGGCAATGCTCCGGTTCTATTAATGGCCGGAAGGCACTCGTCGGAAGAACTTCAAAGTGGGCTCGATGCCGGTGCTGATGCGTATTTGGTAAAACCATTCCGGTTGCTAGATATGGCAGCGCAAGTGAGAGCGCTGCTTCGCCGCCCCGCTCTTCGCAGTGAAAAGGTTATGACTTCAGGGCTGGTATCACTCGATTCCGGAGCAGGCACAGTCACAAGAAACGATATTCTTGTTCATCTGCATCCGATGGAGTTCAAACTGCTTCGGTTTTTAATGGCTCACCCCAATCAGGTGTTTAGCGCTCATGCCCTTTTCGAGAGGGTCTGGCAAAAGGATTTCGGGCTGATGGAAGACACCGTTCGGACGCATGTTCGAACGTTGAGACGTAAAATCGACGAAGTTGATGGTGCGTCAATCATAACGACGGTGCGTGGGCTCGGATATAAGACAGAAAACTAAATCTGTGTCCTTGAACGTTCAGCCATTGAAGTGCAATCGATACTCGTGCCGTTCGTTAGATAGCGTTTTCACGGAAAGTTGACCGTGGTGCATGCGAGCAATTGCATCAACAGCCGCAAGACTGATTCCCTCGCTATTTGTCGGAGTAAGCTTCAATTTCCCAAGCTGCCAGGACTCGAATTTTCCCAAGTTGTCTTTCTCGCCGGTTTCGAACACAAGTGATACACACTTGCGTTCAGTCTTGCCTGTGATTGATATTGTTTCCAATTTCTGACACTCTTGAAGCAATGCAAGTACTGTTTCTTTCAACATGAGCTTCAAAGCATCGGCGCTGCCAATCAAGCTTGTGCTGGAAGGAATGTTGGAGGTTATTGAAACACCTTGTGCGAAGAAGTTCGATTTTGTTTCGTTTGTGATTTCGCTCATCAGGCCTTCTAATTTGAACCTTCCATTCAATCGTGGTGTCAATGTCAGTTCAGTCACCGAAGCAAGAATACTCGTGTCGGAGATCAGGCGCGCAACAGCACGATTCAAAACTTTGAATCGCTCAGAAGAAACATGATTTTTGGTTTGCTCGTGGTGCAATAAGTCAATGTGAGCTTGCAATGCTGTTGTCACCGATTTCATCTCGTGCTCTGCATCGCGAATGAATGCGGCTAAGATATCCATCGTTTTTCTGTCTGCCTGTAACCATGGAAATGGCAGAGATAGTCTCGCTAACTTTGAAAGATCCATTTACATTCCTTCTGACTGTCTTTAGTCTTTGTTCTCGAGATTATCCTTTTTGTATTTCTCCATTTTTTCACTAATGTCGGTAAGGCTTTCCTCAACGTCTTGCTTGTTTTCGCTTTGATTTTTACCAGGCTTCGCATCGCGAATTTTTTGCTTGCTTACTGCAATTCTGCTCAAGTCTTTGCGCAATCCCTTTGCCTGTTTTGGTGTGAGTTCTTTAGACTTTTGACCGTCATTGACTCGTTTCATAAGATTGACCTGGCGCTCGTATGTGGTCATCTTGTCTGCCGCAATTGCAGCAGGGAATTGCAAAATTGCAATGATCGCAAGCATTGCGAAGATGTTCTGTGATTTCATATTCCGGATCCTCATTGGTCAGTGTCAGTTGGATGCAACATTGCGAGACTGTGCTGCGCTGCCGGACTTTTCGAAGAGCCAATTTTTGAGAATGCGTTCAATCTCAGGAGTCATTTGTCCTTCTTCAAGCATCAAGTGCCCGCTATTTCCATCTCCAATCAGCAATTTTTGCGCTGTTGTCATTTCGCTGAACAGATCGACTGATCCACCTGGCGTAACGAGTTTGTCTTTGTAGGCAACAAGAACCAGAGCTGGTGTGCGCTCTACAAGCGGGGCCGCATCATGCGTTGCCTTCATAAAGCGTTCGAATTGAACGATTTCTTTTCTCGATAATTCCATGCGATTGTTTGGATCATCCTCGATCTTCTGTCTGAGAGCTTCATTCGACGTTGATCCGTCAACAACAACCGGAGTCATATCTACTTTGGCCATTGGAGTCGCCGTGTGATACGCAACTACCATGCCGGATTTCAACATGCCACCGCCGCGGGACGTGGCCGAGGGCACTGCCGAGACAAGACCATTTACTTGATCGGGATAACGTGATGCCGCCTGGATTGCGATCGCTCCGCCCATCGATTCTCCGACCAGAAAAACTGGAACCTTCGGATAGGCCGCGTGCAAAGTCTTCACTGCCTGCTCAACATCAGTTAGGCAAGCCTCAAAGTCCATTTCACCTTCACCCTTTTTAGTCATCCATTTCCCGAAACCCCTCACGTCCATAGCGAACGTGGGAATTCCAGCCGCTGCCATCCGGCGTCCGAAATTGTCATAGCTATTGCTGCTGAAGCCGAGTGCATGTATGCACAATAAGACGACTCTGGGCTTTTCTCTTCTCGGTATCCAGGAGCGGAACGGAACGGCAATCAATGGCGCGCCAGGCATAGAAGCCGTGTTGTATCGCGTGGTGGTGATTGTGGTTGTTTTCTTCTTGTATTGTGGTGCGGCTGTGGCCGGTAGAGAAGAGAAAATCACAGACAGTATCATTGCCGCTGTTGCCGTATTCTTCATTTGATATGACTTAAGCATTTGAAAGTTCCTTGTTGCAAGTGCACTTGTTCGGTATTACGACAGGCGAAATGCGCAAGGTAGTGACTGGCACCGCAGGCGGGACTATCGATACATCCGATTAAGGCGATCAGACCACGCGCAATGTGAAAGTCCGGTGAACATCCAGGGATTGTTTCTAATCCTTTGTTTTCACCTTTCTTCGGTTTTCACCGGAGTTTAACAAAGGGCGGTTTAAGATGCCAATGTACCAGTGACGTCGTAGCCTAGATTTTGACTAGTGCCGACAGCTGATATTACCAATGGTGGCGAGTGACGTGGACAACATTTCTCGAGCTTCTTATCATAAAGGAATGTATGAATACGTTGACGGAAGTAAGGCAATCCAATCACAACCCACCGCTCAGAGTTGCTGCTGAGATCAAGCGGTTCTCTCTCATGAGTGAGCTGAATCTCGTCCTGGCATGCCAGCAGCGCCAATCAGGTGCAATTGAAGAATTGCTTGATCGCTACAAAGGCTCTATAAGAAATATCGTCTATAGATTATCGCCGGAATGTACTGAAAGCGCGGACATCTGCCAGACAGCACAAATAAAGGTATGGCGTTCGATATCGTCATTGAGACAACCGGTGCGTTTTAGAGCCTGGCTTAAAAGGATAGTAACCAACGTTTTTTACGATCATGCAAGAAGAGTTCCGAAAGACTTTTACCTGCTCTCCATGGACGAACCAGCAGTTGGCGCCGAGGACTTTTCTCCGGGAAGTACCCGAGCAATAACTGATCCTGCACCTCAACCCGAGGCAATTGCACTTGGTGGCGAACTGCTCGATGAGATTAGGAAGGCCATTTCGTCAATACCAGAGGAATTCGGCACAGCTATGCTTCTTCGAGACGAAGAAGGTCTTTCGTACGAACAAATTGCCTGTGTGACCCAATCTGAACTTGGTACTGTTAAGTCTCGAATATCCAGGGCTCGGTGCAAGGTCCAACTTAAACTGGCTCCATATCTGGATGCAGCCGGTTGTTTGCAGTAAAACTCAACCAATTCGGTTCATTTTTACAATCTTCTGCTCGTGTTCACCCAGTTTTAACCCAAGCCATTCAATACTGAGAATATACGTGCCGTCCATGTGTGGGCTGGACGGCAGGCACAAGGATGGAAACACATGAAGATTCTCAGATTTAAAGGTGGCGAGCAGGAATGGACGATTCCCTTGCGGGAATTATCGAAAGAACTCAGGCAGACCCTTCGAATGAAATCATATGAATTCATCAAGATTTTGAACAAAGTTGATGACCTGAACTTTGTCTGCAAAAGTATGTCCGGCAACGTAATTACACTCGAGAGAATTTTTGCCTCGGCAGACGCGAAGCAATGATGTCGTACATTCAGTAGAAGAAATTTAAACTGTCGAAACAAGGCATCTCCACTCAGTTGTGAAGGTGCCTTGGCTGCTGTGTATAAATGCTCTGCTGAATGAGGCTTTTAAGCTAATACCGTATTTAGTGCAGGTTCGGAAACTGGATGGAACTTGCGTGTTTCGCCATCGTCCCCCTTGCAGCGGCGGACAAAGTTTCCGCAGACAATTCACAAAGTAGGTTATCAAATGATTAGTCCATTTAGAATCGGTCTAGTATCAGCTGCGATACTAATGTCCGGAACACTTCCAGCAGCGCAGGCAGTAGAAACTCTCCTGGTAACTGAGAGTACATACATTACTGCTTGCGGAAACCTTTTCAAAATAGACTCAAACGCCGCCGGAATGACCGCCGGAGAACGCGCACTAAAGGTCCAACGTAATTTGGACAATGCTTTGATTGCAGCAAAAGATCGCAGTCCGGAGTCGGTACGAGTTCAGATAGTCAACCGCAATCCAGTCGTCACACTCGATCACTACATCATTGTCACTGCCGATGGCAACAGCGCCGCCAGAAGCGGTTTGACGAGCATGCAACTGGCACAGAAATGGGCCGACAGTATTCGATTTTGCCTGGCCGACTCTGCAGCCATTTCAAAATATCTGGCCATGCTGACAGGAAAGTATCCACTAGCGACCATTCCAGTTACCGGACAACTAGCGGGTGACGAAGTAGTAGTCGCGCCATCGGCGTCGCTATTTCCAATTTCACTGATCACTCCTATTTCCACTGATACGTCAGCGATTGGCGATCACATTGAAGCAGTGATTAGTCATGACGTTCCCTTGCGAACCTCATATGCCAGTTATTTGCCCGCCGGTACCATTGTGTCCGGCGAAATAGCTGCTGCCAATCTGCCAAACCATTATTTAGGAAAAAACGCTTTCACTATCAACTTCTATTCAATGACGACTCCTGATGGAAAGAAAATTCCTATCGATGCGCACGTCTATGGTGGTGCCAATACCTGGCGCCAGATCAATATCAAGCCGCTATTTGCTGAGTGCTGCAAGCCCGGCACCACGATTAAGGATTCGACTTTTGTGACTATTCACGTCAACGTAGCTAAAGGACACATTGTCGGAGCCTGGAAAGGAGCCAACGTGGATGAAAGTCTCAACCCGGACAATCGCCTTCCAAAGTTGGTGTTCAAGAGAACCTTTAACCCGACTCTCGTGCCTGCCGGAGAGGAAATGATGCTTCAGCTTTCGGCTACGACAGTGATCGCTGTAACAGGACGGACTATGTGATCAAACAAGTGCTCCCATCAATTCCAAACAAAACTATGAAGGTAAATCAAATGAGTATAAGTAGATCAAAGACCATTCTGGTCAGCGCTTTTGCTGCCGGCATGATGTCCTGGCAGCCTGCCATTGCAGGTTTTAACCAGGGTCCTACAGTAACACTGGGAAGCCAGCCGATGTTTCGCATGGCTTCGGCTGGTGGATATACCGGCGAACATCGTGCCTGGTTGGCGCAGGATGCTTTGGATAATGCTCTTGTCCAGGCCTCTGACAGATCTCCGTCAGCGCTGCGAATTGCACGAACAAACGGAGCGGTTGTCCTCACGCTGGACGGAAGAACTGTCGCAACAGTCGATTCTGAAAGCGCGAATGCAGCTAATCTAAGCGTCGATCAACTGGCGTCTGAATGGGCTCAATCCATACAACGATTCCTGGGAAATTCAGAACAGACAAACGCATATGTAGCGACTCTGAAAAACGAACACCAAGTTCAAGCTTCTATTGCATTGCTTGAACGTAGAATGTATGCACCGGCAGGACTGACTTTTCCGATCAACTTATCCACGCTGATTGTCAGTGCCGATGCCAAAGAGGGCGATAAGTTTGAAGCAACAATCGATCGCGATGTCGTGATGGGACATTATGTGATCCCGGCGGGTTCGTTCGTATTGGGCGAGATAGTTCAGGGCGACGGAGACAATTTCAACCTTCGCGTTGACTCGCTGCGCACCTTGAATGGAACAATGATTCCAATCTCTGCTTTCGTCACCGACACTTTGGTTGTCGCAAGCAAGACTGCGCATCCAGTCTGCACGTATGTGATTCCGTCTGGGTCGGCCAACAACCAACCTCTGATTATTGGAAGAATACCTGCAGGGATCGGCATAGGTACAGAAGAGCGAGCAAGCGATCGTCTGTTTGCCTTTAGTCGCTCGACTGGTAATTTGATTGTCGGCAGACCACTGATGCTGAGATTCAAGGAAGTATCACAAGTCGCAGTTGTCGTGAGAACGGCAATGTAGCGTGCGTACGGTGATCTAGTTTAACCAGACTAATGGTCACCGGATAAAAAAGAAGGA
>PNLN01000213.1 GCA_013823055.1 Cyanobacteria bacterium DS2.3.42
AACGCAGCCAGCCAACCGGAATCTCTTATAGGAAAGATCCTGAACCGTGGACTTTTTCAAATCCAAACAAACCCTTCATCGCTATCCGACCGATTTCTTAATTGGCGATTTGCTTGTAAAGGCCGGAGTTATCAGTCAAAGCAAGCTTGATGAGGCTATAAAGCTTTCAGGCGCCAAGCATTTGCAACTCGGTCAGATGCTCATTATGGGAGGCAGTATTAATGCTTTTCAGCTTCAGGCTGCCGTTGATGCGCAATCGCTGGTTAGAGACAGATCGATTGACCTTAATGAAGCTCTCAAGGTTTTGAAGCAAGCTTGTAAATCCGGCCAATCAATCGCTGAGGTGATTTCATCAGGCTCGACCAAGTCGGCCTCTGGACCCACCAACAAACTTGGCGAAGTGCTTTTGGAAGCCGGACTGATTAACGCAGACCAATTTTCTAAGGCGATGCAGCGTAGCCTGGCGACCGGTCTTCCGCTGGGACGTATTCTCGTTCTCAACAACACTCTGGCCGATGCAATTCTTAGCCTGGCTCTGGATCTGCAGGTTCGAATTCGTGATGAAATGATCACTCGCATTGAGGCCATTGATGCTTTGCGCAGTGCTGCGGGCATCGAAGGTGACGAGATGCCCGATCCCAACCGGGTCGCACAAGCACAGGCAGCGCTCAAAGCTCCCCGCAAACACGGTATTCGCATTGGCGAAATGTTTGTTCGTGCTGGTCTGCTTACAGAAACAGATGTTATGAACGCCCTTGAGACCGGGTTATCCACCGACCAGCTTATCGGTCAGGTACTTGTTGGCCAAGGTTTTATTACCGAACAGATTTTGGAAGCGGCCCTGGGCCTGCAAACAATGGTCGATGGACATCATGTCGATGTAGACAAGGCGATCGACACTCTGTCTATGATTCATAGCCAGGGAATTACATATGATGAAGCTGTTGAGGCGTTGCATATTGTAGAAACGCCGGCAACACAGACGATTAGCTTCGACCACATGTTGGTTCTGGCTCGCGTAATCACCGAACCACAAATCGAAGAAGCCTTTAAGGCTGCAATGGAAGAAGCAAAAATCATCGGTCAGATTTTGATGATGACCGGGCATCTGGACAAAAGCACGCTTAAAGCGGCACTGAGAGCTCATTTCTTGTTGCACAAAGGTGTTATTTCACAAGATGATGCTGTTGTCGGTTTAGATTACACGATGCACAGTGCCAACAAGTTGTCTTTTGATGGTGCTCTGCAGGAGCTTGGTTGGGACATTTCTACTCTCCCTCATGATGACGTTGATCCTGAAGTTCGCGCAATGGAAGAGGCTCGAAAAGACTTCGGAGTAAATAGCGAAGACCAGTTGACGAAGTTTGTTGAGAAGACAAAGCAGGAAGAATCATCTGCCGCCACCTCTGATTCTGAGCCAATCGAGATAGCTAATGAGGCTCACGAGGAGCGTACCGCATTAGGCGCAGATGAGATTAGTGTTGTTTCCGGAACCTATGAAAAGCAAATCATAGCCCCTGGTGTTGCGGCTTCCGACGATGATGATGGTTGGGAGCCGAAAGAAGACGAAAATGCCGAGTCTGCCGCTGCCAGTGAGAAGGAAGCAAATGAGTCGGAAGCACCCAAACGCTCCTTGTCTGGCTTGTTGTCTCACGAAGATTTAGAGCCCGTGAGTGAGACCAAGGAAGAAACTCCTACGCCTAAGAAGGGCGGCAAGTTCGCCAATCTTTTGTCGGATGAAGAAGTGGAGCAAAAGAAAGCTGCACCCGAAACAGCTGCGAAATCCGAAACCAAATCCGGTGGAAAGTTTGCCAATTTGTTGAGCGGCGATGAGCCTGAGTCCAAGAAGTCTAAATCAGAAGACGACGAGAAAGCTGCAGCAGAAAAGGCAGCGGCCGAAAAAGCGGCAGCGGACAGAGCGGCTGCTGATCGATCTGCATCGCATCGAGCAGCTGCGGAAGCTCTTGCCGAAGAAATCAGAGCGGCTGAGAAAATAGCAGCCGAGAAGAGATTAGCGGAGAAAGCTGCGGCTGAGAAAGCAGCAGCCGAGACGGCGGCAGCCGAGGAAGCTGCAGCAGAGAAAGCTGCAGCAGAGAAAGCTGCGGCTGAGCAAGCTGCGGCTGAAAAAGCCGCGGCTGAAAAAGCCGCGGCCGAGAAAGCGGCAGCTGAAAAAGCCGCGGCCGAGAAAGCGGCAGCTGAGAAGGCGGCGGCTGAGAAAGTTGCGGCTGAGAAAGCTGCGGCCGAGAAAGCGGCGGCTGAGAAAGTTGCGGCTGAGAAAGCGGCGGCAGAAAAGGCGACATCGGCTGCACCTGCAGCAGCTCCTGGCGCGGCACCGGCTAAGAAATTCGGATCGTTCCAGAGCCTGTTATCCGATGATGATTCGAAGAAAGCAGAAGCACCAGCTGCAGCTACACCTGTGCCTGCACCGCCTGTAGCCGCTGCGACAACGGCTCAATCGGTACCAGCGACGACACCAGCGGCTGCGACGACAGCGCAACCAGTACCAGCGACGGCACCAGCGGCTGCACCAGCGGCTGCAACTACCCCACAGCCGGCAGCAACGGCAGCATCTGCGACTCCGAATGTTGCGGCTGCCCTGGCTGCATTGACTCGAACTCATCCACCCAAGGAAGAGTCTGGTGCACATGCAACCCCTCCGATTCCAGCATCAGCAGCGGCTCCTGCACCCACTCCGGTTGCTGCGCAAACTTTATCACCTGCAATTCCGCGCCCGCAACCAGCGCCAGGAGTTCAATCGGCAATCAGTACTGCAGGGCAACCTGCAGTACGCCCTGCCATACCTGCACCAGTTGCAGCACCTGGGGCGCCGAAGATTTCTGCTGCGCAAATGCCAGCCGGAGCGCCTGGTCGTCCGCCTGCTCAGGCTGCACCAGGAGTCGCTGCACAAGCTCATCCCAACGGACCCAACGGCGGAGGACAGACTGCCGGAGCTATGCCGCAAGTATCTGTTTCAGCGCCGAATCCGACTGCACAAGTGTCCCCAGCCGCAGTGCCATCACCTGCAGCAACTGTTCAGCCTGCGTCCGTCGCTGCTCCTGCGCCTGCGGCCCAGGCAACGGCGGTCAGAAACGAAGACGACGTAAAAGGTGCCCTCAGCGGAGCGTATGCTCGGCTGGCGGAAAGCTACTACGATCAAGGTAACTATCCAGAGGCGCTCGGCCTATACGAGAAGATTCTTGTGGTGCGCGAGTCCGAGTTAGGCGAGAGCGATCCCGAATTGGTCTTTGATCTCAACAACGTCGTTCGAGTCTTGCTTTGTTCTGAACGCTTTGATGGGGCGGAGACATATTGTCGCCGTATCATCACTCTTCTAGAAATGACTCAGCCGGACGATGTGCAGAAGCTTTCTGAAGCGCTCAACATACTTGCGCAAATCTATTTCCAACAAAAGAAATTCGACCAATGTCAACCTGTTTTGGATCGCGCCGTCCGCCTCAAGCAGCAAGTTCTGGGCGAAGATCACATCGATATGGCAGATTGCTACCGCGACTACTCGCGATTGTTGCGCAAGATCAATCGCACCGAAGAAGCGGAGCAATACTACAACAAAGCTAAAGCCCTACTCGGCAAGTCTCCTAAGCAGGCGGTTGTCTGAGTCTTAGAAAAAACGACCGTTGTTCAGCAGTTTGGCCAGCTTGTTTTGCTTGAACTTGCCTTTTCTAGAATTTTGGCCATAAAAATAGTTGGAGTTATTTCCCCAACCATTGCTTGGTCCACAATTCATATTCCAATTCGCATTCACATTACGGTTCCAGTGGCTGTTCCAGTTATTGTTGCAACCGTTATTCCAATTGCGATTGTTGTTCCAGTTGTTGTTCCAACTGGTATTCCAGTTGCCACCACAGTTGTTTCGATTTCCGTGCCAACCCCTTTGGCGTTTCCAACCATTGTGTCGGCCTTTGTTCCCGTTGTTTCCTTGACACCCTGAGTTACCGTTTCTACCACCCCAACCGCGGTGGTCCTTTGCATCAGCAGCTTGCCCGGCTAGTGCCGAGATGAGTATTGCCGCCAGAAAGATTGAAGAAACTTTCATGATGAGCTCCTCTTTTTTCGTGACGTGGCCATTTGACGACGATGAAAAAACTATGTTCCTGCCGTCGGGCTTCTTGGTTTCTGGAGTGTTGTAAGTATAAACTGCAGACCGTTTCCAGCGTTTGTGGAAGTCGATCTGAAGCTAAATTTGTTTTTTGTTTGATGTTAGAACCAAGCACGTCCAGTTGAGTTTAGTACCAATAAATCCGATGCTCAGCGCGCACTCAGCAGATTTTAATACAAGTAAGGATTAGGGTTTCGATTGGTATCCTAGGGGCGCTGCCTTCCTCCATTCCAAGACTGTCTATTCTGGTTGTAGTCCCTTCTGTTATTCCAGCCACGATGGTTGTTATTCCAGCCACGATGGTTGTTATTCCAGCCACGATGGTTGTTGTTCCAGCCACGATGGTTGTTATTCCAGCCACGATGGTTGTTATTCCAGCCACGATGGTTTTTGTTCCAACCTCGGTGCAATCCGTGATTCACCTGTACTCGTTGTTGTCCGTTTCGCCAACCATTATGATCTCGCGCTTCAGCAGCCTGTCCAGCTAGGGCGAAAATCATGACAGCGGCGAGAAAAGTAGAAATTAGTTTCATTCACTTAATCCTCGTTAGTCTGTCTATCTGCGTAGCTAGACAGTGTCGATAGCGATGAGTTCCCGGTTTTCCACATTCAAGAAGAATCTTCTCGCGAAAAGGTGCTTCCTGTCTTCGTTTTCGCGGGTTGCAAGCGGCACCCGTTTGAGGTATGTCGTCTTCACCGCTTTCTGAAAGGCCTGTGATTGTTTTTTTTTGAGCGGATTTCCGGGTGGTGTAATAGCACCGTATGTAGTGGCGCTGAGCTTTTGTGATGTTTAGCCTGTGCGTTATTCATATATGAAATTGGGTTGTCGCCTGGGTGTGCTGAAAAAATATTGCTAAAGCGTCGGATAAATTTTTCTGTGGCAGATTTTCCGCTGCCACTGGGAGTGGTGGCATCATAGCGGCATATAATGCTTGACGTATCGTCGGGAACATAGGTTAATGCCTGTATGTCGTTAGGTTTTAATTGAGCATTGGGCGGTAGGAGATTGAAGGGGGATGTCATGAATAATTTAGTGTTGCAAAAGAAAGCACTCTCTGTGGTGGCGGTAGCCGGCATAGTTTTTGCACTCGTTCCTGTGACTCCTGCGTTGGCCGATACGACGTTGCAGGGCAGTACTACCAAGTCGAAATATCAAGCGACCGGAGTCAAAGGATATTTTCAACGCCATCCAAAAGTGAAAAGTGCAACGCTTGGCGCTGGAGTTGGAGCAGGCGTAGGAGCAGTCACCGGGCTGATCTCTGGCAAGGGTACTATGAGAGGTGCGGCGATTGGTGCAGGGACCGGGGTTGGTGTAGGACTTGTTAGAAGCAGCAAAACACTTGATCGGCATCCACTCGTTCAAGACACTGCCACCGGCACCTTGCTTGGTGCAGGATTGGGTATGGCCGCCAGTCGCGGACACGGTAAAGGGAAGAAAATTGCGGCTGCCACCGCACTTGGTGCAGCGCTAGGACTCGGAACGGGCTATTTGAAAGATAAGTTCTAAAATTCATTGAGAACCAGAGCGCGAGCTGTAGCCACAGCTGCTCGACCGTATATATAAAGAATGCCGCCTAACTACTCGGTAATCTTCAGATCTTTGAGAGATCCCATGGATTGGTTGACCTTGAGACCCTGTTCAGCGCCTCCCTGAGGTGTTTGTGCGAGTTGCTGAGGCACCTGATGCGAAGACGCTTCGACGGCTTCTGGAGACTGTCCGGCAGCCGGCTTGGCGTGCGCCATCTTGTCTGCGGCATGCGGTTGGCTGTGATGCTGTGGCGTGCTGTGATGCGCAGGTTGTGTATGATGCGCGGGAGCATGATGAGACGTTGTGTGGTGCGTCGGCGCGTGATGTGCCGCGGCGTGATGCGCAGAAGGATGCGCAGCATGGGCACCCGATGCGTCGGCCAGTGTGGCGTGATGTTCACCGCCAGGCATGTTGAAGTGTTGTCCTGGATGAATGAGGCTCGGATTGTTGCCAATCACGCCGGTGTTTTGCTCATATAAATGATGCCAATTTTGTCCACCGCCTAAATGCTCTTTAGAAATATCCCAGAGATTGTCACCAGGTTTGACTGTGTAGTCGGCGCTTGCGGTTAAATTGTGGCCTTCGCCCAGGTTGAGTTGCGCGCCCGGATGAATGAGATTTGGATTGGTTCCGACCACGTCTTGGTTGAGTTTATAGATGTCTTGCCACTTAGTGCCGTCGCCCAGATTCTTGTGGGCTATATCCCAGAGATTGTCGCCAGGCTTAACGGTGTAAGGTGCGGCTTCGGTGGGTGCCTGGGCGACTTGCTGCCCGGCTGCGTCCTGCTGGATAAGCGACTGTTGACCAGCAGTCTGTGGCTGTACTTCCGTTTGCGGGCGGGCCATGTCCATTTGCTGGTTGACCTGTGGTGCTTGTGGTGCCGGCTGCTGAGGCATTTGCGCCTGAGGAATGTTCTGTCCGGCGCCTTGCATGCCGCCGAGCTGCGGTCTGAAAGCACCGCCGCCGTTGTCGAATGCCAGTTGCTGCCCCTGTATGAATTCGTCGCCGGGTATTATGTCGTGCGGATTGCCCATGGTTGGGTTCATGGACTCGTAAGTCGGCTGACTAAAATCGGCATGACCGCCCACATTCAAATCCATCTGCGAAACCTGACCGAACGGCTGTACGCTAGTCATTCCGGTGTTGGCAGAAGCCAGGTCGCTGAGACTGGTCATCTGACCATTGGCCATGTTTGCTCCGAGATTGCCGAAGTGCATGCCGAGATTACTGAAAATAGGAGCATTGGCGGGCAAGAGAGACAGACTCAAAGGCAAGTGCTCGCCCATGGAAGTCAATGAAGATGCCAGGCCTGCATTGGCGTGATTGAGCCAATCTACAAAGTTGAAGGCGCCAAGGAACTCTTGCAGAGGCATGAATAGAGCGCCCAGGGCTTCGAAGAAAGAACTTAACAAGCCGATATGACCGGGCATTCGCATGATCAGCTGGATGATCGGCGAAATGGGCTCGGCTCCCGGCGTCAGCGCAGCTATTGCGGCGTCCGCACCGGGCGCAAACGCTGCGGCTTCCGCGCCCGTTGGCACGATCGACATCTGGGTCATGGGGGCAGCTTCAAAAGCCAGATTTTGCGCGCCATTAAAGGCTAACTCGCTGCCGGTGCTGAAGTTCAGGGACTGGTTAGAGAAATTAAGTGATTCGCCGCCGAATGTCTGCAAATCGGGCAGTCCGGCATTACCGCTGGGCGAAAAATACTGATGCGCCGCTCGAACATCGAGTGGTTGAGAGAGGCTTTGGTTGACGTTTTGGAAAATTTCTCGGCCGGAGAGCTGTCCGGCTTTCATGCCTTCGCCAAGTCCGTCTCCAAAATTTGGAATATCAGGTGTAGACACTAGTAAAAATTCTCTGCCCCAGCCTATCATTTGTACTTTAGGTAACGAGGGATGTCAAGTTAACAATTCAAGCGCTGGCGCGGATTAGCGGTCTCGAAAGGGGTGAATTTTTAGTGTTTTCCGTAATGATTTAGGGGGTAGCCGCAAGGGCTTAGCCACCAGGGCATAGCCATTTTTACTGCCAAGCTTCGAAGTAAATGAAACTTCATACCTTTTAGCGAGCCTCTCAGTGGCGTTAATGCTTTGGAAACAACTTCCGGCTGCTGTTGAAGTTGACTGTAGGGACAGGCGAAAGCGCCTCCCTCAGATTAACCTCCACCAAAAAGTAAGTTGCCGTACTTGCGGCACTCGATGTTAAGGAGCCTATTACTATGACCACTCGCGGTAATTCGCTGGAAAGTCTTTCTTCCGTGGAAAGGGGGGTTCGTCAGCCAGGCAATGTTTCTGTAGATCTTGCCGATCTACAGCAGTTCCAAATCTCCAATCCACAAGACAACAATATTTCTGCGCAGCACCTGTCGCGTTTGCAGATTGTTGATGAGCTTGCGAAAAAGCCAGTCTGTGAGGACAGCGTCTGCATCGGCGATGTGCGACATGTAGACGTATACTCGACAGCGAATTTTGCTCAGGATCAATTCGAGTTGCTGGATAGAGATGGCAACCGTTATATCAATGATCGCGAAATAAAAACCTATGAAGAGAATTTCAAGGCAAACATGACACCGCGCATGAAGGGTCATTTGGATTCTTTACGGTCAAATTATGACTCGACCATGGCACTTTCAAATGACGAGTGGGGAATTGAGAACGACGGTATAACGTGGAACGATCTGAAGGTTCTGGAGGATCGAGAAGATGGTGCCATCGCCTACGAGCATATTAAAGAGTTTGCCGCGAAACATTTTGACGAAACGGATACTAACGGCAACGGGCGCATAACCGCTGATGAAATCAAGGCTTACGAGAAAACTAATCAATTTAGAATGGAACATCCTGTACACGATAGGGACGCCTTGAAAATAATTGGGCATCTCTCAGAGGATCGTAATTATGCTCGGGCGACCGGAAATTTCTTGGCCATGACTGACTATCAGAATGGCGGTCAAGGCTTGACCAAAGCGCAGGTTTCGCACGCTGCTGAGCTTGTGAAAAACGGCGTGGATGGATTTACAAATCCATTTTTCTTCTTCGACAAGAAATAGAATCGTTCGAGAAGTAGAACCGCTAATCGAGAAGTCGAAACGTCCGATCAGAAGTTTTAAAAGTATAGGGAAGGTAGCTGAGGGGTGGTGCGAAAGCGCCGCCCCGAGCAGTATTTGGACTTACTTTCTCAGCGCTTCGCGAACAACCGGCAGACCTTTTTCATTCCACGCCGTCATGCCACCAGTAAGCACAATCACTTTTGCAAACCCAGCTTCAGACATGAGTTGTGCTGCGGTTTTTGCTCGTCCGCCCATTTTGCAGATAGAGACAATCTCGTCGTGTTTGTGAGATTCGATCTCGTCCAGGCGATGTGCAATTTCTTTAACTGAGATGTGTGTGATGCCTGGAAGATGCCCTAATTCAGCTGTTAATTCAGGCGTTTCTCTAACATCCAGCAAAAATGGTGCCCAACCGGCATCCATTTTGTTTTTCATTTCCTGTGCATCGATGTATTTAATTTCCTGACTGGCTGCGCAATCGCTGAGTGTCCCCATCGCTTCGCAAGCGGAAACACCCTGAGGGATATTCACAGATGACGGATCTCGTGTGCAAGCAAAGTTGGCGTTCAGAACAAGTTTCATCCATTCGGCAGGGCCGAGGTGCAGTTCTTGAAGGAAATGAATGTAGTCATCTTTTGTTTGCGGTTTGAAAAAAGGATTGCGCTGTTTTTGCTCACCGAGTGTGGAGGGGCGCCTTCCACGGTAATCGTGACCGGGATAAACTATCAAACTATCGGGCATCTGCGAAAGTTTTTTCAAACTCTCAAAGTGATCTCCGGCGTTTCCACCAGGAAGGTCGTCACGACCGGCTCCACCATCGTCAAGGAAAAGAGTGTCACCTGTAAGAAGTTTGTCGCCCAGAAGAATGCAAATTGAATCTTCAGTATGACCCGGTGTGTGAATGAACTTAAGTTTGACGGAACCAAGCGACAATTCAGTGCCATCGTCAACGCGATCAGACACATCTTTGGGACGGGCGCTCGAATGCATTACATAGTGGCAGCCTGTCAAATCCATCAACTTCGGACCACCGGAAAGATGGTCGGCATGGGCATGCGTGTCAATTACGGCATTGAGTTTTAGGCCTCGCTGCTTCAGCAAATCAACATATCGCTCAGATTCTTTGAGCGACGGATCGATAATCCAGGCTTGCTTTTCGTCCGCCGACCCGATCAAGTAGGTCATGCAGCCCAGTTGTGTTAGTGGTTCGAAAATAAGATCCACTGTCTTGCTCCTCATTGGTTTTAAAGAACATTATTCAACAAAAGCGTTCTTTAATTGTGAGTTTTAGTTGATGAATAGGCGTTCCGGCTAAAACCCCAGGCAGATTCCAGGCTTTACCCTGGGATCCGTTCAGCGGCTTTCATGTTACTTCGAGGCTCAATGTTGAGTAGCGTGTTAGTAGGTGCAACAGCGACCGTCATGACGGTTTTGGCGTCCGATTGCGGGTGCGGCGACTTAAGAACAGGTGCGGAAAATGAAAACAAACCACTTTGGCGAACAGTCAAGCAAAGGACAGCTAGAGCCTTCGATAGCAGGTGTATTATCGCTGGTCCCCGGACTTGGTCAGTTTTACAATGGTGACCGCCTCAAAGGATGGCTCTTCCTGGAAGTAGGCGCGATCAATTTCATGATTTTGATGCTCATACTTTGTGCGGATTCACTGAGTACGGGGCTGGCTCAGTTTGCCGTTAATCATCATTTCAATGCTAATTATGCGTTGTTGAAGCAGCTCGCCCAGTTCAAGCTCGGACATCCAGGCGCGACCCTTCTGTTCACTCTGTGTCTGGCTTTCATCGCTTTCTCTGTGCGCGATGCCTACGATAGAGCGACGAATATCAAAAATCGAGAAATCTATGCCGGTCACTTTTTGGAATTGTCGGAAGCGACAAGCGGCTCTTACCTGGCGCATTTTGCACTGATGGGTGCTCTGCTCCTGCTGTCTGTTTTCTTGCTAATTCCGGCTCCGCCTCGGACTCAAGTCACTGAAATCGAGTTTGTTGCGCAACCCGAAACCCGAGTCAAGCCGCCTGTGACAAACAGGATTTCAACTAACAATTCCAGAGCTCAAGCCGAACACAGGCGAAACGTACCGGTGCGTACAAATAGAGGTGAAACTACACCAACGCAGCCAAGTGCTTCTCGCTCGGCGCAGCAAACAACCGCTGCTAAACCACAGCCCAAGCCCGAAGTAAAAACACAAGCTGCGGATGCGCCGAAGCCTGCTCCTGTAAAGGTGCACGAGGCACCAAAGCCACCAGCGCCTGTGACGACGCCACTACCGATAGTGCGCCCACCGGCACCTACACCAGTTGCTGTTACGCCGGCTCCAACTCCTCCAATGCCTACGCGTCCGATGCCCATTGCACCTGCCAACTTTGTTGCGCCGCCCACTCCAATGGCTTCTTCGCTCAAGCCCATGCCTGCAAAAACGATAGCTGGCGCTGCATTTGCAAGACCTAATTCTGTGCCATTCGCCAATGGTGTTGTCGCTGCTCCCAGACCGCTGCTCGCATTCAATAGCTCTGGTACTGCTGCTTCTGCCCTGCCAACCTTATCGACTGCACCGGTTGGGACAAGTTCTTCATCCAGTAATAATCACTCCTGGATGAGCGGCAGGACTCCGTCAACCGGAAAGAGCGGCACTGGACCTGCTGCGCCGTCTGTCGATACAAGCAGTTTCACCGGTAGAGGTGACAGTCATTTGAAGCCGACATTGGCGGATACTTCATCCGGCAGAACTGGACCAGGAAAAGGTAGTTCGCATGGCGAAGCGCCGAAGCCCATAGCTGCAAAAAGCGGACTTGGACCCGGAACAATGGTCATTCTTGTTCCGCAAACTAATGCACGCCCTGGTGATCCAAATGGAGGTCGGGCGAATTCAGACCCCACAACGACTGGCAAAGGCGTTCCAGCTGTCGATGGAGTAAAGAAAGAAGCTGAATTTGGCAAGTATTTAGCGGATTTACAAAGGCGCATCCGCCGAGCCTGGATGCCGCCCAGACAGCCGAATTCGAAGAGCTCAATTGTAGTTTTTACGATCGGTTTGAACGGCGAGTTGCTTGGATTGCATTTGCAACGTTCGTCCGGCGAGTCAGCGATGGATGAGGCTGCGATTCAATCGATTCGGAACTCCGCTCCATTCCCACATCTTCCACCGTATTCTCCAGACTCGGTTGATGTGCAATTCACGTTTGACTACAACGTGTTTGGTGGCGGTGCCGGAGGCAGACGATTTTAAGGGCACCGCAAGTAGTGCCTGAAAATGATGATGGCGGCAGGAAT
>PNLN01000145.1 GCA_013823055.1 Cyanobacteria bacterium DS2.3.42
CCGCCGTCGTCTGGCGTTATTGCAGGGTGGTGTGAGGAGCGGCGCCAAGCGTCGATCGTTTTTTGAGCGGGCGAGACGTGGCCTCGCCCCTTCGAAAATCTACTAACCGAAAATCTACGAACAACAGTCGCGGGGGGGTTCCACTTCGTCCCCGCTGCCGTTTGTTTCCGGCTTGGCTTCTGGGTTATGTTTAGTATCGGACTTAGCGTCAGTGGCTTGATTAACTTCCGACTTGGCTTCAGTGCTTTGGTCAGCATCCAACTTGGCGTCAGCATCTTGCTTGGGCGCATCAGGCGAATCTTTCTCGGCTTTTATGCCTGTCTGTCCGTTCATCTCCGGCGCAATTGCCATGCGTCCTGTCGTTGTGGATGGATACTTCAAGCGCTCGTGGTGCAGCGTTCTCCACACTCTCACAAATGCCTGACGGACCTTAATCAGTTCTTGATACGTCAATGAAGACTCGTTAAACTGCCCGTCTTCCCAGCGGTTTTGAAATACTTTGTCGATAGCCAATTCGACTTCTTCTTGAGTCGGATCGTGCATGCTATGTGTCACTGCTTCTGAAACATCAGCAAGCATGACGATGGCAGTCTCTTTCGATTGCGGCTTGGGTCCTGGATATCGGTAGAATTTTGCATCAACCTTTTCGGCGCCGTCGCGCACACAGGCCTTGTGATAGAAATAGGCCATCAAACAGGTGCCTTGATGCATGGGAATGAAGTCTTGAACTGCTTTGGGAAGTCTGTACTTCTCTGCAATATCAATTCCGTCTGTGACGTGCGCCAATACTCTTTCGCGGCTCTCTTCGGGCGTCATTTCGTCGTGCGGATTTTTGGCTCCCAGTTGGTTTTCAATAAAATATTTCGGTCGGGCCATCTTGCCGATATCGTGGTAGAGTGCGCCGGCTCTGACCAAGTTGACGTCGCCACCGATGGCTCTAGCCCCGCCTTCTGCAAGATTTGCGACGGCCAGGCTATGTTGATATGTCCCGGGAGCATTCTCTTCGAGTTGTCTGAGCAGCGGTTGTTCGGCGTCTGTGATTTCGGCCAGTCGAAAGGGAGTGACCATTCCAAAAATGCTTTCCAAAAACGGCAAGCTGCCAATTGCCAGCATGCACGAAACAACACCAGCAAAGAGTTCAAAGAGAGTTGTGCGGCCTAGTATATGAACGGAGTCCACGCCGTTTAGAACAATCGAAGCAAGAATGAACGCTGCCATCTGAGTCAATCCAACGACAAACCCTGTCAGCATCAGTGAATTGCGATGCTTGGTATAGCAAACAACGGCAGCTACTGCCGCGGTACTGAGGGCAACCAGATGCCTTCCTTCAATCAATTGTGCAACGGCAAGAATGATTATCAATGGGAAAATCAGAGCACTGGAAACTCTGCGCCCGAAAAATACTGTCCACACTAATGCCGCTGCCGGCAGTGGCACGAATTGCGGATAGTTTTCACCGATCAAACCGGCTGCAGTCGCCACTGTGATTGCCACTGCGTACATGAGACCGATTGAGTTGGTCTGGAAAAGATGGCGTGCATCAAAGGTATAAACCACACCTGCCGCCAGAGCAATTGCAGCAAGCAGCGATATCCCCAAGCCGAGAATTAGGGGCAACCTGTTGATCTGCGCCATGCCCAATTCGCGCAAAGTCGCTACATCCGCCTCGGTCAATTGTTGGTGTTTTTTGACTATGGTGTCGCCTTTGGAAATCAGCCTGGTCACTGGCTCTACATGAGCTGCGCTTTGTTCTGCCTTGACCTCTGTTGCTTTTTCGTTGACTTGAATATTTGCTTCAAGAGCAGTGGCTATCAACTGAGCAGTTTTTGCTTGTCGTGCCGGAGTCCAGGCTTCCGGTAAGAATTCGACAATTACCGGCTCCCAATCAGCCTTCTTCTCTTGCGGGTAGCGTTTGTGGACGGCGAGCAATTTGTCCAGAGTTTTGTCAACATTGGTTCTATATGCCGTAAATTCGTCAGGCAAAACTGTCATCGCCAGATAAATGGTGGCATCCAAAATCTCTGGTCTGTCTGCTCTTACCTTTTGAATCGCTGATCTTTGCGATTTGAGGATTTCAATCAGGTGCGCATTTTCCGGACTTGCGATGTTGTCTTTAATTTGACGATCAAATTCTTCCTGCGAGCCAATTAGCATGGCAAAGTGCTGGATGCAGGCAGCTTTTGCTTGAGCGTCCAGACGCGTCCAACCTGATTCGTCCTGGTAGGCCTTCATGTTGGAAAAGCTTTCTTCCAACCTTTGACGGCACACTTTGTCGGCGCTGCGGTCGATGTTGAATACGGGCACAGTGCCGCGCTGCGCATGGTCCCTGGCGTTTTGAGTGGCGACCAAATCAGTGACACGGGTGTCTTTAGGCGCTTTGATCGTGTTTTCTGCAAAATCGCCTGCGCGCAGCTCTGGTCGCACAAAATACGTGGAGACGAGCGCTATGAAGAGCAGCGCAAAACCGGCAATCCCCATTGTTAGCCAATTGAAGAAAGATCGTCCGGTGGGGAAAATGTCGTGGTGTATTTCTGGATGGTAGACCGGTAAACTCTGTGTCGTTGCAGCTACCGGTTTTGCATTATAAGACGCCATAGTCCTGACTGGCATTCATGCGGGCAGTAAGTAGAACCATCTGAATTATGCCCTAAACTGCGTACCTATTTATGCGTTTATGCGTTTTTATGCGTCAGGTTGGAAAAAGCAGTTTTCAGTCGAGATTTACAGTCTTCTTCACTGTGTAGACGCGCTTATCTTGCGATTCATGATAAGTGCGGACCAGAATTTCAGCCAAAAGTCCCATCAAAATGAGCTGAATGCCAACCATAAAGAACATGGAAACCATTACAGGCAGTGGTGTTTCAATGAATGATGTGCCATAGCCGTATTTGAGAACAACCATCCAGGTGAAAGCGGCGGCGCACGCTACAAGTGACCAGAGCCCGGCTGAGCCGAAAATATAGATGGGCTTGGTCAGGTAGGACGACATAAACTTGATGGTGATCAGGTCAAGTACAACCTTAATCGTCCGATTGATGCCGTATTTCGACTGTCCGAATTGACGGGCGAAGTGATTTACTGGAATTTCAGTGACTTTCGCACCCATCCAATGGGCGTAAATCGGTACAAAGCGGTGCATTTCTCCGTACAGGCGCACCCCTTCGAGAACTTCGCGGCGATATGCTTTTAATGAGCAACCGTAATCGTGCAAAGGCACACCGCTGATTACCGAGATAATCTTGTTGGCCGTCCAGGATGGGATCAAACGTAATACCAGCCCGTCTTTGCGGTTTTTGCGCCAGCCGCTTACGCAGTCGTATCCTTCCTCGAGCTTTTCGATAAGCATGTTTATGTCGGCAGGATCGTTCTGCAAGTCGGCATCCATAGGAATGATGATGCTGCCTTTGGCATGATCGATACCGGCAGCCAGTGCTGCGGTTTGCCCGAAGTTTCTGACGAAACGCACAATCTTCACGCGCTGGTCTTTGAGCGCGATTTTTTCCAGTTTTTCAAAGCTTTTGTCTTGCGAGCCGTCATCAACCAGCACTACTTCCCAGGTTCTGTTCAAGGTTTCGGCTGCGGCCACTATCTTTTGATAGAGAAGCTCGACATTCTCTTCTTCGTTATAAACCGGGATAACAAGCGATATACCGGGTCTGTCCGGATGAGCCGCAATGGACTTGCGATTGCCTTCTGGGGCAAAAGTAAGAGTCTGGGCGTCTGTCGCTAAAGTAAGGTCGCTTCCTGTCGTCATCTGTATTGAAGCCTTCTGTGAGTTACACACATTATCTTGTGTTCTCTTGACTGGCGGACTCACCTTGAGATCTTTTCATGATGAGTGTTACAGCAAGAAAGCCCGGTTTGCTTTGCAATAATTAGAGGAAGCCAGACCAGCCCACTTTTGGCAGATTGATAAAAACTCATAATCTGCTAAACGGTAAAATTGCCTTAGAAAAAGTCTAGATTTCTCACATGCAGAAACATAGGTTTTGAAAAGGCAGTCTCAACAAAAGGTCGGTCCGTCTAGCAGCATAGCTTCGAGCGTCCGGAAAAAGAACTACGAATGACAATTGTTCCAACAAACGGTGAGAAGAAAGACAAAAAGGATGCCGGAGTGCAGCCTAAGCAAGACAGGCTTGAAAAACAGCCGGTCGTCGGTCAGAGCGATCTGAAAGCAAAGGCCAATCGCACTCAACTTCTTTCTGCTCAGGAAACCGCTGCCGATCTGAAGTCTGATGCCACTTTGCGACCGCAGACTCTGGAAGAGTATGTTGGGCAAACTCGGCTGAAAACCATGCTGACAATGTCGATTGGCGCAGCCAAGTCTAGAGACGAAGCTCTCGACCACGTGCTTTTCTATGGACCACCAGGTCTAGGTAAAACAACTCTTGCCCGCGTGATTGCTAATGAAATGGGCGCGCGCATACACATGACGTCCGGACCCAGCCTCGAGCGCCCGCGCGACATCATCGGTCTTGTCCATCAGTTGGAAGCCGGAGATGTACTCTTCATTGACGAGATTCACCGCCTCAGTCGCGTGGCGGAGGAGCTTCTCTATCCTGCTATCGAAGATTTTGTGATTGATTTGACCTCGGGCAAAGGTCACGCCACCAGAACCATGCGGCTTCCTTTGCCGCGTTTCACGCTCATCGGTGCAACAACAAAAGCAGGCATGATCTCGAATGCGTTGCGCGATCGATTCGGTTTTGTCTTGCGATTGGAGTTTTATTCGAAAGAAGAACTTTCCAAGATCGTCGCTAGAACCTCTAAATTACTCAATGTTCCAATGACCGATGATGCCGTGGTGGCAATCGCCGGACGTGCTAGAGGAACGCCGAGAATCGCCAATCGCCTTGTGCGTCTGGTTAGAGACTATGGGCATTTCCAGGGTGCAGAAACGATAACTGAAGAAATCGCCATCTCAGCACTAGACTCATATCAAGTCGATGCATTCGGTCTTGATGCCACTGACAGGCGTATGTTGGAAATTTTGATCGACCATTATCAGGGCGGTCCGGTCGGTATAGAGACAATCGCCGCCACGCTGGGCGAAGACTCAGATACGCTGGAAGATGTCTACGAGCCTTTCCTTATTCAAGCTGGCTTCATTCAGAGAACACCACGAGGCCGCTGCGCGACCCCTCAGGCTTACACGCATTTAGGGCGCGCGCTAATCAATAATCAACTTGGTGCCGGGCAGCTCGGCATCGAGTTCAACAAGGAGTGAAGAAGTAGTCGTGCACTTATATGCAAGAGCACTGCTTTTCCTCTGTTGTGCTCTCGTCTCTGTTTTTCTCAATCTTTCGGCTTTCTCGGGGGCATATGCCCTGGACGAAAAAACTGCGAAGAAGCCTGTTGCACGCATTGTTGAACGCGGCGAAGGGCCCATCGATGAATCATTTGTCGTCGGTAAAGTAAAGTCTGTTTCCAATGCGAAATTAGATCAACTGCTTCTGGATAAAACCGGCATGGTCAGCAATCGCCAGGCGGTAGAAGTGGAAGTGACTGAAGGCCCGCTTACCGGGCAAACTTTCACGATCATGAATGAAATTACCGACAATCCTTCCTTCAACATCTCCGTCCAACCAGGTCAGGAGGTAATACTGTCTGTGGTGCAGGGTGGCGGCGAGCGCGAAGTCAATATCGCTGATTATCACAGGGCTCCCGTACTCTTTTGGTTGGCAGCAGCGTTTCTTGCTGCCTTCTTGTTTTTCGGTGGCAAGCAAGGATTCAAATCGCTGGCAGGCCTTATTGCGACGGTGGCGTTGATTGCGTTTGTGCTTTTGCCCATGAGCCTTAATGGTTTCAACCCGCTCCTGGTAGCCGTCTTCATCTCTCTGGCTGCAGCCGCCTGCAGTATGTTCTTTGTCGCTGGGTTTTCGCGCAAGGCCTATGCTGCCGTTATCGGCACCGTGGGTGGTGTAATAGTTGCAGGCATCGCCGCCCAGCTCGTAATCACGTTTGCACCATTGACCGGTCTTTCCAGCGAAGAAGCGCAAATTTTGCGGGGTTCGCTGGTCAATCAAGCACCTAACTTTTATGCCGGACTTCTAGCTGCCGGAATGTTGATCGGCGCGCTTGGCGTAATCATGGACGTTGCTATCTCAATTTCCTCGACCGTGACCGAGGTGGCTCGCACTGCTACTAATCCAACTTTCAAGCTTCTCTACAAAGCGGGTATGAATGTAGGCCGCGATATCATGGGCACAATGACGAACACTCTCGTGCTTGCCTATGCCGGTGGCGCGCTGCCGTTGCTACTACTTGCCAGGCAGATGCCCTCTACCAAGTTAATCAATCTTGATCTGTTTGCAACAGAAATCGCTTCCGCACTGAGCGGCAGTCTGGGCCTGGTTTTCACTATCCCACTTACAGCCCTTGTATCGGCGTATCTTATAGGACATGCTGGAAACAGCACCCACGCTTCAGGTAAAACTATTGGAGCAGCCAAGGATGAGGATGAAGGCATAAATATCGAAGATATGCCGGAAGGCGGAGTGTTAAAAGATCAGTCTGAGGGAATTCGATGAAAAGAATTCTTTACGGCTGGGCATTGTTCGGCGCCGCGGTCCTGGGTATCCTCTTTGGTGGGCTGGTATTTCCCATAATGCTTGGTACTGCGTGTTACATCGGCGGAACCGAGTTCATAAACATGTCCAGGGCAAAGGGATTCAAACCCTCGCCCAGGATTATCAAGGGAATGATTGTTGCGTTTTTCGCCATGGCAGCGCTGCCTGAAATCCCCGGCATTGATTTACCACCCAATTATTCGCTTGAGCACTATCCGCTTCTTCTCACAGTTGGTATTTGCCTATCTTTCTTCCGCCTGTTGTTTCGCCACGAGACGCCACCGGCGACTATTGCTGACATCGCCACGACTATCCTGGGTTTCATATATGTAGGTTTTCTTCCCAGCCATTTGGTCCTTTTGCGCAATCTGACGGCACCTGGCATGGTGCACAACGCTAACCCCTTGCAACAGCCAGGTTTGGCATACGTCTGGGTTTGTCTTTTTATTGTGTGGGCTACGGACGTCTTTGCTTATTACTTCGGAAAGAAATTCGGAAAACATCTTCTCTATCCGCAGATAAGCCCGAAGAAGACCATCGAGGGAGCGGTTGCGGGTTTGCTCTCATCGATATTTTGGGCGACTGTTGTTGTCTATGCGGCAGACCATTACTTATTTGCGAACTCCGAGCCATTCCGCCTAAAACTCTGGCAGGCACCTCTTATGGGGCTCCTAGTGTCAATTGCCGCACAGCTTGGCGATCTCTGCGAATCACTTCTCAAGAGAGACGCGGGGATGAAGGATTCAAGCGACGTAATTCCCGGCCACGGCGGCTTTTTGGACAGGGGCGATAGCCTTTTGTTCGGTTCCCCGGTTAGCTACTATTGGATATGGATCGTAGTATTGGGACATTTTTGATCGTCTATGATATGTTCTATAGGGCCTGCCCTTAACAGGCGCAATCTTGGAGAGGTGGCTGAGTGGTCGAAAGCGGCTTCCTGCTAAGAAGTTGTACGGTCAAAAGCTGTACCGAGAGTTCGAATCTCTCCCTCTCCGAAGTTTTTAAACCTAACTAAATATCGCGGTACTCGGGTGCAAATGCGCCGAGAGTCGCTAAGAGTCTCGCGGGCTGCTACAGTTTTTCAGTGACCACTGAAAGCTCAATCGATAAAAGCACAGAGAAGCTCGGCTATAAGTCCCAATTGGACACGCTGAGACTGATCGCGGTTATGCTCGTGTTCCATTTTCATGCCGGTGTGTACATCGAACACAACGGCAATATGTTCCCCTACGGTGCGCTAGGGGTGCAGATATTCTTCGTCTTGTCCGGGTTTCTCATCACCCGAATTTTAGAAGCGAATCAAACCGGCAATCTTTTGCTGGATTTGAAAACATTCTACATTCGCCGCTGTCTGCGGATTTTCCCGGCATACTACGCGACGATTTCGTTCTTGCTTTTGATCGGTCAACTGCCATTTCCCATCTGGCAATTTACATATTTGTTCAACGTCAAAATCTTTCTAGACCACGGATTTACAGGCACTATTGTGCATTTCTGGTCGCTTTGCGTGGAAGAGCAATTCTATCTTCTCTATCCCCTGGCGTTGCTTTTGACACCGAAAAATGGGCGAGTGGTTTTGTTGTCTATTCTTATAGTTCTATCGGTGGTGGCGAACTATATTGGCCATCAAAATTTTTCGGATACGCCTTACTACATGTTGTTGCCAGTTTGCGGGCAATTTCTCCTATTCGGATGTCTGGCTGGCCATGCGCAGCTACGCGGCTGGGGCAGCAAAATTAATGGCACACATTTGATGATTGCCGGATTGATTTTGCAGGCGATCGATCAATACTTTGTTTTTAGCCAGCCGTTTCAAGAACGAAACGAACTTTTTTGGTATCGACCATATACTCTGAGCGCAGTCAGTATTGCCATATTCGTGCTCGGTCTGTGGCAGACGAAAAACCCTGTGATACTCAAGGTCTTCAACTACCTTCCCTTCACCTACCTGGGAAAAATCAGTTATGGAATTTACCTGTATCACCCGCTCGCATTTGTAATTCGCAATATGATTTGCATATTTCTTCCGGCAGCCAAAGCTGTGAACGGCGAATTCTTGGCGTTTGTAATCACTATAGTCTGGTCGATCTTGTCGTGGCAATTTGTCGAAACATACTTCTTGCAATTCAAGGATCGCTTTGCTTATCGCGAGAAAGTCACGCAGGGAGAGAAAGCTGCATGAGGGGTTCTTTTCGGGAGGGCACACAAGGTTTCGTGGTGTTTGTAAACTATTTTCTTCCGCCTATAGCGAAGCCGAAAGACGTAGCCAGTGTTAATATCGAAGCAATGATCGAGGACTGATATGGCAATCTTTGGTCGAGAAGAAATCATTGATGCGTTAACGAAATTGGGTGCTCTCTCGCAAAGTGAGGGAGAAACCATAGAGTTGATACTTGTCGGCGGAGGTGTAATGGTACTGGTCTTTGGAGAGCGCGATTCGACCAGAGACCTGGATGTTCTAATTGTCACACCGACTGAATCAAGAAAGGTGAAGGAGCTTGCCAAAGTCATTGCTCTTGAACGGGGTTGGGCTGATGACTGGCTCAATGACGCGGCCAAAGGCTTCTTGGTTGGAGTGAGCGAAGGTCCGATCATCTTTTCTGCTGTTGGTATAGTGGTTCGTAGACCAGGATTTCCTCAGCTGCTGGCAATGAAACTGAGTGCCTGGCGTGACGAATTAGATATTTCGGACGCCCGACGTATACTAGGAGAATTGAGTGGTAGTCGGGAAGAAATTTGGCAGACAGTTTCACCTTACTTGCTTCCCGTCCGCGAAATAAAAGCACGTTACGCCTTTGAAGACTTGTGGGAGGCAGCACATGGAGAAGCTTGAAGCACTAGCACGTGCCGTGCTGGATAACGATGGCCTTTTGCTCCGTAGCCTATGCCAGGACTTTGTCCGCGAAACTCCGCTGCTGGAAAATTGTAGACGTCCCGAGACACGCGATGAGCAGGTGCTTGCCGCCTCAGCTTCTATCTTGGAGCTACTGGCACTAAGAGCGCGACAATCTCCACCAAAGTGGACTCAAGAAATCGGACCTTTGGCTCAGCCAATTTATTTGGTTCCCTCGGCTCTATCCATGAAGCGATTGCGTGCACTCTGCGAGAACGAATCTCCAGAGCCGCTTAGAAAGCGCGGATTCTACGCGCCGCCTAACTTCTTGGAATTCGCGTGAATCTTGCCAGGTAAAAGTCATTCTCATCCGCAAACTCCACGAGTTCCATATCCAATTCTTTCGCCCACTCGTTCAGTTGTTCTTTCTCCGGCAAGAAGTGAGGGACGATGGAAGGATCGCTGTCATGCAGTGCTTTGACAAAGCGTTTCCCCAGTGGGTGGCTGATTACAATTGAGCCGCCAGAGCGCAGCAGAGCGTGCGTTTTTTTCAATGCCAGTTTTTGATCGAAGATATTTCCAAAGCAAGCGTTGAAAAACACTGCGTCGAATTGATTCACTTTGCCGATAACGGTGTCGGCGTCGAGCACATCAGCTTTGATGAAATTGACTTTGGGAAAGCGTTCGCGCGCGAAGTTCATCATCTCATCGCTGAGATCAACACCCGTGATGTTTTCCTGTTTCACACCGAGTTCTAAAAAGTGAACGATGAGCGCTCCGGTGCCTGTGCCCACGTCTAGAACTTGGGAACCTTCATTGAGCCCGGCGCTCTCGGCAATTTTTTTTGTGCGGGCGAGAATTTCGTCAGGAATTGGCTGGAGAAAAACTGAGACGCGCGAGCGGAAGTATTCTCGCTGCGCTTCTGCGTGAGATTCTTTCTTTTCGCCAGAGGCTGCCAATTTCGGACCTCATTAAACGCCAAACGCAGATTATAGATCTAAATAGGCATACAATATCTAACTTGTTATCCGTATATATCCAATGGGGTATGCCATGCGTCTGGTTGAGTGTGTTCCGAATTTCAGTGATGGTCGCAACGAGAAAGTCATCAATGCCATTTCCGACGCGATAAGAAGCGTGCAGGGTGTGAGTCTGCTGGATGTTGATCCGGGCTGGAGCACTAACCGTACGGTAATTACTTTTGTAGGCAGTCCGGAAGTGATTGTCGAGGGTGCATTCCAAGCGATTAAAACGGCGCAAGGTTTGATCGACATGCGGAAGCAAAAGGGCGAGCATCCACGGATGGGCGCCACTGACGTTTGTCCGTTCGTACCGGTGTCTGGTGTCACTATGGAAGAATGTGTGAAACTGGCAGAACAGCTCGGTGAGCGCGTCGGTAAAGAATTGGGCATACCTGTTTATCTGTATGCCGAAGCTGCGAAGCGTGAAGATCGCAAGAGCCTTGCGGACATTCGCAAAGGTGAGTACGAAGCGCTGCCAGAGAAAATGAAAGAGAAATCTTTCAAGCCTGATTACGGCCCGTCTGAGTTCAATGCCCAATCCGGTGCCACCGTGATTGGTGCGCGTCAATTCTTGATAGCGTACAACGTCAATTTGAATACGCGCTCTAAAAAGCTGGCAAACGACATTGCGCTAACTATTCGCGAAGCAGGCAAAGCCAAGCGTGATGCGGATGGAAACATAGTAAAGGACAAAGAAGGTGTGTCCGTCAAAGAGCCCGGAACGCTCAAGGCTGTGCGGGCAGTCGGCTGGTATGTGGATGAATACAAGCGTGCCCAAATTTCAATAAACTTGATTGATTACTCTGTCTGTTCTTTGCATCAAGCTTTTGATGAAGCTGAAAGAGTGGCTAACGAGATGGGATTGCGGGCGACTGGCAGTGAGATTGTCGGGTTGGTTCCACTGGCACCAATGCTGGAAGCTGGGCGGCATTACTTGCGTAAGCAAGGACGTTCGACTGGTGTTTCTGAACGCGAGCTTGTCGAAACAGCAGTGCAATCTCTCGGACTGGCAGAGCTTTCGCCATTCGATATCGACAAAAAGATCATTGAATACAATGTTGCCCCCAAGATCAAGGAATTGAAAAAACTTTCGCTCAGCGATTTTGTCGATGAGTTGGCGTCGGATTCTGTGGCTCCCGGTGGCGGAAGCGCCGCTGCTCTTGCCGGTGCGCTCTCTGCATCGCTGTCGGCGATGGTAGGCAATCTTACTTATGAGAAAAAGGGATTTGAAAAGTCGAAGCCGTTGTTGAACGAGTTGGCTGAAAAAGGACAAACTCTGAAGAGCGAATTTTTGCGCGACGTTGACAATGACATGAATGCCTACAACCGCATTATTGAGGCACGCCGTATGCCCAAGTCTACTCCTGAAGAAATGCGCAGTCGCGAGCAGGCAATGCATGAGGCGAACCTGGAAGCCACTCAAGTCCCGCTAGGTGTATTGAAGCGCTGCGATGACGCACTCGATCTGGTCGACACGGCAATCAAGAAGGGC
>PNLN01000266.1 GCA_013823055.1 Cyanobacteria bacterium DS2.3.42
AGAGATATGAGCCTGTTTCATCAATAACTGCAAAACGATCTGCATCACCATCGGTGGCAAGGCCGACATCCAATTTCTCTTGTTTGACCAGTGCGATCAATTCTTTGAGAAATTCCGGCTTGGGCTCCGGCATGCCGCCACCAAAGAGCGGATCTCTGTAGTCGTGCAAGACTGAAATTGGCAGTTGCGCTTCTTTAATCAGTTTGTCGAGATATCCTCGACTGGTACTAAAAAGCGCATCATAGCCAACCCGAATTTTGGCGGTGCCAAGTTTTTTTAGATCTACGAAACCCCTGAGTGCGTCGAGATATTGGGGCATTGGATCGAATCTTTCGATTTTGTCGTGGGCAAACTCGTAGTCTTTCGGCAGGTCGTTTAAATGTTTCGCGATGTCGTTAGTTATGTCATTTGTTGCTGGTCCGCCGAAATGCGGAATGTACTTAATACCGCAGTATTCGGGTGGATTGTGACTAGCGGTAATTTGCAGAGCTCCACAAGTTGGTTCATTCTGTGCTGCGAAAGCGATGCACGGCGTGGGAACATCGCGATCTGTCATGCGAGCTGAAAGTCCCATGCTGACTAGGATTTGACCAGCGCGTTCTGCGAATTGGTCGGCTAAAAAGCGTGTGTCGTATCCAATTAAGATCGGTTTTTTGTGCGCCGCTTTTTTGTCGTCCAGTCCATACTCTTTCTTGATGTGCATGCCGACTGCATAGGCGACGCGTTCAACATTCTCAAAGGTGAACTGGTCCGCGATGATTGCTCTCCAACCATCCGTGCCGAACTTGATTTTTTCGGTCATCTACTAACCACTCCCTGACTTCAGCAATTCGAGATACTCGCGAACGGCTTGCCAGGCGGTTCCTGCTTGCCAGCGGTTGCGATATTTTTTGTCGACCGCACGACTGCCGGGAGGCCAGACTCGAGAGGGTCTCAATTCTTCGATTGCGTCTTCCGAGTCAAATTGTACGCAAGAGCCGTCTCTGCCGTACAGTCTGATTTCTTCCTTGCATATAGAACCCGAAGTCGGCAGGTAGCAGCCTTCCTCTTCGTCGAATTCGCGCGCGTCCATTGTTTGGAATCGCGTCACCATGCGGAACCCGTCATAGGCAAATACAGCGGTAATCGCAGTCCATTGTCCGTCTTCATCGACCATCTGTCTGCGCTCTACGTGCAGTCCACGCGCAAGGTCAATGCTCCAGAATTGTCCGTCTTTTCTGACGATAGACAATCTACCGACCCGGTCGATTGCCATGGACTCTCCGGCGGCACGCACACGACCTTCCGGATCATGGACGACAACGCCTTGTTTGTCTGACTCACCGTACGATTGAATATTGCCTTCTTTGTCTGTGCGTACGAAGAACCGAAGGTGCCCCTGCTCGTCGTAGCGAGTGCGCAAAACTGGACCGAGAGGCGAGCGTACCTCTATGACTCTACCGAGCGAATCTTTTATGATTTGCGCGCCGTTCTCCAGCGATTCCATTCTTCTGCCGGCCGCGAGCATTTGTAGTGTGGGAGTTGCCTCCGTATGGCTGCGCGACAAAGCCGGACGTAGATGCGTGTCAGGCTGTGATTGCGTGGAAAGAAGCTGTTCTGTAGACTCGGCGTTTTTCACGGAGCTGGACATGTTGTCCAGAAGGCGTAGTGCTTCCTCTTCAGCGGCGCTGACTGCCGAAGGAGTCTCCTCCGCATACAAAGAGACCGTTTCGATTTCGTCCAGAGAGAACGCAAGCATATCGTCGTCATCATCTGCGGTGGCACATGCCGATCTGCCGGTGTTCAACCATGAATTGAGCATCTCATAGCTGGATTGAGGAGCAGGCACCAGGTCCACGGGTGGACGTGCGCACTGAACAAACTCGGCAACGCAAGCTTGCGATTTAATTTCACTGCTTTCGCTGCTGTCATTGTCGTGTCTGCTTTCAGTACGCTGTCTGCTATCTCTGCCGTCTCTAATTGATCCGGCTTCCAAAGTTAATAGGTCGGCAAGACCTTGCAGTGCGCTTTCGGCAAGACCGAAATTGCGATTTTGATTGGGTGCTTGCGTCAACGGTTGTGCCGAAACGTTTGGTGACCACTCATCGGCAACCGTCCTTTGCCTTTGGGGCGGAACGATAACCGAAGGCATGGTGTTCTTCGCGAAGGACGGAAGCACCTCTGGCTCAATCACTTCTCTGCCCAAATCGTTGGCTGCCTGCGACAGATAGTCGAGTAATGCTCTCGGCGAAGTGCACTCAGGTGCTTCCGCTAGTCTGACGCGTTCGCCTGCGTGCCCAGTGCCTAACGGCTTTTGGGGCGATGTTCTGACGACTGAATGCGGAGTTGAAACTGTGTTCGATTGAAGGGGGCGAGAAGAGTAGCGTCCTTTTGAACGCCCCATCGCTCTCAGTTGGTGGCGAGGAAAGCCTGTGAATTCCATACTCAACGCCCTTGTCGAGGCCTCTATAGTACTTTAGAAGAGTAGACAGGTCATATTAACGCTTGCTAATTGAGGGCTTCTAACTTAGACAGGGCTTAGCTATAGCTGCACTAGGGGTAAAAGTTCAGGACCAGACGTGATTCACGGAAGGAAGTCTTTAAGCCCATCAGCGCCTGTTCCTAGCATGATCTCTTGTGGCGAAAATACCTCTTTGAAACCTTCTGGAATTTCAAATTGGCTGGCTGGAACTGTTATCTTGTCCGCCTTTAACGTGTCCAACTTCACAGCTCCTGGCCCTTCTTTGTCCAGTAATTTCATTCTGACGAGCAGTCCACCCATGTGTGGCGCCGCTGCCTGAATGGATAGACGGCTGCACAGGACTTCGGGAATTGTTGGGTCTTTGTAGTAATAACAGTCCGCGTTCGGTGCCGGCGGGACACCCATCACTTTCACTTTGGTCGTCTCCATCCACAAGACATTCTCTTTCTTGGGATAGATTTTTTTTGTGGTTTCTTTGTTTGTCGCACTCGTGCCGAGGCCAATCATGCGCTGCCACCAATTGTCTTTCTGGTTTTGGCAGAATGTTTTTGCGTTCTCATTTATCAAAACCGTATTCCAATCCGGAGCTCGCGTAAGTTGAATCCAACCTCCGCGTTTCAGCTCTACCCTGGCGGCAGTCGCAATGAGCTTGATCTCCTGTTCTCCAATGATCGGGTTTTTTTGGATAAAGCGCCGGCATGTCACCATTTTTACCGCAGCCGAACCTTGCTTTGAAATTGTCGGGCTTGGCTTTGGAGCCGTTGAGCTTTGTTTTGAAGATGTTGAAGGTTGTTTGGAAAAAACTGGCACCAGTGAAGAAACCAAAGTCAGAGCCAGAAGCGTCAGCAAAGTAGATTGCATGCGTCGTGTATTGAAAAACTTTCGCCAGCGCCAGATGCGGCGGAAAGTCCAGATAGTGCCCTCGACCGGAACGATCTTGCTTTCGCCAATGCGGGGGCGATAGTCGATGAAAAATTCCTGGCACTTAAATCCCATTCGCTGCGGTGCGATCTGAAGTTCAACGGGAAGCGCCATGCCTTCAGGGTCGAAGGGCAGTTTTTCCAGCATCTGTTTTCTGTAAGCACGCATGCCGGTGTGAACATCCGTTGTTTTGACCCCGCAGAGAATACAAGCGACCAGGGCGAAAATGCGGTTTGCCATAAAGTGAGAAAGTTTCATTGCCGGCGGACGCCTTTGCATTCGAGAACAACTGACGAGGTCTGCACCCTCATCCATACGCTTCACGAGCTCTGAGAGCGCTTCTGCAGGATACGTGTCGTCGCAATCCATAGTGATGATGTAGTCGCCTGTTGCTTTTTTGAACCCGGCGTCCATAGCCCAGCCGTAGCCTTTCGGTGGGATTTGGCGAACGACCGTGCAGCCCAAGCCTTCTGCAATTTCAGCAGTTTTGTCACTGCTGCTATCGACGACGACTATTTCCGCCTGCGGTAAAACGCGCCTGATGTCTGCAACGACTTTGGAGATGGCGCCTTCCTCGTTCAATGTTAAGAGTATGCAGGAAACAGTTTTCAATCCGGCAGCTTGCGTCACTTCAACTCCTACGCGTGTTCGTAAAGGGCCAGAATGTCCGCGCCCCGACGGGCTTGACCGAGCTTGAACAGATAGTCTACGCCTAGAATGCCTTTAAACAGATGCGAAGCCGTCTCGCTGAAAACAGACTTCATTTTGACGCTATGCATCATTTCGTTGAGTGAGTTGGCGGAGAAATATCGCACATGATCTAGTTTGAAAGAATAATAGTAATCGCCCAATATCTCTGCTTCTTGTGCGGCGAGATTGGGAGTGCGAATGACCAGCGTACCGTCATCGGCAAGAAAGTCCTTAAGCATTGTTATTACGGCACGTGGTTTTTCCAGGTGTTCAATTACATCGAACATTGTGATCAGGTGAAATCGATGGCCGCCGGCAATTTCACGCAAATTTTCGACGCGTCCTTGCCATGTGTCAAAACCAAAAGTTTGCTTGCATTGTTTGATAATGTCTGGCGACAGATCAATGCCGTGGTGCTCAAAGCCTAGTGTTTGAGCGGCTTGGCGGAAATATCCGATGCCTGAGCCGACGTCCAGCATTCTTACGGTGCCTGGATCTTTTGTCCATTTGTCGCCGCGTGTTCCGGCGTTTGCAACCACCAAGTCCATGATGCGCCGAGCCTTTTCAAGGCGCCATTCTATTTGACTTGTGTATTCTTTCATTCCATAGTGATTGTTTTCCGAAGGTGCGAAGTAATTCGTGTCGTATGTGACACTGTCAGCGGTGACAGGACTTTTCGTTTTCGCGTCGACGAGCCAGGCAAATTCTTCTATTTCGTTGCCAATCACCATGTATTCACTGTTGCCGCTGATCGAATGCGCGAAAATCTTGTCCGGCACTTCACCTTCCGGACCACGTAAGTCTGTGAAGTCAATTTCTCTGTCTGCTTCGATTTCTTTACGCTTGCCTTTGTAGAGGGTTTCGTTAACTGCCTCGAACAGGCATGTGATCTTCTCCTCTTCTCCAATATTGCTCAAGCTTCTGCCAAAAATTCGTTCTGCTGCATCGATTGTGTTTTCAATAAACTCTCTGGCTTGCGGTTCTTCGATTTCTAAAAGTCTGCAAAAGCCTTTGCGCCAATGATCGTGATCGTCGGCAAATTGGACAGAACCTCTGTTCACAAGCAGGATTCCCATTGTTGTTTCCACCCACTTTTGCATGGATGTGTTTTTGCCTTTGGTCGCTGAGCGCTTATTGTGCATCGCGTTTCATTCGATTATCAACATATAGTTGGACACTCCCATCATCAGGAAGTGAAACGGTATCAATTTGGTTTTCATGCCGGGTTCGACAAGTTCGAGCAGATCCTTTTCGCCCAGTAAATTGAGGTTTTCTTCCTTCGAGAAAAAGGGTTTTCCAATCATGCGCAAGATGCTGCGGAACATCTCGGGCGGCAGCCAGTGCAAGAAAGGTAAGATTGTGTGGAATTCGATCGGATACCAGCGATTTGGCATGGTCAGGCAAACGCGCTTGCCCACCCGGCAAAGTTCCTTTATGAATGCTCTTTGCCGCTCATTGCTGCCTACGTGTTCGATTACGGCAAAGCTGACAGCCAGGTCAAAACTCTTGTCTTCAAACGGCAATTTCAAGCCATCAGCCAGGACGAATTTTACGCCCGGGTATTGCGTTTCGAGAAATTTTGCGTCTTCCATTCCAACTGCCGTCAGTTGAGACTTATGCGGATAGAGCCTTTCAAAGAAATTAGAGTCGAGACGCTGGTCATCGGTGACGCCGACATCAATGATTGTGGTCGATCCGCTCGGTTGCAACTCCTGCATGAAGCGGTCGAACATCTTGCGCCGCATATTATCGGAGACACGCTCGATGATGCCGACCAATTTACCCTGGTACTGAAACTGCCCCTTTGTGGCGGCGTCGGACATTTATGAGACTCGCTTGCGTGATGTCATTGCTTTTAACGCCTCCGGGGCGTTAGTGCATTGTACATTCCAGGTATTATTATTTCGATAGACGGCCTTCAATTGGGCGGTTGGCGCGGCGAAGGATTTTGGATGACACAGGCACCTTCTTCGACAGAAACTGGAGCAGAAACAGGACACAAGCCCGTTGTGTCCGTCGTCTTGCCTTGCTTGAATGAGGAAGGTGCGCTGGCTATTTGTATCGAGAAGATCCGCAAGGCATTTGCGGAAAACGATATCGACGGCGAAATCGTCCTTTCTGACAACGGATCGACAGACAGGTCGGTCGAAATTGCTGAAAGCATGGGCGTGCGGGTCGTGCACCAACCGGCGCGCGGGTACGGAAACGCCTATTTAAAAGGCTTCAGCGAAGCTGCAGGCAAGTATTTCATCATGGCCGACGCGGACGATACTTACGAGTTTGCCCTGATCCCGAAATTCCTGGCCAAGCTGGACGAAGGCTACGACTTCGTGACCGGCAGTCGGTATCTTGACAAAGGAAGCGCCAATATTACCTGGCTGCACCGCTATGTCGGCAATCCACTTTTGACTCTTGGGCTCAATACTCTTTTCGGAACCCCCTACACTGACGTCTATTGCGGCTATCGGGCATTTACCCGTGAGGCGTACGAAAAAATTCGCCCGGTCAGCCCCGGCATGGAATTCAATCTTGAGCTGGCCATCAACGCTCACCTCGCCGGGTTGAAATACTGCGAAATTCCGATTGTGCTGGCGCCGCGCATCGGGGAGTCCAAACTAAATACGTTCAAAGACGGTTGGCGCAGCCTGCGAATGATGGTTCTATACTGCCCCAACAAGGTTTTCATCATTCCGGGTGTGATGCTTTTTGTGCTGGGGATGGTTGTTCACGCAATTGTGCTTTTCGGACTGGTTCACCACGAAGGAAGACATTTGGGTCAGGTCAGCAGTGTGGTCGGTACCGTACTTAGTGTCGTCGGGGTACAAACTCTTTTGCTCGGTCTGCATGCGAAAACCTATTCCTGGAGCCGGCGATTCGATCCCAACCAGGCATTTCTCTCTAAGTTTTATCAAGTTTTCAAACTCGAATCGGGATTACTTCTGGGAGCCTCATTGACTCTTGCCGGAGTAGTTATATTCTCGATCATCACTTATAAGTGGTTCAAATCGGGCTTTCTCCCGCTTGCGCGTCCTGAGTGGGCTTCGCTTGGTGGAACCTTGATAATGATCGGTTTGAGTATTTTGTTCTCGTCGATTTTCATCAGCGCAATGTCCATCACCAAAGGCCCTGATTCAGCCAAGGCATTACGCGGCGAGCAAAATTCGTAGTGGCGCATGCAATGCGCCACTACGCTTTCATCTAGGAGATCCGCTCTTTTTCTTTTCTAGAATTCCCAAGATTGCCAGACGAATTGCCGCTTCTGATGTGTGTTTGGGAGTGAAGCCCAGAGCTCTAATTTTATCTGAGTTCAATCTGACAACAGGTACATCGCCTTTCCATCCCCTGTCGCCGCCGGTGTACTTCAGTTCTACTGCTGCGCTTTCTTCGAGAACTTCTTCAATGGCTATTTTTGCAATTTGATTGACAGAAATCGCATCGGACGTGGAAACGTTGAATACATCGAAGTTCTTTGTGGAACTCTTGTGCGCAAGCCAAACTGCGTCGAACACATCGTCAACTAGAATGTATGATTTCGTCTGCGAGCCATCGCCCAGTATCTCGAGCTGCGAAGGGTCGCTCATGAGCTTTTCTACGAAGTCGAGGGCAATTCCGTGCGTTTGTCCCGGACCGACAATGTTTGCAAAGCGAAAGGCTATGCCTGTAATTTCGAACATATTGCAATAAGCGGAAAGCAGCGATTCGCCGGCTAGTTTGCTGGCGCCATATGTAGAAATCGGGTGAAACGGACCGTCATCTTCGCGCAATTCAGTCTTGCCGCGTTCGCCGTAAACGCCGCTACCTGAGGCGTAGAGAACTTTTGCCACACCATTAAGTCTTGCGGCTTCCAGAGTGTTTTGGGTTAGGATGGTGCCTTCGTCAAAATCGATTGTCGGCTGACTTGCGGCTCGCGAGATGTCCGCATTTGATGCCAAATGAATGACCGTGTCGTGTCCTTTCATTGCTTTTGTCAAAGCATCGAGATTTTTCAAATCGCCTGCAATAAGTGAGACGCGGCTATGGTCCGCTCTGTTTTGGAAGCTTTCTTTGTTCCATGCATTGCGGTCGAACACCGTTATTCGTGAGATGTTAGGAAACGAAAGGAGCCGCTCTGTAAAGGCGCTGCCAAGAAAGCCGGTTCCTCCTGTGATGAAAACATTCTGAGTTTCTATTTGTTCCACTGCCTGTCCTTCTGCGTCAAGAAAAGCTTATCGTGTTTCTAGTTAGTGTAAGCCGACTTCGTTCAAAACCCTCTCTGATACAGTCTTTGCGGAGCGAATGACTTGATCTGAATTGTCGTATTGAAATTCAGCGAATCGACCGCACAGGTCAATTTCCATTTGCTTGCAAAACTGTTTTATGATCTGCAGATTTTTGCTCCTGCCGAGATCGTAGACAGGATAAGCATATCTGGTGCGTTGCACTGCAGTTGTAACGACTTCTGGCTTTTCTATGAATCCTTCGCGGCGGAGATCATCAACGACTCTGGCGATCAATTTTTCTTCCGGCATAGACCAGATTTCATCGCCGTATTTCGAAGTGATCTCGCAAACCATTGATGAACAGCCAGCGGGCACGTAGTTAGTTCCGAAGTAGTCGTGAAAGACCAGGCGGTGAAAGATGATGTCGGACTGAGGAAAAAAGCAAGAAACAAGGTCGTGTTTTCGTGGTCTGTTGAGGCCGATCAGCACGACACAAAGCGAGTTGTATACCAGATTCTCGCAAGCATGTCTCACTTCGCTGGGAACATCAGGCAGACATTTTATCAAGTCGAAAACGGGCATTGCGCAGATCAATTTTCTATAGCGTCGATCCGCAGAGCCGTTTGAAACAATCCATCCTGTGCTGGTTTTCGAGATTCGCTCGACTGGAAAGTCTTTCGTTATTCTTCCGTTGATATTTGCTTCAAGCGTTTGAGGCAGAGTTTCGAAGCCTCCTTCCTTTGGATAATAAAAGTGCAGTTGATGCACATACCCTTCTGTTTCAATTCCCATAGCGGATTTGACAATGTCCTCGATGGGCGGCTTGGGGATTCGTTCTACCCACTCAAAATCCATCTCGCTAGGTGGCGTTTTCCAGATCTTTTTGTTGTAGGGCAGCAAGTACATTTCTGCCAGGCCTTTACCGAACGTGTTGTAAATCCAGTCTTCGAAATTGTGCTGAGGGCGCCGACTGTTAGATACAAAATGGAGAAGACATTCATAGGCGTCTTCCTTATCCAGCGCAGCAAGCCCGTTTTCGAAAGGATATTTGACGAATCTGTTTTTGAACCAGCACGCGGCACTGCGGTGAAGCTTGTTGAGTTTTCCCTGGAGCAGCGACAACTCCAGGTTCAGAATCTCTTGATCCTTGGAGAAAAGAATGTGTCCGCCAAGATCAAAAGTAAAGCCGTCTTTTTCAAAGCTGCGGCATAAACCGCCGGCTCGCGTGCTTTTCTCGAGGACTTCTGCCTGTTCTCCAAGGAAATACGCCAGACTCAGTCCGGCAACGCCTCCTCCTAGAATGCCGATATCCTTTGATTCGGTCAACTTCTATCACCTATGAGGCTGGTGCCAGAAAAGTCGAATCGGAAGCGCATCTCTTTTGCACCTGCTTTGTTCATCGCTTCGCGCAGTTTACTCTTTTCTTCACTGTAGAACATCAAGAATCCACCACCGCCGGCGCCGACGAGCTTGCCGCCGAAAGCACCGTTTTTCATTGCCACTTCGTAGAGCTCGTCGATTCGATTGTTCGACATGCCTGTCGATCGTTTCTTTTTGCAAGTCCAATGTTCGTGCATCAGTTCACCGAATCGGCGAGTTTCGCCACTCTCCAATGCTTCTTTGATGCTGCGTCCGAGTGCTTTTGTTTTATGCAGATTCTCTATCATAACGCTGTCTGACTGTTTGCTTCTCTCGTCTTGATTGGCCAAAAGTTCGGAAGCCGAGCGCGAATAACCGGTGAAGAAAATGGCGAGATTCTCTTCCAGCCTGCTGAGCGTATCTTCAGATATTTTTGCAGGGTAGGCATCGACTTTTCCGTCTACACCTATTTCGAAACACGTCAGTCCGCCGAATGCTGAGATGTACTGATCCTGTTTGCCGACTGGTTCTCTGAGCAATTCGATTTCGACGTGGCAGGCTTGTTCTGCAAGTTCGCTGGGACTCAGCCAGTCGTTTTTCTTATATGCATGAAGTGCCTTCAAAAGCCCTGTAGTGAAGCTTCCCGACGATCCTAATCCGGTGCCCTGTGGAATGTCGGCAATGCTTGCGATTTCCAAATTCGGTCCCATCTCGAACCATTCCAGTGCTGCCCGGACAATAGGGTGTTTGATGTCGGCGACGTTTTTTGCGCGCTCCAACTGCGAGTATTTGATCACGTATTCGTCGTGCCAGGATTCGTTCACCATCACATAAACGTACTTGTTTATCGCTGCTGAAATGAAGAACCCGCCGTGATTTTCATAGTATGACGGAAGGTCTGTCCCACCTCCACCCAGAGATATACGCATCGGACTTCTGGCGATGATCATTTCTAGCCGTTTATCCTAAGCGTTAACTTCCGATTCCCATTTTGCTTTGTTTGCCTGTAAAACCGGATGAGAAGCCAGCAAGTGCCAGATCACCGATTGAATACTTTCAGTAATTGGTGTGACGAGTTCTTTGTCAATTTCTTGAATTAGTATTGTGACCGTCGCAGCTTTCGCTGTTGCACCGCCGTTTTTGCCGACTATGCCGATAATTGGCGCGCCTAATTCTTGAGAGAATGAAGCAGCGTTGACCAGGTTGGCGCTGATGTTTTTTTCGCTGTTGCCGCCGCCTACAGAAAAGATCAGCAAGCAGTCGCGACTGCTCATTCGGCTGACCTTGAGCCAGTTGACGATAGTCGAGTCCCAGCCATCATCGTTGACGCGTGCCGTCAATTCAGGCACATTGTCGTAAGGTGCGTACGCTTCTATGTTGCACAACTTTCTGAAATCACTTGTGGCGTGCGAGGCGTGTCCGGCACCACCGCCGGAGCCTACGACAAAGAGTCGCCCTTCGCTTACTCGTACATCGGCCAACAGGCGCGCCGCTCTCTCGATTTCATCTGCGTCTAACTGCGCCAAAACAGCGGAAGTTTTTTTGATGAAATCGCTGGAAAAACTCATGTCTTGCTCGTGAAGCCCTACAGTTTCGCTATTCCCCGGCTTTTGCCGCCGGTAAACATTGCCACTGGCTGTTTGCGATAGCAAAAGGGCTGGAAATTCCAGCCCTCTCCACCAAATCACGACAGGTGGTCGGCTTGCTAAATCGCTGACCGCGTCAGGGTCGAGAAGTTGGGCATTTTCGGATTGTAGAGCACTTGTAAGTGCATTCCCTTTGGATACGAGCCGCCGGCGAAGTTGATGGCTTCGTTGTACGAAGAGAAGGTTCGCAGACTTACACTTCCTTCGTGGGAAACGTGGTCGACCAGGTAGATGTATTGCACCACAGGCGTATACTCGCGGCTGCTGCCATAGCTGCGACGTCCCCTGTAGCGATAGCTTTCTTGAATGTCGTAGCCTGTTACCTTTCCGGTTACTTCAGGCCAGTTGTGACTGCTGAAAGCCGTAAAAATGTGATATCCGCCAAAAATCAATAAACCGACGAGCAACAATCCTTTGAGACTTGGAACTCCTGTGTATGGTCTGCTCATTTGAAATTCACCGTTTTAGAAACTTTTATTAGGGCTTGGATAGAGGGCTCTTGCTTCGCAAAACCGCAAAAACCTAGTGGATTTGGAAGTAGAAC
>PNLN01000022.1 GCA_013823055.1 Cyanobacteria bacterium DS2.3.42
GTCAATGTGATTATGTCGTCACCTATTCCCGGATTGACGGTACAACGACTTTCGGAACTTGGCGTGCGTCGCATATCGGTGGGTTCTGCCTTAGCGCGTGCAGCTTGGGGCGCGTTTCTACGCTCAGCGAAGAGCATTGCTGAAACCGGTTCCTTCGATTGTTTTAGTGAAGCAGCATCGTTTGATGAACTCAATGAGATGTTTACAGTAAAGCGTTGAGCGCTAGCTAGGCAGTTTACTGTCTCAAGTTTTTTGCTGTAATATGTCTAGTCATTCACGCCGATTTCGGTGAAGAGATAGCTGCCTTTTGCTTTCTCGAAGATGTAAATTTCTTCGCCGCAAAAAACGAAGTACGAAGTTTTGTCTAGAACTGGTTTTTCCTTTACCAGGCAGTCTCGAATTTTCTTTGTGAAGACCTTGTCGCAGTAAGCGATGAACTCTTTCTTCGTCTTCAACGTCTTATCGTACGATTGATATGGAATCTTAGTCATTGAGGCTAAAGCTTCTTTGTCGTTTGCCTTCAGTGCTGCGCAAAACTTTGTCCAAAAGGCATCGAATGCCGCGTCTTTGGCTAACGCGCAAGGGCACATGATCGTCAGAAGTGCGAGTGCAGCAACAATACGGTTCTTCGTCATTTTAGTCTCCAAGCGTCAGTGTGCATTGGCATGGTCCTTGCGTGCCAACACCGAATATAATATCCGAATGCGCTTCTGAGGTAAAAGTCCGTTTGCGGCGTTCCAAAACACGACTTCTGCTGATTGCTGCCGTTCCAGCACTAGTCTTGGTGTTTCTCTTCCTTTGCACCAGGACGTTCATTTTCAGAGATTCGTGGAATCCACGAGACAAGGATGCGTGGAAGCAGAGAGATTCTTTGATCACGTACTGTTGCTCTCCTCCACCGGAGGAAGAGCATGTAAAACGAGTGGCAGCTGAAGGCTATAACCTCATGCCCACATCGGAAGAAGCGTTGCCTTTTGCATCAAGTACAACATCAAGATTCTTTTGCAGCACGGACTCTTTTCTACTGCGATTTTGAAGTCACCGGAAAGAAAACACCATTGGCGGACGCGGCAGCAGCGCTGAATCGTGAGATTTCAGCGCTGAGTGCGACGTTGATGTCGTTCGATTCCCAGTATGTTTTCACACCGTGCCTCTACCACCGGATGCCGTTGGTGCTCCATCGGAGTGTCCGGTTCAAAGTTATTAGCGAACGGCTTCAAGAAAGCGCAAATCGTACATCCAATCTTCGCCAGTTTGATCGCTAAGAATGCTGATCATTCCGCTGCTCATGAATGCCATCTTCAGAATTTCCCACTGGTCATCGCTTACGTCACCATACTGGCAGCTGAGTCCGCCTGATTCCCACATGATGGTCACAGAGCGGCGATCTTTTGCGGAAGAAACGAGATCGTAGCTGCCCATGCGTGTGACTCTGCCGTAGTGCCAGCGAAAGTCATTGCCGATACGCTCGGCCTGAGCGGTTTTCATTGCATCAGAGTCTGAACTCTGGATGCGACCAGTTGATTTTTCAGTAGCCATAGTTGTAATTCTCCATATTGGTGTGCGAATAAGTCATGCACGTTTGCTTTTCCCTCCGCACGGCGGAAGGAATGAATGTTGAGATCTTTGGTGAAAATATTCGGAGCCGCGTTTCGGAAACCTCACCTTTGACCAATAGGACTCAAAGGCGAGCAAACGGTCTAGCTAAATTCTCTGCCATTGTTGCACACGAGGGCACATATTGTTGTGGTTGTCGTTGTCATACCAGTTTTTAGCGAAACATGCCGACCAAATCATCAACCTAATGGCTAAGCTGTCGCTTTGTTCGGCTGAATATCCAGCGTAATCGTGAACTTTGTACCTACGTTTTCGGTACTTGTGCACTTGATGTCGCCACCCAATGCTTCAATAATTTGTTTTGACGAAAAGAGCCCTAACCCAGTACCAATGCCGTACGCTCGCCCCTTTTCTGATTGCCAAAATCGATTAAACACTTGTCCTATTTGCTCTTCGGTCATGCCAGTGCCTGAATCTTCAATCGATATCGTTACTGACTTTTCGATTAGACCCACCTGCACATTGAGTTTTCCACCTGCCAGAGTGAACTTAATCGCATTGTCGAGAAGATTGATTAAAACCCTGCGAAGCAGAATTCGGTCCGTGTTGATCAATGGAAGTCCGTCATGAATGTGAATGTTCAGTTCTATCTCTTTTTCTTTCGTGGCAAATGAAAGCTCATCAAGGCTTTCCTGAAGAAGCACAGTAAAGTCGAATTCACTTCTATTTACCTGCAGAGAACCTGTTTCGCTTTTGTATGTTTCCAGCATGTTCCAGATCATGCGGAGCATACTTTTGTTGGATTCAATAACCTGATTCAATACTCTAGTCTGTTCTTCTTGTGTTACTGCACCACTGACTATGTGTTCGAGAATCCTGGTGCCACCCAAAAGTGGGTTCTTTAGGTCGTGTGTTAGCGCGGCCACAAAGTCTTCGCGTTGTTGCATCAGGCATATCAAGTCGGCATTGGCTTCTTCAAGTTTAAGTGTTCTATCTGCCAGATTCTGATTGCTTTCCTGGAGCGCATACGTTCTCCGTGATAACTCTTGAGCCACGTGGGCTAGCTGCTCAGTCCCTTTAAGTATGTTCTTGTTCGACTCAATTACTTCAGCTATTGCTTCGGGATGTCGCTCTGGGGCAACTTTTCCGTGCGCAATATGTTCTAGAATCTTAGTTCCTCCTACTAAAGGAGTCTTCAATTCATGGAGCGCAGATACAAAGTATTCTCGTTGCATCAAAAGTGCATTCAGAGCCGATTTCTCGCGGTCTGAGGCCATGGTTGCTGTATGTTTTTTTCTGTCATCTAGCTTAGCGTTTGTCAACCTGAGTTCTGTAGCTATATCTTTCAGCTTAGCTGTATGAAAGAGCGTTGCCTGAATAAATTCTTTGCGAAGCACGTCGAATTCAAGCCCAAGTTCCTGACTTTTTAGAGTAACGGCAGTAGAAGTTTTCTGCTGAGTTGGCAATATAGCGTTTGTATTCTTTGGCAGCTTGAACCAAAATGAACTACCACCGGGTCCGCTATCGACACCGATGGTTCCGCCATGTGCATTCACAATAGTCTTACATATAGCCAGACCAAGACCCGAGCCTCCTTTCTTGCTGCGATCGTCGGACTCTACCTGTTTGAATCTTTCAAAGATTGATTCTCTAAACTCCTCTGGTATACCGCGCCCTTGATCTGTAACTCTTATAGTCGTCTCTACTTCCGTCGAAAGTGAAGACACAACAATTCGAGTTTTTGCAGGTGAAAATTTGATTGCATTGGAAATCAGATTCACTAGCACTTGAATGATTCGATCTTTGTCTACGAGGAGCGTTGCTGATTCTACTTCCGCCGCGAGCTCAATGTCGGCTGTGTCGGCTGATGACCGGACAAGTTTAAAGGCATCGTTGATCAATTCTCCTACAGACGATTCAGCTTTTACCAAGTCGATTTTTCCAGATTGAAGTGTGTCCAAATCCAATAGGTTGACGATCAGGTTCAGCATATATCGAGCACCATACAGTGCCATGTTTATTAACTCAGCTCCTTTTTCGGAATCAAGCTTATAGAGACCGCCCTTCAGCATTGATAGGGTTCCGCTAATCGAGGTTAATGGAGCACGTAAATCGTGACTAACCACCGAGACCATTTCCGACTTTCTGTTGGACGCTTCTATCGCTGCATCGCGGGCCACTTGAAGCTGCCTTGAAAGCGATTCTAATTCCTTGTTGAGCGCGTCTAACTCTTCCACCTTCAACTGCAAATCAACGGCGCGTTTTTTTTCAGCTGCGGACAGGCTAAAATCTAAGAGCGCTGTGCGCAGCTCCATTGCGTTGTCGATTTCCAAACTTAGCCAGGGCGAAGACATTCCGGAGACCTTCTCTTTCCACTCTTCGAATGACTTGCGTGGACGCAAGCGCATGTCTGCATCCACAGTTGTAGATTTCTCCGGGTTGCCTGCCCAGCTTACATCTTTGATTTGTTCAGGGCGGAACCACAATAACCATTTTGGACCAATTGTTGATACTCGGATCGCGAGCAAACCACTTGCAGATGACGCAATTTCTTTAGCGGACGGCAAGTATTTTGAGAGAGCATTGCTCGAGAAAACTGGACCTGTCAAATTCTCTGATAAGTTGAGGACAAGTTTGCCAACCTGCAGTTCAGTCGGTGTTTCTCCAACCAGGATGCACTGTCCATCCCAAACAATCGCCGCTCCTCTTGCCCCAGTCACACTTAATAGTTTGCCTGAGCTAGCTAGAGATGAAGCCAGATTAGACTGCTCAGAGGTATGCAATAACAAGTCTTGGCGAGCATCCTTCAATTCCACTAGTTTATGGTAGCTCTCTCGTTCTTCGATGGTTTCCATTTGCAACGAGACCAGGCGAGCAATGAATTCGCAGGCGCGTCTGATTCGATAGTCTACGTGTCTTGCAGTAGTGTGATGGCAGGCAATAAGTCCTCGAAGTTCACCGTCGCGGATCAATGACATGGACATTGATGCCGCAACATTCATGTTCTTCAGATACTCAATATGCACTGGCGACATGCTTCGCAGAATCGAGTCGCTCAGATCAAGGGGCTCTCCTTTGAGAGGATTAAGCACAGGTAGAATTGGTGATGGCTTGGCGTCAACGTCAACGAGTAAACGCAAGTAATTTCGCTCGTACAACTTTCGTGCTTGCGGCGGAATGTCGCTTGCGGGAAAATGCAGTCCCAGAAAACTTCCCATCCCCTCTGCCTTATGTTCGGCTTGCACCGAGCCATTCCATTCTTGGTCAAATGTGTAAATCATGATTCGATCAAAGCCGGTCAATTTACCGACAAACGAGGCCGCTAATTGAAGCAATTCTTGCGTACTGGAGGCCGCAAGCAAATGTATTAGTGCTTCGTTGCTGGTGCGAAAAAACTCCAATGCCAGCTCAGGCTCATCGACTGAGGCGGTTTCAAACTCAAGGATCAGAAGCCCCTCCGATCGATGGAGAACCGCATTGAAATGCTTGGGATTTGGCCTGCAGTGAACATGCAGTTTTAGAGGATTTAGGTGCAGAAACGTATTAGTTGCAATCTGGTTTGCAAGATTTCTATGCTCCTGCTGCCCTATAAGCAGTTGCAGTGGTTGACCAATGAGCTCTTGTCGTGCGATGCCGAATACTGCTGAAGCAGATTCACTTGCTTGGACAATCGACAGATCCGGCTCGGTCAAAGCGAGGAGAACGCCGTGTGGTTGAATGCTTCCCGGTATGTGAATCTTTTCTTCTGAACACTGAGTCAAATCGACCAGATTTTCGACCAGATCTTCGGACTTATGGTTCAATCCTTCCACGGGTAGCTCCTTACGCTTGTAATTCTTCCTGAGTACCCTGCTGAATTTGTTTTGCGCTCCACTGTCATTTTTATATTTAAGACTCAGGTTCGCACATAAAGGTCCCATTGTTTTGAAATTGACTCGAGCCTGCTCGAGTCTTTGTTTCCGCAAAGACTGTAGAGCAAACCCTACACTGAATGCCGCAAATAATTAAGGTTTTCGCGACAGATTCTAGGATTTCGCTTCGCCTGGAATGGTAAACGTGAAGGTACTGCCCTCACCTTCTTTACTCTCGACCGAAATCTCACCGCCATGCAATTCTACAATTGCTTTGCAGATAGCAAGACCAAGTCCCGAGCCGCCTGATTTTGCGTGGTCTTGCGCTGTTACCTGTTGGAAGCGATCGAAGATGTTTGCGATTTTGTCCTGCGGAATGCCACGCCCCTGGTCCTGTACCCGTATGTGTATGATGCCGTTCACTGATTCGGCGCTGAGCGTGATGAAAGTGCCACGTGGCGAAAACTTGATTGCGTTCGACACAAGGTTCGTAACCACGCGAGAAATTTTGTCTTCATCGGCATAGAAATTGAGATCTTCCACTTTGGAGATATCATCGTTTTTATAGACATCATCGCTTTTAGAGACATCATCGCTTTTGGGACAGTCATCATTTCCTGACCGGTCGACGCATGGCGTCGACCCTACAGAGCAGACGAGTGAAACGCCGGATTCGGCGGCTAAAGCGGAAAGTGACTGAGCTGTGTGTGCGAGAACTTTTTCTGCCGAAACCTGCTCTTTCGTCAGTTCCATCATTCCCGCTTTGATCTTCTCGACGTCTAGCAAGTCGTTAATCAAACTAAGCATTCGCCCGGCATTTCGCTCAGCAAGTGCGAGCATCTTTTCTGCTTTCTCGGTAAGTTCTCCGAGCAAGCCAGTGGACAGCATTTCGTGGAAGTTGCGAATCGTTGAAAGTGGCGTTCGCAAGTCGTGAGTGATCATTGCCACCACTTCTTGTTTCATCCTTTCTGCCTCTTTCCGTTCGGTTATGTCGTGGATAACGCAGAATACAGTCTTCTCAGCGGGAGACCAGGTCGCGGACCAGAGGGTGTCTACGACAGCTCCGTCCTTTTTCACAAAACGAGCTTCAATCGGTTCTGCTTCTCCCCCTTTCTTCAGCATGTCGATCGCATCAACAACCATGATGCGATCGTCTTTGAGGAGAAAGTCGATGTACAACTTGCCGAACATTTCATTTGGCGAGTAGCCAAAAACGGAGAGTGAGGCTGGATTTACGGCGGTGAAATGCCCGGAATTTCCGATTGAGCAGATTACGTCACTGGCATTTTGCAAAATCGCTCGCTCTTTTTTAGTGGCTTCTTTAAGTGAATTTGCCATTGAGTGAAACGTCAGATCCAATTGCGAGATCTCGTCTTTTCCTTTTACTGGCGGATTTAACGGCAAATCGCTGGCGAGACGGATTGCATTGTCGCTCATGATGCTGACGCGTTTTGTGACACCGCGAATGGTGATCGCGATAAAACTCATGCATGCGAAAATGATCATGCATTCTAAAATCAAAACGAGATTGATCCGTTGTCTGAACCATTCTTGCTCTTTTGCACTGCTGCTCGTTCTGTCCAACTCCTGGTTCATGATCGAAACAAAGTTTATGGAGGAAACATCTGTGATGTTGTTTTGTACTTGCCTCCAGGCTAATTGTCGAGCTGGGCTATCTTTGAGCATCCGTGAGTGCCAATCTCGGACTTCTTTTGCCAGTTGGTTATGCATTGTTTCAAGCAAAGAGAAGACGCGATCTGCAGCGGCCTTTGAAGACTGAATGGTCGATAGTTGATCCGGATCTTTGCTGCTCGAATCAATCAGCATCTGATAGCGAAAACCGAGAAGATGACGATTGTCCATGAATTTTGTAATCATGTCGTCTTCTGCATCAGGAAAAAGTTCATGGACGAGATTTGCTACCCGATTGTTCGAGCGGTCATATCGCTTTGCGTGCGACAGCACGCTCTGCGAGATGTTTGTACTGATGTCTTGAAAGTACGTGTTGATTTCCTTTATTGCACTGACGGTTTTTAGTGCTTCCACATTCCTTCTAGATTCCGCATCGCTCTGCTGCTGCAGGCTGTGCAGCAAAACAGCAAATCCAATCAATTGCAAAATCATAACCGCTGTTGTCCAATTGAGCCGGGCCGTAATGGTTTTTGCCATAACAAGAACAGCCAACAGCAGGGCAAATGCTTTGAAGCACAGGCAGGCAATTTGAATGTCATTGATCTGATGACTGATCTCATTTTGGTTTGCCTTGAGCTTCTCGACTTTGCTGTTTGCCTTGTCCCGCAGACTTTTGAGATCTTCTGAGACTACTGCGATCTCGTGATTCTGAATTTTGGACCATTTTGGATCTAGCACATGTTCTTGATTGAGAGGCACCTGTTGCGTGGGTTGCGATCTCAGTGAGAGTGCCGCAGTAACGTGCTGCATTGCTGTATCTTCTGCGGTTTTTATAATCGTGAGTTTCTCACTGTCGTCTTTGACGAGTTGCGCCAGACTTTTGAAGTCGGCTCTTAATTTTTCGATGTTCTCGTCGTTGACTCTTGGATCTGGTGTTTGCACAGGGTCTGCGCAAGTTGTCACTATGTCAATTGCTCGTCGAGATATGCTGTCGATCTTGTTGACGATCGCAATGCAAGTCGAAGCATCGGAGGCTTCTTTATTCCTTGTCTCGGACAGATTATTGATGCACAGCCAAAACACCGTCTCAAAAAGCAGCGCACCTGCAATCAGGCAGATAAGTTTGGGGGAGAGCTTTGTTTTAAATTGCACTTCGGTATTTATCGTCGGTTTTGGGCGACTAAGGTGGTTATGTCTTTAACCGACAATATCACGTCGCTTTTTTTGCCTAACCGGCTAAAGGCGATTTAAGGGTTTAAAGACGCTGATCAAGTCCGATAACACTGTAATTGCTTACTAAATAAGATATATAGGTTGATCACTGTTTTGCGGCGGGCACAATTACCTTGAATATTAAATAGTGGGACTCTGTTGAATGTACAAACCGAAGCGCCAGGTTCGCCTGGACCCGATGAAATATCCGCCACGCATGAGCGACCTGAGGAATCTCCTGCAGGAAGCTACTGTAAATAAGGGATGCACTGTGGAGCTGCCGTTTGCCGCGCTCAACAGTCAGTGGAGTCTGACCGTTCGGTCGGAAATCGGTGGCACTATGGAGCCCATGTGGACACTTTATGAAGGCGAGGGCTCCTCGTCGAGAGTTGTGTGGAGCACGCCCTTTGACGACGTCGAGCTTTTGCAGGACGTCCTTCATTTGTCCTTGCCGCAAGACATTCAAAAGGTGGCGATGCCGCCGGAAGTTGCACAAGCGCCCAAGGCTGAACCTGCTCCCAATGGTCAAGGCGTGGATCCCGGTCACTCCTTTGCGTCTTTCGATAAGTCCAGCGCGCTGATGACGGAATCTCATGCCCCGTTGCCGGCGTCGTATCCGCAACACCAGGCTCCGGCAGCGCAGCAACCACCTCAGCAGCAGCAACCGCCGCAGCAGCCCCCACAGCAGCTGCCACAACAGCAAATGCCGCCCGGCTACCCGCCAGGTTATCCTCAGCAGCAGATGCCGCCCGGCTATGGCTATCCACCGGGGTATGGCTACCCACCCGGATATCCTCAACAGCAGTTGCCGCCCGGCTATGGTTATCCCCCCGGCTACGGTTATCCACAGATGCCGCCTGGCTACACCTATCCTCCGGGTTATGGCTATCCGCCTGGATATCCGCAACAGCAAATGCCGCCAGGATATCCCCAGCAGCAAATGCCGCCAGGCTATCCGCAACCTCAGATGCCGCAGGGCTATCCGCCGCAGCAAGGTTATCCGCAGCAACCGCATGATCCGTCGTATCAACCGCAACAGGCGCAAAGTATGCCGTCGGGCACTTATCCCGCGCAGCAAAATCCATACACGTCCGGCTCATATCCTTCTGTAGATCCGTACGCATCCGGCTCATATCCGGCGGTTGGCGGAGACATGCTCGCTAAGCGTCCCAATTTCTTGCTTGGACATTTTCTCGTTGAGGCCGGCTTGATTCCTGAGCCGACACTCGATGCGGCTTTGCAGTTGCAGGAAATGGTGAAGAACGGCTCGCTCAATCCAAAACAAGCAGGCGAAGCAGTGCGACGCGCCCACACTCGCGGCGGAAAGGTCGACACCAATACATTCACAGCCACGCCAGCAAAGAAAATCGATGCCAAAGACATAGAGGGTACTGCGCCACCGCTCGGTCAAGTTCTTATTGAAGCCGGACTGATTAGCGTTCCGGTTTTGAAGGCAGCGCTCAACTTGCAAGAAGTGGTGCGCACTGGTGCACTCACTCGTGAAGAAGCGCTTGAGGCTTTCATTCGCGAGCACTACGGAGTGGACGCGAAGAGTGCACGAAAAGCAATTGCGAAAAATTCCATGGATTCGAAAGTTATCGGTCTGCTTGTGAAAGCCGGACTGCTTACTGAGCAAGACGTGCAAACAGCCCAGGCTGTTAAGAAGAAACACGGCGGTGATATCGTGAAGATTCTCACTGCTGCAGGCAAATTAGACAAAAACTTGCTTGGCGCAGCAAACCAGACGAACGATCTAATTGAGCAAAAGCGCTTGAAGGTTGAACAAGCGATCATTGCATTGCATTACTGTGAACGCATGCGTGTTACATTTGATGATGCAGTCGAGGAAATGGGTTGGGAAAAGCCCTGATCTCTGATGACTGAGTCAAAGAAGAAGCTGGTTTTTCTCGGCGTCGGTGACGTGGCTCGCGCGCTGGCTCTCCAGGCGGCAGATGACTTTAAACTCTTCGGCACCACCCGCAGTGCAGATAGAGCACAGGAAATACTTTCGCTTGGTATTGAGCCAATTGTTATTGATGGTTTTGATAAGCTGTCTCTAGGGTCCGTGGTTCCCGGACAAATGGCTGAGAGTCTAAAAGAAACAGCTGACAGTATGAGAGAACTATTCTCTGGTGCCTACGTTGTAGTTTCATTTCCACCGGATGCTGAATCCGATTCTTTTGCCAGTAGTCTTGCTGCCGGTGCAGATGGAATCGTGTACATTTCATCCACTGCTGTTTATGGAAAAGCGGAAGGTGTTATCAACGAAGACACGGCAGTCGACGAAGAAACTTCCCAGGCAAAAACCAGAATGGACGCCGAGCGCAAATGGCTTGATGTTGGCGCATCCGTAATTCGTGCTCCGGGAATTTATGGACGCGGAAACGGTCTGCATCAGCGCCTCTTGAATGGCAACTATCGTTTGCCTGGTGACGGCAGTAATTATGTATCGCGCATACATGTAGATGATCTGTCTTCAATGATATTGAGTGCGTTGGGTTCAGAGCAGAAACAGCAGGTTTATCTCAGCGGTGATTTACTTCCGACTACCCACCGCGAAATTGTCGAATGGCTTGTCGACCGCCTGAAACTGCCTTTCCCCGAGTCGATGCCGCTCGAGCGCTGTCACTATACGCAGCGTGGAAACAGGAAAGTTGACTCCTCAAGGTCACTCGATAGTTTGAAAACAGTTTTGAAGTACCCAACCTACCGGGAAGGTTATGGTCGCGAGTTGGAAGCTATCTTGTTGCCTTAGCTAACCAAAAATGCGCTTACCCCGGAAATCTGCGCTTTGGTGCGTGGAATGGGAAAGTAAAAATTACATTTCCTACTGGCACAGTTACCATTACTTCTTCTTTTCGCGTATTCAAATAGAAAAGCTGTCCGGTTCTTGATTCAAAAGGCTCCAATGTAATTGGCACCAGACCAAAGGCACCTTGATTGCGCGAGTGAACAAGGTCTTCTTCAATGACAGCTTGAGCCTGTTCTTCAAGCTCTTCAGGCGATCTGTTCAGCATGAATTTATCCGGCGGCAGAATTCGCTGCGTGCCGCCCCACTTTCCGTAGATGCCAAAAATGTTGGGACCGCGGAACATATCATGTCCTTTGGACGGGACGAAACCACGAACAACCCTTGTCTTTTGAATGTTGGCGAGCCAGGGGCGATTGTACGTGTAGTCCCACATGGTCCGCTCTCGGCGCCTGTAGTCGAAGGTGTTTTCGGGAATCAGCAAAAACGGCTTGTGAGGTTCTGGAAATTCGACTAAATTCGCTTTTCCCAATCCCAGATCGACGCGTTTGTCACCGATGTTGGTGATGCAAATCAGCACACCGACTATTTCCCAGCAATCGACAATTGTGCAGGCGACGCGCACTTGATTGGTGGCAATGTATTTGAGTGGAAAGTCAGCATCGGCGAATTCTTGTGATCTCGGGCTGCCGTCTTCCCATTTGAAACGAACGGTGCCCTGAATTTTTGGCGGTTGTTCGAAATTCACAGACTTGTCTTTCAAGCTGTAACTGCGCTCGAAGTAGTCGCGCGAGCGAT
>PNLN01000082.1 GCA_013823055.1 Cyanobacteria bacterium DS2.3.42
TTACGGTCAAACCGACGACGACAAGATCGCGGGTTCTAACCTTTGCTTTGCTCTTTGCGATTTGCGCCGGGATTTCGACTGGAAAAGAAAGACTGGGTTCGCTCTGCCTAGAGTCACTCAGCGCTTGCTCAAGTTGCACAAGGTCATGAGTGAGCAATTGAGCGTTTGAATAACGCTTTTCAGGGTCTTTCTCAAGCAGTTTTGCAATGAGGGTTTCTACTTCAGCGGGAAAGTTGATTCCCATTGAAGCTTCTTTTAGTGAAAGTGGTTTTTCCATTTGATGCTTCATCATGGTAGACAAAGCATTCTCTCCCATCATTGGCGGTGCGCCTGTCAGGGCCTCGTACATGGAACAGCCGAGGGAGTACAAATCGCTGCGATTATCGACGGTGATTCCGGTGCACTGCTCAGGACTCATATATAAAGGACTGCCGAAAATTTCACCGGTACGTGTCAGTGTTTGTTGGTTAAACTCATCTATGCCAGTCAGTTTGGCAATTCCCAAATCTACTACTTTGACGCTGCTGATGAGCGATCCGTCGTGTCCTTTGGCAATCATGATATTGCTTGGCTTGAGGTCACGATGAATTACGCCGTTTTCGTGCGCGTAAGCAAGAGCAAATCCGACTTGAATAAAAATCTTGAGCGTATTCAACAAAGGCAATCGGCCGTTTTTCTTGATCATGTCTGCGAGCGTTTCACCATTCACCATTTCCATAATGAAAAATGGCTGCCCGTCGGGCAAAAGTCCTGAATCGTGGACTTTGATTAGATTTGGGTGATCGAGCCGGCTGGCTGCTTTTGCCTCATTTTCAAATCTTCTCCATGAAGTGGCGTCGGCCTGCCGGTTTAAAACCTTCAATGCAAATTCCGACTGCAAGTGCAGGTGCTTCACGTGAAAGACGCTGCCCATGCCGCCTTTGCCAAGCATTCCCAACACTTTATATCGTTCGAGAATAACCGAATCCGTGTTAAGAAAGAAGCTGCCGTCAGAAGCGACAAACTCGCTCTTTGTGGTTTCTTGCTCGGGATTTCCGGATTCTGTCATTGCTTCTCAGAAAAAATGGAAAGTAATGGCGACCGAAAATAACCCAGCTATTTAGCTAGAGAAACGTTGCGCTCCATGACTTCGGCAAAGAAGTCATCACCTTTATCGTTGATGACTACAAAAGCTGGGAAGTCTTCAATTTCAATTTTGAATACTGCTTCCATACCCAATTCCGGATAGTCGATTGTTTCGACTTTTTTGATCGAGTCCTGGGCCAACCTGGCTGCTGCACCGCCGATAGTGCCGAGGTAAAAACCTCCCCAGCGGCCGCAGGCTTCACGAACATTTTTGCCGCGATTGCCTTTGGCTAGAGTGATGAGACTGGCGCCTCTGGACATGAGCAGATCGGCGTATGAGTCCATGCGACCGGCCGTGGTCGGACCGAACGAGCCTGACGCATAACCTTCTGGTGTTTTGGCCGGACCAGCGTAATAAATCGGGTGCTTATAGATGTAATCCGGCAATTCCTTACCAGACTCGATAACTTCTTTCCATTTTGCGTGCGCGATGTCGCGAGCTACAAGCATTGTGCCTGTTAGCAGAAGTCTTGTGCCGGGAGGCTTGCCGGAGAGCGCCTTGCGAATTTCGTCCATGGACTTGCTCAAGTCGACTCGCAAAGACTGTTCGCCAAGATCGCTTTCTTCGGTTTCTGGCAAGAAACGCGCAGGATCTGTTTCCAATTGCTCCAGCCAGACTCCGTCTTTGTCTATGCGAGCCATGATTTGTCTGTCCGCGCTGCAGCTTACTCCGAGTCCAATAGGCAGGCTGGCACCATGTCTGGGCAGGCGGACGACGCGCACATCGTGGCAAAAATACTTGCCGCCAAATTGTGCGCCGATTCCGAGATTTCTGGTTATCTCGAGAATTTCCTTCTCCAGTTCCAGATCGCGGAAGGCTCGTCCTGATTTATCGCCTTCTGTTGGCAGCGTATCTAAATAATGCGTGCTCGCCAGCTTCACTGTCTTCAAGGTCATTTCTGCCGACAATCCGCCAATTACCACAGCCAGGTGATAAGGTGGGCAGGCTGAAGTGCCCAGTCCGGCAATCTTTTCGGTTAGCAGTTTTTTGAGCGATTCGGTGTTCAAGACCGATTTGGTTTCCTGGTACAGATAGGTCTTATTTGCAGAGCCGCCGCCTTTTGCGATGAAAAGGAATTCGTATTTATCGCCGGGATCTGAATAAATTTCAATTTGCGCCGGCAAGTTGCTGCCGGTGTTCGACTCCTGATACATCGTGATCGGCGCCATTTGACTGTAGCGAAGATTGCACTCGTTGTAGGTCTTTTTGATCCCGTCTGAGATTGACTGGGCATCGTCTGCACCGGTGAAGACTTGTTCTCCTTTGTGCGCAACGACAATCGCTGTGCCGGTGTCCTGGCACATCGGTAATGTGCCACCGGCAGCGATGCCGGCATTTTTGAGGAGCTCTAGCGCTACGAATTTATCGTTGTCCGATGCATCTTTGTCGTCAAGAATTTTCTTGAGCATTTCCAGGTGGCTGGTGCGCAGTAGATGGGAAACGTCTGTGAATGCTTGTTTCGCCAGTTTTGTCAAAACTTCAGGTTTGACCACAAGCACCTTTTTGCCCTGAAAGGTTTCTTCGGAAATTCCTTCTTTGCCCAGGTGTTTGTATTGAGTAGTGTCTTTTCCGAGTTGGAAAATGCTGCTCAAACTGGTAGACATAGGACTAAGACCTCCCGTGAAACGCGCTTGGCGTGCTTATTTATCTTGTTTGAAAACCACTATTGAAAGCGGTGGCAATGTAATTGCTATTGAATATGGCTGACCGTGATGTTGCCATTCGTCGCTGTGCAGACCACCCTGGTTGCCCACTCCGCTTCCGCCGTAGTCACCGGCATCGCTATTGAGCAACTCACGATAGAAGCCGTGAGAAGGTACTCCGACGCGGTAGTTGTGCCGTGGAACAGGCGTGAAATTGCATGCCACCACTACGGTTTCCGGTGTTGCTTGAGATTGTCTGGAATAGGCAAGGATGCATTGATCGTGATCCTGGCAATCAATCCAGGAGAAACCTTGAGGGTTGCAATCCAATTCATATAGCGCTGGATTTTCTTTGTAAACGCGGTTGAGATCGGAAACCCAGCGCAGCATACCGGCATGCAATGGGTATTCGAGCAAATGCCAGTCTAAACTTTGAGCGTAATTCCATTCACTCCACTGACCGATTTCTCCGCCCATGAACATAAGTTTCTTGCCGGGCAATGTCCACTGATAGCCGAGCAACAGGCGCAGGTTGGCAAACTTTTGCCAGTGATCTCCGGGCATTTTGTTGAGCAGTGACCCTTTCATGTGCACTACTTCGTCGTGCGAAAGCGGCATCACGAAATTTTCCGAAAACTGATAGAGCCCACGGAAAGTCAGATTGTTGTGGTGAAAACGGCGATAAATCGGATCGAGCGCCATGTACTTCAGAGTGTCGTTCATCCAACCCATGTCCCACTTCAGACCGAAGCCGAGACCGCCCAGATATGTTGGCCTTGCCACTTGCGGCCAGGCTGTTGATTCCTCGGCAATCATGAGCGCATGATTGTAATCAGCGTAAACAACTTCATTCAAAGTGCGAAGTAGCGAAATTGCACCAAGGTTTTCTCTGCCGCCATACTCGTTGGCGACCCACTCACCGTCTTTGCGCGCATAGTTGAGATAGAGCATTGATGCGACCGCATCGACTCTCAAACCATCGATGTGATATTTGTCGAACCAGAAAAGTGCATTGCTGATCAGGAAATTTCTTACTTCGTGACGAGCGAAATTGAAAACGTATGTGCCCCACTCATGGTGCATACCCTGCCGTGGGTCGGCATGTTCGTACAAGTGCGAGCCGTCGAAAAGGCCCAGCGCATGTCCGTCTTTGGGAAAGTGCGCGGGCACCCAATCTAAAATTACGCCGATGCCTGCCTGGTGCAATTTGTCGACGAGGAACATGAAATCTTCGGGAGTTCCGAATCTACTTGTGGTGGCATAATACCCGGTGATTTGATAGCCCCAGGACATATCCAGAGGGTGCTCAGCGACAGGTAGAAACTCGACATGCGTAAATCCGGTCTGTTGCAGGTACGCAACAAGTTTGTCAGCTAGCTCTCTGTATGTCAGCCAGCGATTTTCTTCCTCAGGCACCAACATCCAGGAGCCGAGGTGAACCTCGTAAATGGAAATTGGAGCATCCAGTGCGTTACGCTTCTTGCGCTCTTGGACCCAGTTGTCGTCCTTCCATTCATAATTGTCGAGGTCATAAACGATAGATGCAGTCTTCGGTCTGACTTCACTGAAGAAGCCGAACGGATCTATTTTTTCAGCGTTGCCGGCATCGGAAGCAATGTGATACTTGTACAGAGTACCTTCGGGTAATTCAGCAATGAACAGAGTCCACACGCCTGATTGGCTCATGACGCTCATTTTGTTGGCGGACGGATCCCATTTATTGAAATCGCCGATTACCGATACTGCTTTTGCATTCGGCGCCCAGACTGCGAAGTGAGTGCCTTGCTTGCCGTTGACGGTGGCTTTATGGGCCCCCATCTTTTCGTAAATCTTGTAGTTGGTGCCTTCGCCGAATAGATGCAAATCGTAGTCGGTGATGATTGGCGCTGAATCTTTTAGCTCTTTTGTAGACACTCTTCATTCTCGCTGAAATTCCGATGCGGCTTATTTTCGCATGTAAGCCGCGCCGATAGGGGAATCAGCGTGTTTTGCCGTAATAACAAGTCACTTGACGCCCTGGTTTCCCGAGTCAGGCAGTTGCTGATGCCAAAACTGATGACATCGGGATTCTAATGGCGCCGTCGCGCTTGTATTCCGACGCGCAGGCGGCAACTGCTGTTTTGATTGTTTCTAGCTTTTCCGCATCCTGGGCACGCAAAAGCCCGCCGGTTCTAGGTGTACCTGTGAAGAAGGCGTAAAAGAGGTCAACTTCACTTTGCAAGACCCATGTCATCGAGATTTCTTTGATTTCAACGGACTTAAATCCAGCCTCAGTGAGCGATCTGCGCATTTCTGCATGATCTGAAAACCGGAAGAAGGGCGGGCCGACTGGGATGGGCACAGTCGAGTCGCCATGGTTTCTCACAGAGTCCAGCACTCGCTGGAAAGCTACTGCCTTGTCTGGGGTCGACCAGACTGTCAAGGCGAATTTGCCGCCCGGTTTTGTCACTCGAAATGACTCTGCCAACGCCTTTTCAGGGTGTTCAAGATGCAAGAGCCCGAAATTCATTGTCAGGTAGTCGAAGCTCTTGTCAGCAAAGGCAAGGTTCTCGGCGTCCCCTTCTTGAAATTCGATGCCTGCATATAGCCTTTTTGCTCTCTCGACCATTTCACCAGAGAAGTCAACAGCCGTGACTATAAAGCCTCTCTGTCTTGCAGCTTCAGCTACATAGCCCGGTCCTGTGGCAATATCAAGCAAGCTCGAGCCCGGGTGAGCACCCAGTGTGTCGAGCATAGGCTCTATTGTCTGGCTCGTCAGCGACCCAAAATGGTCATGATATCCGTCGGCGACCGCCTGCCAGCCTTCATGTTCGAATTCTTTGAACGTTTGATTCATTTGTAAAACCCAATACTGTTGGCGCTTTCACGGAAATTTCAAAATACTGCCCGATACTTAGAATGTGAGACGTCCATTCCTCTAAAGGGTCATCCTTTATATGAGCGACGTATTTGCATCGTTTAGGGAACCGAACGAGCAAAATTTTGGTCTAAGAGACTTACTTACTATAGGCAACCCAGGCAGAGCGGAGAATAGGTCAATATGAAAAAGCAAATGATATTCGTCGGCATTTATACACTGTTCTTGATCGGAATGCTTCGCAACTTCTTGCCGCTCTAAATAGAATGATAAGATACTGACCTTTCTTGAGAGGATGGTCAGATGCATCAGGTTTTCTGTTCGCCCGCAAGGTATGTTCAAGGGCGCGAGGCCACACTGATCCTCGGCGCTGAAATGGTCAAACTTGGTATTGGCGGTAAGACGCTAGTATTGGCAAGTACTTCGGCAAAGAAGCATTTGACGGCTGCCTGGAAAGAAACTTTCTTGCAAGCTGCAGTCGATTATTCAATCGAACTTTTCTCCGGAGAGTGTTCGAGAAAAGAGATTGCCCGCGTAGTCAAATTAGCCGTCGACATGAAAGCCGAAGTGATTGTCGGTGCCGGTGGTGGAAAGGTGCTTGATGCAGCCAGAGCAGTGGCATGCGAGCTGCAGTTGCCTGTGGTTAATTGCCCGACTGCAGCATCAAGCGACGCTCCTTGCAGTGCGCTGTCCGTAGTCTACAGCGAGCATGGCGAATTCGAGACTTACCTGTTTTACAAACGCAATCCAGACCTTGTTCTTGTCGATACTGCTGTGGTGGCAAAGGCTCCACCTCGGCTGCTCAGTTCGGGTATGGGCGATGCGCTGGCCACCTGGTTTGAAGCAAAGACAGTTATTGATGCCCGTAAGGCTAATCAGGTTGGAGGTGCCACCACTATTAGTGCTCAAGCCCTGGCAAAACTCTGTTATGAAACCTTGATCGCTGATGGTCGTGCCGCGCTTACAGCCGTAGAACATGGAACTGTTACGCCGGCTCTCGAGCGCATAGTCGAGGCTAATACCCTTTTGTCCGGGCTCGGATTCGAGTCGGGCGGACTGGCCATCGCGCACTCTGTGCACAACGGTTTAACCACCGTTAAAGAAACACACGCATTCATGCATGGTGAAAAAGTAGCATTCGGTTTGATCGTTCAACTAATTGCTGAAGGAAAATCTCAAGCAGTTATTGATGAAGTTCTCGAATTTTCTCAAAGTGTCAATCTACCAATAACTCTGCAAGAAGTTGGGTTAAAACACCCTTCTTATAACGTGGCGCTGCAGATTGCCGAGCGTTCGGTAGCCGAAGGTGAAACAGCTCATAATGAGCCTTTCGTCGTTACCGCGCCGATGATAGCTGATGCAATTTTAGCTGCCGATGCGATTGGAAGACGACATCTAAGCAAGTCCAACGAACGAAAACTGGTTGCCGCGACGTAGGGGCGACACATGGCGTCGCCCGTCTTTGTAGTGCCGCATTGCATGCGGCATTTTTTTGCGCATGCAATGCGCGACTACGCCAAAACGTAAATGCGATGTGCGATTACACCTCTTCGGCTTCCAGAATTTTTCTGGCTTCCTGAAGTTTCAACTTCTGGGCTTTGTCTATAGTTGGATAAGCGAGGTTGAGACCTCGCATGGTTTCGCCCACCATATGCGCCACCACTAATCTGGTGTATGGTTTGAAGTCTGCAGGTACTACATACCAGGGCGCCCATTCAGTACTGGTGGCGCTCAGCGCTTCGTCGTAAGCTTGAATATACTGTTTCCAGTGCTCTCGCTCACTGACATCGCTCATGGCAAATTTCCAATTTTTTTCCGGCTTATCAATGCGTTCCAAAAAGCGTTTCATTTGCTCTTCTTTTGAAACGTGCAAGAAGATCTTGAGCACCATAATGCCATTTTCAACCAGGTACTTTTCAAAGCTGTTGATCTGTTGAAAACGTTGCTTCCACAGATTCTTCATATCGGTTTTTGGAGGCAATTTCTGACGCACGATCAGTTCTGGATGAACACGGGCAATCAGCACTTCTTCGTAGTACGAACGGTTGAAAATGCCAATGCGTCCTTTCTCCGGCAATGCCTTTGCACAGCGCCACAGATAGTCGTGGTCCAATTCTTCATCTGATGGTGGTTTGAAGCTTGTGACGTGGCAACCTTGAGGATTTAGCCCGGACATGACGTGCTTGATGGTGCCGTCTTTTCCGGCTGCATCCATTGCTTGAATAATCACGAGCAGTCCATAAATGTCCTGCGCATAGAGCTTGTCTTGGAGTTCGGCTAACTCGGTTATTCCTTCTGCCAAGAGTGCGCGAGCATTCTCTTTAGTGAGATCTTTCGGCTTATAGGAAGGATCGTAGTCCTTGCTGAGCGAGATTTTTTTGCCTGGTGGAACAAGAATTCTTTTGATGAGTTTCTGCTCTTCGGCTTTCTTCATCGCGTCAATTCCTCGGCTCGTTTATGTGGTTTTGAACTTCAATATGCCCAGCGCATCAACGCTGCTCCGGCGCTGAATCCCGCACCTACCGATGCAAGCAGAACAAGAGAGCCTTCCTTTAATCGTCCATCAGCAAGTGCTGAATCAAGAGCCAGAGGAAGTGTACCTGCTGTTGTGTTGCCGTATTCGTCGATGTTGATCACCACTTTATCCAGTGACAGTCCAATTCGTTCGGCTGAATAAGTGATGATGCGGAGATTCGCCTGGTGAGGGACAAATAAATCTACATCTGCCCCGGTCAATCCATTGCGCTCCAATAGTTTTTGACACAAATCGGACATTTTTCTGGTTGCGAATTTAAAGACAACTTGTCCGTCTTGATGAACAAAATGCATTCTCTTTTCGAGGGTGTCTTTGCTGGTGGGATTGCGGCTACCTCCACCGGGCAGACATAGTGCCGGTCCACCAGAACCATCCACTTCGTGAATGTAATCGATCATTCCCGGAGGTGCACCATCGGCTGTTCGTTGCACAACGGCAGCACCGCCGCCGTCACCGAATATGATGCAAGTGGTGCGATCTGTGTAATCAATAATGGATGACATGACATCGAGGCCGATCACGAGAACATTTTTGTGTGCGCCCGTCGTGACGAACTGGGTTGCGACTTGCAGAGCGTAGAGGAAGCCTGAGCAAGCGATAGAAATGTCGAAACCCCATGCTCCTGTGGCGCCGATTTTGTCCTGCACAAGACACGCTGTCGCCGGCAGTATCATATCTGGTGTTATGGTGGCGACAATTATGAGCTCGATATCGGTAGGCTTCAGTCCGGCCTTTTCGATCGCTTGAATTGCCGCTTCAGCAGCCAAATCTGATGTGGCTACGCCTTTGTCGGCGAGGTGGCGTTGCTTGATACCAGTTCTTTCTGTAATCCACTGGTCGGACGTGTCGACCATTTTTTCCAGATCATTGTTGGTCAGCAAGCCCGGCGGGACAGCTGTACCGATGGAAACAATTTTTGCAGCGTATGGACTCTTAAACGCAGGCGCCATTTCGTACCTCAGAACGCTCTTTCAGACTCTTTGAAAGGGTTGCCTTTCGCGGCAAAGTAAGTGCCCGCTAAGCAACTGGGACATCTATTCTAGGTGATCTCGCGCGCCCGTGAATCACTTTACGACGTTGGCTTCACACGCCGCCGCCAAGAGATAATATGGCTTCCTGGAAAATCGCCATTTCCAACCTTTCTTAAAGGCAAAACGTGAAATGCGGCCCGCTTGCAAGGGCCGCAATACTTTGGATTTGCCAGAAAATGTGGTGTTTTTTACTGCCTTTCGCTGACCGATCGTTCAAACTTCCCGATTGTTAAGCGGCGGCAATTGGTGGCGACTTAAAGCAATTAATCCCTTAGAGACTGCTGCTTTCAATGCGCGCACTCAATGACACTTTGGGAATGTGAATGTCTGGTTTTGCCTTTGTTTCCTCGATTTCCGGACCAGTCAGCTTGTTGTGCAGGTAGCCGGAAGCGACGCCGATGCCCAAACCAACGAGCTTGGCATAAGGACTGCCGCCGGACAACAGATATTTGCCTGCCAGAGAATAGCCACCCCAGCCGACTGCCGTCATTAGCGCGCCGGTTCCGAGGCTCTTCAATCCGTTGAAGATGCTTTTGGCGCGAAGGTCTTGCTCGTTATTGTGGATGACAAACTCATCGGGTTTTTCTTCTACGGACACGCCGCGTCTGACGCCGTAGAGACTGTCGTCGACGGTAAATTTCTTGGAGATTGCCTGCCAATCTTCGAGTTTGATGTCTCGCGCCAGGTCTTTGGCTTCCACATGGGTGACGATGTCGTCGCTCTTGGCCTTTTCGAAAAGGCTAATAGCCGCGTTATCAGATACGCTCATGGCTGGACCTCAATTGTGCTGCAAGGGATTGCTTAACAATATCTCAGCTGCCCCTGTGCCGTCAGTGGGGAATCTACGAATACATGCGTATATCCACCACCGCTCTGCAACCTCATTGTAATCTTTGCCTGAAACAGGTCTGGCATTGAGTTTGCGCTTACGCAGCGACACAGTATTCAGCTGTCCTGATATAGTGGTTTTTAACCACTGCGTGAAACGAAATGCCCAATGTAAGCGCTCATGAGAGAGGCAAGGCTGCGTACGCTGCCGGGCGCTATCTGGAAGCTAACGATGAATACGCCATTGCTGTCGAAGAGATGGCCAATAGCAGCGCGTCGTTTTTAGAGAGACTGGCATGTGCAGCTGATCACGGACGGACTTTGAGACGGCTTGGGCGATACGAAAACGCCGAAACCGCTCTGAAAGCAGCTTTGGATTCGCTTCCGGAAAACAATACAGACTCCGATATCTCTAAAGCGAAGGCTCTGGAGGAGTTAGGACTCGTCTACATAGAACAGGCTCGCTTTGCTGAAGCGGAAGACGCGCTCCAAGAGTCACTTTCGCTCAGGAATGCCAATCTTGGTGACGACCATGCCGATGTTGCTGAATCTTTTAATGACCTCGGATTGCTTGCCTGGAGCCGAGGTGAAGATGCCAAAGCTCTCGAGTTTTACTTGAAAGCTTTGACAATGAGACGCAAGTCAGTAGGCGAAAAAGATGCATCCTATGCCGAAACACTGGACAATTTGGGTGCACTATATCAACGCACCGATCGCTTAGGCGATGCCGAGAAGGCTCATGCTGACGCTCTTTCAATCCGTGAAGCGACACTAGGAATGGAGCACCCGGAGGTCGGATACAGTCTGGTTAACCTGGCTGAGGTCAATCGCCGCAAGAATCGTCCTGAGGAAGTTCAGCAGCTCCTCGAGCGTGCAATTCAGATCTGGACGAAAACTCTGGGTGAAGAACATCACCATTTGGCAGTTGCCATCAACAATCTGGGCGGATATTACCTGGAATTGGAGAAATTCGATCAGGCCGCACCACTCTTCGAGCGCGCCCTGTCAATACTGGAAAACGCTCTTGGAGCCTCGAATCCAGCCCTGATTATTCATGTCTACAATCTCTCTACTGTTTATAAGGTACAACGCCGTATCAAAGAAGCGATGGAGCTGGAAGAGCGCGCCCAGGCTTTGATACTGAAAAAACTCAGCAAGGAAGGGAATTCCGGAACCCAAAACTTGCTATTGCACGCGCATAGTCTGCAAGTCGACAACGAATTTGAAAAGGCGCATGGTTATTTGCTGCAGGCTTTGGAAATCGCCGAAGCAGAGTTCGGGAAAAACAGCATGAGAGCAGCTCATATTCTCGACTTTCTTGGTACTAACAGCTTGAAGCAAAAGGACGTTACTCAGTCCACATACTATTTCAATCGCAGTCTTGCTATCAAAAAGATGGCTTTGCCGCCAGGTGACGAAGACCTTGCTGCAACCGAGCAAAACTTGAAATTCCTTGCCGCTCTAAAGGGTGACAAACACGCGATGAATATGTTCTTTCCGCCTACCGAAAGTAACAACTAGATCCGTAGGGGCGACGCCATGCGTCGCCCAGACAAAAAGATCCAGGGGTTTTTCCTATGGTTTTTGAATGGTCAAAATTCAAAAATAGGATCAAGAAAGAGTAAATCGTCGGTTACTACAGCTACCGTCCTTAGGAGAGCAGCCATGTCCAATGGTCGTTCGCGAAATCCATTCGCCCATATTCTCAGGTTTGTCTACTTCACGATTTCCGCTTGCAGCCTTGTTTGGATGCTCGTCC
>PNLN01000105.1 GCA_013823055.1 Cyanobacteria bacterium DS2.3.42
TGCCTGTAGCCGAATGGCAATGGGTCGATTGAGTGATGGACCTCTGTGTGCTTGTGGTGAAAAAAGAACTATGAAGTCACCCTAATGAATTACATGGTTGTCAAGCAATGGGTACTTGAGACTTATGGGGGATCAGAAATAAGCTCTAAATACTTGCCAGAGCTGTTGGCCTAATTTCAAAACGCTCACCAAATCAGGCTTCCGAGGCTTATTTTTAAGAGAGTAGATAGTCGCGCGAATCTTTGAGCTGATCTCGCGTCAGTGGGACAAACCGCAAGCTGAAGCGGCGATAATCTCTAGCGCGACTCCCGTGAGTCCCGTTTAATGTTCGTCAAGGTCCTTACTCCTGATCCAAGGCCTTAAAGAACACCTATTACGAGATCATGTAGCAGAGATCAGAAACAAAAAAACGCGCGTTGAATATTACGCGCGAGATTAGAGACTCGCCAAGCTCCCGAAGACTCTTAGGAAACGTCGGCGCTATCAAATTTTGAGATGCTAAAACTGTAACAGTGAAGATGAGCAAGTCACTGAGCTTACGCAAACTAATGTCGGTCAGTGAACAAGCCACGGAACACCAATCAAAACCCACCAAAGATTAGCGCTAGCTCACAAAGCTACACATGCTCTGCAAATCAGGAGAAAAGCTGCAATCCAGCGCTCACGAAATAGGACTTGGCGGTTTCTCGTCCCCAGCACTTTCCGTATTGGACTTGTCCTCTAGTTTCCCAGCTGGAATGCAGAGCAAAATGCCCACGCCAAACAAACCGAGCAAACCAATAAAACCCCAGTTGCTGTTCAAGTCTTTGGCACGAGCAATTATGAAACAGGCCCAGAGTGTAAGGAGTGATTGGAAAAGCGCACAAACACCGGCTATAAAGGGCCCATCATGATTTACTTTCGGCTGGAAGTACATCGTTGCAATGCCAAAAAGCAAAGCCACAAACGAGATGACAGCAACTTTTAGACCTTGTCCTCGAAGCATTTGGTTGTCCTTCAAAATGAAACTTGCTCACTAAATATGCCGCAAAATCTATCAGGAGTGTCGCACTGGCACCATTTCGCCTCTCCCAACCGAACAAAACAACTTTCCTTACCCTGAGGGATTTTCTTGAGAAAATCCCTCAGGGTAAAAAACTCCGCAAAACCAAGCCCTGATGATTTTTTCAGATCATCCGCTGATTTTATTTATTGGCATTACCTCAAAAAAACGCCACGGGCGGCAATATCCGTATCATCAAGTTGAGGGATTTTCTCGAGAAAATCCCTCAACTTGCTTTGACTGATTAAACTCACTAACCCCTCTGATTTTGAAAGAAAAATTCGACGATTTCACGACTAGTATCCAGTTGCTGACTGGTTTTCCCAATATAGCGCTCTCGATAGAACTGCCAACCCATCGGCCAGGCATGACCGCCACCTTCTACGATGCAGGCAACAACCGGCTTTCCGCTCTCACCAGCCGGATAGGTGCGTTTTAAAACGCGTGACGGATCATCTGCTTGTAAAACTAGAAGTTCAGTTTCAACAAACTGAAGCTCCGCATGATTAGCTGAAGCCCAATACTTGAACGAGTCCTCAGCAGAAACAACAAAGCCTGCCTTGCGACTGGCCAATTCAATTTGCCCTCCAGAAAAAGGCACCACCGGGTCATCTTTGCCGACAACGAACAAGATTGGCACAGGCTCGGCAGGTTTTACTCCCTTGTACATCGGTTCGTGAACCGTTGCTGCAACCGAGGCGACAGCGGCTAAAACGCCTGGAACATGCGCTGCGAAATATTGCGCGAAGAATCCTCCGTTCGATATACCGCAGGCGTAGACTCGCTTTGCGTCGATCGGAAACGATTGGCGCAGATGATCGATCAGTTTATCTAAAAATTCAACGTCATCAATTTCACGACGCTTGGGCAGATCTCTCCCGTCGTTCCAATGCCGATTTACCCCCTCAGGGTAGGCGACAAAAAAGTTTTTCTGTCGTGCCAGGTTCATGAAGCCTGTCAACTTTTCCATTTGCTCCGACTGACCGGAACCCCCATGGAAAGCAATTAGCAGAGGTCTCTCACTGTCTAATGTTTGCTCCGAAGAAGAAACAGCATCACAACGACAGTCGAAGAACAATGTTCGCCGCTTGCGCGAAGAACATTCCAATTCAATATTGGTCCAGACAATCTCTTTGGTGGACATCAAGCTCTCAATTGAAAAACAACAAGCTTTGCTTTGAAAAACATCAAGCTTTCACTTGAAGACACAGTTTCGATCAACGTGCCAGTTTAAAGACTGACGCCCATGTCGTTCAATAACTTGATTATGTTGAAGTAAATGTCGCTGCCGTAATTGATGGCAATATAACCGCCAATAACTGCCGCAATGGCGTAAATGATTAACTGCTGTATTGTCTTTGCACCCGAAAGGTCCAATTGGCGGGCTTTGCTCTTTACGTCTTCGACTGTCGTAGCTGGCGCACCTGTTGCATCATCAGAGCGATCGGTTTTGATATCGATCCGACCGATCGGAGTATGTTCGATTTTTTGCGCCAGATCTTGCGGATTTGCATCGAGCAAATCGTCTACCGATTCCGGCAAAGTGGGAAGGCGATCGATCACCTTTTCTCCCTTAATCCAAAGGCTTTGGTTGACCTCAGGCACATAAGTGTGACCCGGATCGAGAATGGCGTAATTGCCTTTGCGCACTTCCAGAAGTTTTTTCACAGCGGCGTATCCGGTTTCGCCCGACTCAGCAACCTGTCCTCCCAGGATATATCCACCTTGAGAAAAGGCGACCCGTCCCTGTATGTCGGAATCCGAACATGTGACTCGCAAAATTGCGTTATTTACGTCCTTGAGATCGATTACGGTTTGAATAACCTCATCGATGCCTTCTTCCGGCGTGATTTTTCCTTCAACAATTACGTCCACATCAACCTCTGGCGATATGCGATTGGTCTAGAATCTTTTCGTCCAGAATTCCTGAAAAAACCAGACGTCTAACGGGTTTCCATCTGCAAATTTGAGAGACTCCACTTACTTCTTAGCTTCCTAGAAAGCACCAGATGCAGTTGCCACGAGTCTATCAGATTGAAGGCTCCATGGTGGTCTTCAAGTACAATCACCCTCCAACAAGCTCCTTACAACACTACTGTTTCGATTGAGTTTTGAAGGCTTCGCAACCTGCAAATTGTGTTTGTAAATGGGTTAGAATCCACTGCATGAAAAGGCGCGTGATGTGTGTATTTGGAACGCGTCCGGAGGCTGTCAAGCTTGCTCCGGTCGTCCATGCTTTGCGCCGCTCAGAACATTTGGAACCGATTGTCACTCTTACAGCGCAACATCGCGAGATGCTCGACCAGATGTTGAAGTGGTTCGGCATTACTGCCGATCACGATCTCGACTTGATGAAGCACGGGCAAACCCTAGCCGAATTAACGGCCAGAGTTATCAAGTCGATGGACGAAATTCTCGAAAAGGTAGAGCCGGAATTGATTCTGGTTCAAGGCGACACGGTCACAGTCATGGCCGCATCACTAGCCGCGTTTTACAGAAAAATTCCGGTCGGACACGTTGAAGCCGGGCTAAGAACAGAAGACCGCTACAACCCGTTTCCGGAGGAAATGTCCCGCCGACTGACCGGAAAGCTTGCCAGTCTGCACTTTGCGCCCACGCCACTGGCTGTCGAGAATCTGAAACGTGAAAGCATTACCGAGAATGTATATCTGACAGGCAATACTGTCATCGACGCCCTCCTCGATACGTCTTCGCGACTGGACGAGTCAAAGGTCGACCTCGACCTCTTTGCAAAGGTCGACTTCCAGCGCTACCGAGTGCTACTTGTAACAGCGCACCGGCGAGAGAACTGGGGCGACGGCATGACGGAGATCGCGCGGGCTCTGAGAGAGATTGCAGAAGAGTTTCCCGATGTCCAAATCTTCTATCCAATCCACAAAAATCGCATCGTTCGCGAATCTATCGAGCCTGTTTTTGCCGGGCACGACCGCTTGATTTGTGTTGAACCTTTGGACTATGTGCCGTTCGTATACGCCATGCGCCGCTGCAATTTCGTTTTGACCGACTCGGGCGGTATTCAGGAAGAAGCGCCGTCTCTTGGAAAACCTGTTCTGGTCATGCGCACGAACACCGAGCGCCCGGAGGCCGTTACAGCCGGAGCCGCCAAACTTGTCGGAGTCCACCAGGCTGGCATTGTGGATGCCGCTCGCGAGCTTCTCACGACACCTGACAGCTACAAACGCATGTCCACGGCCGTCAATCCGTTCGGCGACGGCCACGCATCCGACCGCATCGTTCAGGCGATCGAAGAATTCTTCACTAAACAGTCCTGAAAGCGCCAACTAGTGAAAAATTAGTAAATCCTGACGGTTTTGCGTCATTACACGATAGGATCTGGACATCCCTTTTACGCTGCCCTGGATCTAACTACGACCTGACTAACGCGTTAAGGGCAGCAAATCGCTTGTAGCTGTTGACGAGCGACATGTGCGCTAATTCAAGGAGAACTGCCGTGGCGACTACCCTCAACTCATCCGATGTTCTGCCATACGGCGAGTTCTTAGACCAAGAACATCACGACATTCGCGAAGCACTGCGGAAGTTCGCAACCGACAAAATCGCTCCGAAATCACAAGAAGTCGACAGGAATGCGCGTTTTCCTGCTGAGACATTTGCAGAATTAGGCAAACTTGGTTACCTCGGAGTTCTTGTTCCGGACGAATACGACGGTCTCGGACTGGACTACAGAAGTTATGCAATCGCCTGCGAAGAAATTGGACGCGCTTGCGGATCGACCGGATTGAGCTATGCAGCTCACTGTTCGTTGGGAACCAACCCGATCAAGCTTTTCGGAACCGAAGAGCAAAAGAAGAAGTACTTGCCCAAACTCGCGTCAGGTGAGTGGATCGGCTGCTGGGCGTTGACCGAACCAGGCACCGGCTCAGATGCCGCCATGCAGAAAACAACAGCGAAGCTGGAAGGCGACCACTGGGTTTTGAACGGTACAAAGCAGTTCATCACCAACGCTACCGATGCGCATGTCGCAATCATCATGGCTATGACGGACCCCAGCCTGGGACGAAAAGGTATTTCATCCTTCATCGTCGAGAAAGACACTCCCGGATACTCAGTCAGCAAAGTAGAGAAAAAATTGGGCATGCGCGGCTCGCCGACAGCCAGTCTGACTTTCGACAACTGCAAAATTCCGAAAGGCAACATCATTGGCGAAGTTGGCGAAGGCTACAAGCAAGCGCTGACAACACTTGAAGGCGGTCGCATTTCGATCGGATCGCTGGCACTGGGAATCGCCCAAGCCGCATTTGATTCCGCCCTCGCTTATGCCAAGCAAAGAGAATCTTTCGGACAACCGATTGGCAAACACCAGTTCATCCAAGGTTATCTCGCCGACATGGCAACACAAATCCACGCGGCACGCCTGATGATCTATCACGCCGCCTGGATGAAAGACCACGGCAAACGCGTAACTATGGAAGGCTCGCAAGCGAAACTCTTCGCCTCCGAAATTGCCAGCAGATGCTGCAATCTCTGCGTTCAAATCCACGGCGGATACGGCTACATCGAAGATTTCCCGGCAGAGCGCTACTTGCGTGACGCCAAACTTTGCGAAATCGGCGAAGGCACCTCCGAAATTCAACGCCTGGTCATTGCCAGACAACTCGGACTCTAATTGCGCGCTTAATTTACAGCGACAACTGCTGGTTTTCCATTTTGAGAAACCAGTGGGGCAGGTTCGGGCAGGTTTTGTTTTAAGCACGTAGCTAAACAGTTCACGCGGTCAATGGAACTGCGGAAAGCGACTGTGCCTGAGCGATGCCCATCGCCCGCACCTCGTGGGTAGGTTGCTATCATCTGGGCGGCACAATTGCGGGAAACTGAGTCGACTGACATGGGATGATTCGGAGAATTTATGAAGAACCCAGGTTCTGAGTTAAAACAGCCGTCCGCCTCGTGGAAGGTAGCCCCTTACTGGCGTACGGCACGATTACGGGAGTATCCAACTTTAACCGAGGATAAGAGCTGCGATGTTGCCATTATAGGTGGTGGCATCATCGGACTCTCAGCGGCGCTCGAAATTGGCAAAAGTCAAAAGGTTATGCTGCTTGAAGGCGGCAAGATCGCAGAAGGAAGCAGTGGTTTCAGCGCCGGCGTGATTTCGCTGGCCACCACCGCCGACCTTCGTATCATCGAAGAGCATTTTGGACGTGACAACGCCGAACTTCTCTATGCGCGGCTTTCCGGAGCACTTGACCGCACGTTGTCGAAGCTCAGCCTCGATGAAAACGCCCTGCAAGAGGGTGCGTCCATCTATGCAGCATCAAAGCAAAGCCATCTTTCCATTCTTTCAACTGAAAGAGAAACCCGTAGCCGCTATGGTTTGACGACCAAATTCCATGACAAAGCAAACCTACCAACCTGGCTGAAAGGCTTTCACGGAGCCCTGCGCCTGGAAGGCGAACGGGGAGTCAATCCTGTCAAACTACTCGAAGCAATCGCCTTTCTGGCAAACGATCAAGGCGCTGAAATCTTTGAAAACTCGGAGGTCGCGAACTTCGAGTACAAAGATGGCTTCTTCGTACTCAATGCAGGCGAGCACATCGTAAAGGCGCGCCATCTGCTCGTCGCCACCGGCGTCCACGGCAAGAAGTGGCCCCAATTGGCGAGCATCAATCGGCTACTTGTGCCGGTCAAGGGCGATATTATCGTGACCGAACCCAGTCCCGAGGTTGCCCGACTGGTCAAGGAAGAAGGCACTATCGCCATGTGGGACACATATCAGATGCTCTATGTGTACACGCGCTATTTACCTGACGGGCGCATCCTCTCCGGCGGTGCCGACAGCCCCGGCTTGGGCAGAGCAATGATCAAAACTGCAGATGATGACGGCGTCAAACGGCTGCACGCCGTGGTCGCAGCCCGGCACAACTTCCCGATTCCGCCAGTGGCACATGCATGGCAAGCCAGCTTCTCGCTGCCTGCCGATGGATTGCCACTCTTGAAGCAGATCAAGTATGGCACTGACGGCGACAATCGCTTGATCGTCGCTTCAACCGACGGACTCCCATCCGGCATTTTACTCGGAGAAGTGATAGCGGATATGGTGGCAGATAGGGACAACGAATTGTTGCCCATTCTATGCCAGAACCGTAAGCCAAGCATGGAAGCGCGACTTCTCTCCTGGTTGCCAAACTTGCCGTCCATTCGAAACCTGGCTCTCAAGCTGGTTTTCTTCGGGATGAAGCTGAAGGATATCCTGTCTTGAACGCGATATCAGGTGCGATGCTATGCAGGTGATCGATTTCGTTCGCCAGACAAAACCGTAATACAGCTCGAAACCAAGAAAGGAAGCCTGCACACGCGGGCTTCAAATGATGCTTTTCTGCGATGCATTCACAAAGCTACAATGCGGATATTGCTTAACCAACTTTTGCACTTCCGCCTCCGTCAAACTTGGCGTCGGAACATAGTTGATCCGCGTTAAGGTTTTGTTTTTGAGAAGCTGCCTTACACCAGCTGCAGTGATTCTCGTACGACCAATGCTAATTGCATTCAAGCGCCGCATCCGCGAAAAATACACGGCTGCTTCATCACCGATGTCCACGCGTTCTACGTTGAGAAAAATGAGATTGGAGTTGACCATCGGTGCAAAACTGTCGTCCCTGAGCCCCGTAGCACTGCACAATTCCAAATTCTGCAACTCTTGCTTGTCCGCGAGAAACCTGATGCTTAAAGGAGTCAAGGCAGCACCACTGATCTCCAATCTCTTCAAATTCTTCATCGCAGTGAAATACGGAATCGCTTTGTCGGTGATGCTCGTCCAGCTCGCAATCACGACATTGAGATTCTGACACTTCGACACTCCTGAAGCACCGACATCATCCAGATTGGAATGACCGATGCTGAGCAAACTTAGATTGGGCAGCTGCGCAAGTTCTATCATTTTGCCGTTATCAACCGTGCTGCCCATCAAGTCCAGCGTCTGCACCCATCGTTGCTGCGCAATCGCCTTGAGACCTAGCTCGTTGATGGTTAGAAATTTCAGTCTGAGCTTATGACCTGCATTCTGCTGCTTAATTGCCACCAGAATTGCTTTAAGAGACACACTGTTCTTCAGGTCCTTAGTCTCTAGCGACTTGACGAACTTTTTCACTTCGTCCACATGCCTGACGTTGAGAACCGCATAAACAGCCTTCGGTGCAACGACAGAGAGCGGCTTGGCTTCGGGACTGCGAGTAAAGCGGCTGGTAATCAGGGAGGAAACCACTGCAGTGAGCACGATCGCCCCTAGCATCAGCAAACAAAACCAGGTTCTGTTGAGCTTAAACTCATTCCAATCGCGCGCGGCTTTCTTTGGTTTTTCCTCAACCATAACGGTATTGGCCAGTAAGTGAGGATCTTCAAGAGTGCGCTCCAGAACTGCTAGATCGCCGGCAACATGAGCGAGAGATTGGTACCGCTCGCTGACACTTTTGGTGAGCATTTTGGCAATAATCTGCTCAAGCAAAGGCGGAAAGTCTTTGCCCATCGATGCTTCCTTCAAGGTAGGTGCCTTCTCACCCATGTGCTGCATCATGGTTGTTAGCGCATTAACACCGACAAAAGGAGTAGTGCCGGTCAGTGCTTCAAAGAAAACACACCCCAGCGAATAAATATCGGAGCGCAGATCGACTGGACTGCCGGTGCACTGCTCGGGGCTCATATAGAGCGGACTTCCGAACACTTCGCCGGTGCGAGTCAAAGCTTGAATATCGTTTTTCTCCACTTGAGTAAACTTGGCGATGCCGAAATCAACGATTTTTACGCTTCCTTCTTCCCTGGTCGACATGTTATCGACAAGCATAATATTGCTCGGCTTGATGTCTCTGTGAATAACGCCCTGCCCGTGCGCGTATCCCAGCCCAAAACAAATGCGCAGAAAAATCGGCACCGCTTCTGTAACTGTTAGCGTGCCGCGCGTTCTAATACGCTCGGACATACTCTCACCGTTGACATAGTCCATGACAAGGAAAGGAACCTTGTCTTCCAGGAGCCCGAAATCGTGTACGGAAATCAGGTTGGGATGGTCGATTCCGAAAGCGGCGCGGGCTTCGTGCTGGAAGCGACGTACAGTCACATCTGAGACACAGCGAGCGTTCAAAACTTTCAACGCCAGTACTTTGCCGAGATAAACCTGCTCGACTTTGTAGACAATTCCCATGCCGCCGGAAGCAATCAGGGAGAGGATTCTGTACCGATTGCCAACGAGATCTCCCGGCTTTACGCGAAAGAAGTGATCGCCGCCAGGAACCCCTGGCTCAAAAGTTTTAAAACCTTCAAAATTTTCGAAGCTAGCTGCAGGATCAGTAGCTCTCAAAGACTTGGGCAAAGCCGGAGAATCGCAATTCGAGTTGACGGAAAAGTCGTGCAACGGCGATGAATGCGCATCTGGAGTATGCGAACCGGACATGTGGCTACCTCAAATCATGCCTTCGGGGAGGCAATAACGGAGCAGTCTCTGGTAGTAATTCGGTCAGTGATGGAGCTAACTCAAATATACGTATAGAGCGTGACTTGAACGTGACTCCTACGCTCTCGCGAATAAATTCTCTAAAGAATCTAAAAAAGCCAAGCTAGTGTTGTTTATCTAGCCGAGAAAATAGCTAGAACCGCTCGCCCCAGACGGTCGGTCTGAGAATGCCGACAACAAAAATGACCGGTGAAAAAAGTGAACTGACGATACACCCTAAGCCGCCAAATATGTCTGTGCCCTGGCCAAATGCTTGCTGCAGACACAGCCCCCAGGCGAGCGGCAAAAATCTGAGGGGGCTCAAAGCCATACCGATAAGGAGACCAAACACAATTGTGGTTCCGATATTACGGCCCAATTTGTGGTCAATAAATCTCGTCAAGAATCTGCCTGTGAAAAGTCCAACGAAATAACAGATGAACACGCCAATCCAGGGCAAATCGATCATTGGCATTATGTTGCCGAAAACAAAACCAATAACGGCGCAAATTGCCAGCGTGCGCGCAACCAAAAACGGCGACACATCAGTGAGCGGATTCTTGGTTTTGCCGCACGATTTGCAGCGAAATCCGACGGGGCATTCAACCAGGCACTTGCTGCAAATTGTCCCCCCGCAATCAATGCAGGTTATGCGCGAATCACCGCAAGAATGTTTGCCGACCACGATTGCCTCAGATTGTCTTCAACTCAGCCAAGTGCAATCTTCTCACAGGATGATCGACCTGTCTAATCACAGGAAGTGATATAGGATATTATGTCGGCAATGGTTCGCAAGGTGTCTCGGAACTTCAGGTTGAAACTCGTTCGGTCGAGAGCATGCGAAATTCTTTCAGTTCTTTTTTTCTCTTGATTGCCATGAATGTCTGTGCGCTTCCGGTAACAGCAGCCGAGCCAGGCTGGCGAATAGACCAAAACACAAATGCCAACGGCAACCAGCTTGTGGTGGTGACACCGCGCGCCATTGAAATTACTCTCCCGCATCAAAAATACAAGGTCTATAGTGCCGCGCCGAATTGGTCTGTCATATACATCAACAATCAAATCGGCACTTATATGGAATTTCCTCACGATCAGTTTATGGGCTCTATCATTGGCCGGCTGGGCAATCACCTGGGCAACGATATTCAGATTTTGTCCTTGCCACCACCTGCTGTGGTCAAGGAAGGCGGGCTCGAATATGCAACATACGATTACGCCCTGAACGTGACGGCAGATGAGCGAAGACAGCTGAAAATAAAGGGAAGCGCTACGGTTCTATATAACCCTCGTTCAATAAGAGCCCGATATTTGCGTATGCCGAATATTCCTACGCAAGCAAAAGAGCTGATTTGTAAGTTGTGCTGCGTACCGATGAGCACTGATTTCCCAATAAGTTTTAGCTGCATTGATGGTTTCAAGAAAAGCCTGACTGTCTTGTCTACTACCCTGAAACGGCAGGAGAAGGCAGTCACGATCACACCTCCGGATCTGAAAAGTTTGAAACGAGTCAAGACAGAACAGGAACTTTTTAGCCGTTCGCGACTGTCAGATGTATTTGAACTATTCGGTGACGCGCCGGACAAGAAATAGCAATCGTGAGGGTTGATGATGAAATCTACATTGATAATTTGTGTTGTTTGAAACCCGTCCAGTGAGCGTTTGCGCCAGTGTGATGTGATTGTTATGTTGCCCGCTTAGGCTTCTGAGCACCACACGGATTCCCCCGGTGGTCCCCCTAGAGAGGTCTTCAGATGACTGAAGCGGCGGCTTCGGCCTTCCACGCACAATACATCCCCCCGTTCGTTCAGCAGCCTGTTGTTCCGCGTACGGCGGAAGTAACGCGCGGCGCTGTTCTCACCTTGGAACAAGAACTCATCGTGACCAAACACCTTGCCGAGGTCGCACCTCTGGAAACCATCCGGTTGGAAGCTTTTGACAAAGCTTTGCGCATCATGCAAAAGCTCTTACGCGGGTCCACCGCCAATTCCATGCCCACCGCGATGAAGCTGAAAGCCTGGGAAGTTCCACTCCTTCAATACGCACTGGAATACTCTGCCAAGTCACCTGAAAACAGACGCATAGTCACACGGCGCCTGGTAGAAAATCTAGAGACAGGTACCGGATTCTTTTCCATAAATCGCGCCAAGCAAGGGCTGAAAGTTATCGCCAAGAAGACCGGACTTTCGACCCTGGAAGCCGAGCTTGAATCAGATAAAGATGAAGCGCGTCGAACGGCGGCCCATCTG
>PNLN01000146.1 GCA_013823055.1 Cyanobacteria bacterium DS2.3.42
GAAAGCTGCTGGAGCAGATGCGTGGGATTCCCGCGTCGAAACCGGCGTCAAGGCTTACGAAGTAAATTCCAAGTATACGAGCAGCCAGGACAACTTGCCTGTTCTCATTGAAGTTGCCGATGGTTACAGCTTTATCGAGATGGACAGACCAGAAGATGCGCCCGCGATTGAATCTTACGACGGCGGGCACGTAAAGATGATCCCCACTTTTGACAATCAAGGTGCCGGCATTCGCAGACTTTCGTCGATGCGCAATTCGTTCAAAATGCTTGAATGTCGCGAAAGTGAACAATCGCTGAAAGCTGTTGATCCGAGTAATTCTTATGACTCTTTCAATTCTTTCGTGTCATATAAATCGACAGACTCATCTGCTCCGCAAGAAACTTTAAGAGAGTCGGTTGAAGAGATGACTGTTGATACGGCTGAAGCTCTGGTGATAATCGAAGAACTTTTGCAAGAAATGGAGATAGAGCAAGAAAGTTGCGAACCGGTGCAACAAGGTTTCGAAGAAATTCATGCGACTTGCGAAAAGGTGCAGCAAGATATCGTTGAGGCTCTTGAGGAATCATTCGACGATTTGTTGGCTGAATGTTTTGAAGGTGCGAAGACCTACGAAGATTTCACTGATCATTTTGAGAATGCAAGCGGACTGAACAAATCTTTCATCTCGTTTGCGCCAGAAACTTTGGACCAGTCCATCGTCGAGGATTACGCAGGCAATTTCTCAGTGACATTTGCTGATTCGCTGTCGGAGATGTCAGATATTGCCCGCGTTTACGATCAAATGAACTTCGATCCCAAGTCTTTCGTCTCTCAAACTATTGACGGCGAGCCAATTGAAGCCGTGTGTGTATTCGATTCTGAAAAACTCTCCTTCAGTGCACCCGAGACCATACGCACCGAGCTTGAATCGATGTTCAACATGGACCCGCTTTCACAAGTTGACGAAGAGACTTCCGAAATTGAAATTGAAAACGTGACTGTCGTATCTATTGAAGATGCTGAAACTTTGGAAGTTGCAGCAGTTGGCGGCAAGCCATCACGTCAGAGAACCAAAGGCACATCGCGCTCCAAGAAGACTCAAACTCGCAAAGAGAAGAAGAGCAAGAAGCGCGCAGCAGCGCCAACCGTCTAAAAGGCCAACCGGTACAAATTTGCGCAGCGCAACTTTGCCGGGCTTGTTTGTCATGCATCTAATCATCTAAATTTGCCTCTACGATTGTTTTCATTATGGGTCTGTCTTGTCCGTTGATCGGCTCGACATTCAACTTATAGTCGTCTCGCCATGCGCGTCCACCGGCCCAAACCATGTTGCCAACGTCATTGTCCTCAAGGTATTCAATGAAATTTCGAACGGCGGGGGCCCAGGCGGTATTGTTGGTAGGCACGCCCCATTCTCCAACGAATCCTTTGGCATCATTTTGCTTCAACCATGATACAAAGCTGCGAATGTGATTAACACCTACATTTGGGTCAGCCGGAGGATTTGGATTTTCATATGCTCCGGAGCCAGTGTCCCAATACGTGTGAGCCTCGAAAGCCACGTTCTTGTCTGTTTTTGCTAGATTTTCAAGTCCACTGAAATCTCTAGCCCACTGGTCGCCTTCAATGACTATGGTGTGGTCATCACCAGTATCTCTGATTGCTTTATGCACTGCAGTAGCTATTTTCGGCCATGTGCCATTCATCGTATGAGGCTCGTTGGTCAAGTCCCATCCGCCAACCGCTCTGCTTGCGATGGGATCAGCGTTAATCGTTTCCACCATACGGGTCCAGAAATCCTGCATCGCAGAGATAGGAACTCCAGGCTGCCCGACAACGGTTCCGTTGACTTGACCATCCGCGCCCTGACCGTTTGGTCCATGGTTAAGCGTATAGCGAGCAAAACTGCCGCCGGTCACGAGCACTTTCATTCCTCGCTCATCAGCATCGTGCAAGAAATTGCGCAAACGAGTCATCTCGGCAGTATTGAGAGGTCCGTTGAGTTTTGGTTGAAGTTGCTCCCAGCTCATCATCAAGCGAACCGTATTCATTCCCTTGCTCTTGTAGTAATCGAGTTCTTCAGTTGACGGCCAATACTGGTCATCCGCGTCTGAGTTTTTTCCCCACTCTGCACCGGAAAGATTGACGCCACGTATGTCGTCTGTGTCGAGTGTAGTCAGTCCATCTTCCAAATCCGGTGTTTCAGGTTCTGTCGGTGTTGTTGGTGCGTCCTCGATTTTTTGTATGTTTTTTTTCAAACCATCCGCCCAAGCTTTGTATCCAGCCGCCGAAAGGTGCAGTTTGTCTGGTTGATATAATTCCGGGCGTTGCTTTCCGTTTGCATCAAGGAATGAATTTTGCAAATCGACAAATTGAACGGCACCATTAGCAGTGGCAAGGCGAGAAAGCGCATCATTTGTCGCCTCCACCCCTGTATTACCCGGGTCACCTGCTTCAGTTCTCGGCAATATTCCCATTAGAATAATTCTGGAGTTAGGGCTTCTTAATTGAATAGACTCGATACTTTTTTGAGTATTTTCTGCAATTTCTTCCGCAGTAAGACTTCCTATATCATTTGTGCCTATGTTTAATACGACAGCTTTGGGCTGCCCTTGCATTTCGCCGTGGTTTAGACGGTATAGCAACTGTCGCGTGCCATCACCTCCAATACCGAGTGCCGTCGGTTTGTATGCACCGAAATTATCGTTGAAGGGTTTCATCGCAGCGGGGTCATAACCCATTGCTTCAGTGATCGAATCGCCGAAGAATTCGAGGTCAGATTCATTTTGCGCTGCATTTCGAGCCTTCTGTATATTTTTCGCATGGAGAGATTCCCAATCCTCAGTTGAAGGATATGCGCCGTTTGCGTGCACTGGCAGCAATTGTTCTGAGAGTTTCGTCAGCTCAGAAATAGTAGTATCCGGCAAAACCGGAGTCCAATTGTCGTCCGGAGATGTTGGTTCATCAGTGCCCCAGTCGTTTGCTTCATCACTACCCCAATCGTTTGGCTCATCAGTGTCCCAATCGTTTGGCTCGTCCATCTCCCAGTCGGACGGTGGTGTGACATCCGAACGATGTTCAGAGTGTCTTTCAGAGTCCTTTTCAGATGCTCCGCCTGATCGACGCTCTGAACATTCGTTTGAATGCTCCCCATAAAGCTTATGTTTTGAATGATGGCTGTTATCTCTAAGCAAATTTTCGATTTTTGAGAATAATTCTCTTAGTTGCTCGCTTTTCTCATCACAAAGTGAAAGTCCCGGTAAATGATCCGATGCAGTATTCGATCGACTGCACTGATCTTGTTTCCTGCTCCATTGGTCTTGTGCAACACTTTTAAACGTGTCGCCCTCCGCTGCGCGCTGAGAAAAGTCGTTTACCTTAAAGCAATCAGACATGGCCGATTCTCCCTTAGTAGCGCTATAGCATTTGTTAGTAAATTGACGCTGCATCAGTGCATGGCGCCAGCAAATAGAGCATAATTCCGCCAGTGTTTTACCGTCGTGTCACAGGTGTTTCATCAGTGTGTCATGGCAAATTCCTGTGCTATTATTCCGGCAGCGGTTACACGCCCTGTCAGTGTTTCGATATACTGCGAATTCTATGAAACTCACTTTGCTGTATAAAGGTTTGCTCTTAGTCAGCATTCCTGTGTGTTTCGAAATCGCCATGTTTAGCGTGCTAATCGGTCTGCAAGAACAGGTGGAGCGAGAGGCAGAGAGGCTCGACCACAAGAGGCAGGTCAACGAATGCGTCAATATAATCATTCGAGATGTTGCCAGGGTCGGCGTCATGAAAAAGCGCTATCGGCAAGGGGTCGCGGAAACCGAGCAGATGCTTCCGGTGCTTATCGACAACCTGTTGCGCACGTTTTCGAAACTGGAGGGGTTGATCAAAGATGACCCAGACTTGCTTCGTTCCGTTCTTCTCTCGAAGCAGGCGGTTTTAGATGCGAAGGATGAGTTTCGCAATGTGAGAACTGATCTGCGGAAGGCGAAGTCGGTAGATGAAGTCAACGAAATTCTTCTTACTAGCCGTAAAAGACTAGACGCTGCGCTTGCTTCGGCCTTGAACGCCGGAGTTTTGGATCTAGCTAACAAGACTGAACCTGGCGCAGATCTAGAGAAGAACGTGAAAGACCGGCATCAGATTACGTTGCTGCTTCGTTATGCGTTGTGGGCAAGTGTTATTCTTGGATTATCTCTGGCAACATATTACAGCCGCAGTCTCACAATGCGAATTATGAGGGTGAAGGAGAACGCTGCACGTTTTGCAAATAGGGAACCGCTGCTTAGCGCACTCAGCGGCGATGACGAAATTGCGCAGTTGGACAGAGCACTTCATGAAGCTACCAGTCGGATTGAAGCGGCAATGAGAAAAGAACGGGCGATATTGGAGAATGCTACGGATTTGATTTTCTCGCTCGATGACGATTTGAAAATCACTTCGGCAAATCCTTCTGCTGAAGTCACTACGGGACAATGGGCACCTCAGCTTATAGGGCAGTCTTTTACCTCACTGATTGCTCCGGACGATGCCAGTTTGGTATCAGAAAAGCTCCGTCAAATGGTTGCGTCAACCAATCGAGCCGAGTTCGAAGTAGTGTTCTTGGGAGAAAATGAGGAACCTCTAAATGTTGCTGTTTCTGCTAGTTATTCGCTTAGAGATAGATCTTTCTATTGCATCTTGCACGATGTCACTGCGCAGCGTCAGATGGAGAGTTTGAGACAGGAGGTAGTTGCGATGATTACGCATGATCTGCGCACGCCATTGCAGACGATTCTAAGCTATCTTGGAATGTTGAGGTTAGGGATGTTGGGCAACTTGAACGAGCAGGGTAACAAACTGCTTTCTCTCACCGAGAAAGAGTCGAAAAGGATGGCAACCTTGATCGATGGCGTATTGACGCTGGAGAAATTGAGAACTGGCAACATGTCCTTAAACCTCAGCAGAATCGATTTGTTCGACTTGCTAGACGCTAGCGCCAAGGCTCTGGAATTGGTAGCACGAGGAAAAAATATCGTTATTGAGATTGAACCTTTCGAATCAATTGAAATTGAAGGCGACAGGATGTGGCTTGAACAAATTCTGATCAACATCATTTCTAACGCTGTTAAATATTCGCCGCGCGATACCGAAGTAACCATCAAGGGGCGAATCGTAGACAAGAACGCAGAAATCCGCGTACAAGACCAAGGCCCTGGCATTCCGCCGGACGATCAAATGAAGATTTTTGACCGTTTTCATCGAGTATCCGCCACGGCTCACAAAGTTGGCTCTGGCTTGGGCTTGAACATCTGCAGAGAGCTGATTTTGTTGCATAATGGTTCCATCACTTGTGAAAGTGAATTAGGAAGTGGAAGCACCTTTATAATTGTCCTTCCATTACCAGCCAGTTTTGATGAGGGATAAGTGGCTAAGATTTTGCTAGTGGAAGACGATTATGCGTCTGCAGAAATCGTAAAAACGTGGCTGTCTGCCCAGCGCTACGATGTCGAGATTGCGCGCGATGGAGCTGAGGCACTCGAATTTTTGCGTATGGCTGAATTCGATGTGATTCTGCTTGATTTCAACTTGCCGCATGTATCGGGCTTTAACGTTCTGAAGCAATTCCGCGGCGCAGGCAATAGCACGCCTGTAATTATGGTGACCGCCAAGTCCGCGATCGCCGACAAGGAAGCTCTGCTCGATGGCGGTGCTGACGATTATTTGACCAAACCCTATGACCTCAACGAGCTTTCCGCGAGGATCAGAGTGCAGCTTCGCAAGAGCGCTAATTCGGTTTCTGGTCAGCTTGTCGTTGGCAATCTTGTTGTCTTTCCCGAGCAAATGAGGGTCACCAAAGATGGCCTGTCTATTGAATTGCTGCCGAAGGAATTTAGCCTTCTGGAATTCTTCATGCGTAACCCAGACAAAGTTTTTAGCGCTGAGGCCATCATGAGTCGAGTCTGGAGCTTGGATTCAGAATCGGGCACGAATGCATTTCGAACGACGCTGACCAGACTTCGGCGAAAGCTCAATCTCAAGGATGACGAGTCTTTGATTGAAACCGTTCATGGTGCCGGCTACAGGTTGAACTCCAATTCAATGAATTACGACTCGAAGCTTTCGTGACCAGCGTGCGTTTTTTTCTTGCCGAATTTTTGAAGCAAGCTATCGAACCAGACGTACACAACGGGCGTGATGTACAAAGTCAGGATTTGGGAAACAATCAATCCGCCGACAACCACTAGACCGAGCGGGCGTCTTGTGTCGGCTCCAGCACCACTTCCAAAGGCAATCGGTAATGTGCCCATGAGTGCTGCCATTGTCGTCATCATAATCGGGCGGAAGCGCACTAGGCATGCTTGATAGATTGCTTCTGCGGCGGGCATTCCTTTCTCGCGTTCCAACTCCAGCGAGAAGTCGATCATCATGATGGCGTTCTTCTTGACGATACCGATTAGCAATATCAATCCAAGGAAGCCATAGATGTCCAGGTCGACTTTGAAGATTAACAGCGTAATCAAAGCACCCAGAGCGGCGGCGGGCAAGCCGGACAAGATAGTGAGCGGGTGGATAAAACTCTCGTACAGCATGCCGAGAATCACATAGATAATCACTGTGGCGAGAAGCAATAGCCAGCCGAGGTTCGAGAAAGATTCTTGGAACGTCTTCGCTTGACCCTGGAAGTTGACGCTGACAGTGCCGGGAACGCTGGCGTTCGCAACTTCGGTTATGTGATCGACAGCTTGTCCGATTGAAGTGCCGGGACGCAAGTTGAAGGAAATTGTGGCGGAGGGAAACTGCCCGAGGTGGTTGATCTGTAATGGACCAGTGCCGGGAGTGAGTTGAGCAATGGCACCCAGTGGAACCATTTTGCCGCTGGTGGAGCGGATGTACAGTTTTGAGAGTTGGACAGGATCTCTCTGGTATTTTGGCTCTAGCTCAATCAGCACTTTGTACTGATTAGTCGGCGCGTAGATTGTTGAAATCTGACGGCTTCCGTATGCACTCGCCAGAGTTTGTTCGACCTGATCTTGCGTTATTCCTAAAGCCGCTGCCATAGCGCGGTTTACTTTGATGTCGATTTGCGGCGTTGCGCTCTGAATATCCGTATTGACGTCTGTCAGCTCTTTGAAGTCGTCCATTTTTGCTTTGAGCGCCAATGTCGCTTTGTACAATTCGTCTTGCTCCGGCGACATCAGAGTGACCTGATACGAACTCTTTGACGACATACCGCCAATCCTGATGCTGGGTGGAACTTGAAGGAATGTGTTGATGCCGGGAATCTGCGCGAGTTTCGGACGCAGCTCTTTGACGATGTCGTCAGCTTTCTTGTGGCGTTCTTCAAATGGTTTCAGCGCTATCAAAATTCGTCCGGCATTGCCCGCGTTTCCACCAATGCTGGACATCACGCCTTGAATGCTGTCGTTTTTTTCAATAATGTCAGAGACCGCTTTCTGGTGGCGGGTCATGTTCTCATAAGAAATGTCTTGCGCCGCTTCAGTAGAGCCTGAGATTTGTCCTGTGTCCTGCGTCGGCATGAAGCCTTTTGGCACGATCGTGAACAACCACGCCGTGACGCCAATGCTGACAATCAGCGATGCGAGCACGATACGGGGGTGCGAGACTGAGACTTTGAGCGTACGCTCGTACTGTCGTGCCAGCCAATCCCAACCGTGTTCCAACCAGCCGAGCCAGGCAATCTTTGATTCTGCTTTTTCGTGGCTGAGCCATCGACTGGAAAGCATAGGAATGAGGGTCAGCGATACGACGCCGGAGATCATTATGGATACTGCCATTGTTACGGCGAATTCATTGAAGAGGCGCCCGACGATTCCACCCATGAGAAGAATCGGCAGGAAAACTGCCACCAGTGAAAGTGTCATACTGATGACGGTAAAGGTTATCTCGCTGGTTGCTTCAATCGCAGCTTCAAATGGACGTTTGCCCATTTCCATGTGGCGTACGATGTTTTCGAGCACGACAACGGCATCGTCGACAACAAACCCGACCGACAATGTCAGCGCCATCAAAGACAAATTGTTTAAGCTAAACCCAAGCAAATGCATAGCGGCAAATGTGCCGACGAGAGAGGTCGGCAATGCCATACTTGCGATCAAGGTCGCCGGCAAGTTCCGCAAGAAGAGGAAAATGACCAGCACAACAAGTCCGATAGTAAGGACGAGCGTAAATTCGACATCTTCGATTGACGAGCGGATAGATGTTGTTCTGTCATAGAGAACATCCATGCTTACAGAGCCTGGTATTTGATTGCGTAGCTCAGGCAACAGCTTCTTGATTGAGTCGACGATCTCCACTGTATTGGTTCCGGGCTGCCTCATAATGGACAGAACTATGGCACGTTTGCCGTTGTACCAGCTTGCTTGCTTGTCGTTTTCCACGCTGTCCAGGACTTTGCCGAGATCTGCTACGACAATCGGTGAGCCACTCTTGTACATGACGACCAACTTCGAGAATTGCTCAGCATTGGTGAGCGAACCATTGGTGCGCAGCATAAAAGCAGAGTGTGGTCCGTAAAGTGTGCCTGCCGGTACATTTACATTACCCTTTGAGATTGCGGTAGTTACGTCCTCGAAGCCAACATTCCTGGCTGTCAGTGCGTCCGGACTCAGATCGATACGAACCGCATATTTTTGTCCGCCCATGACGTTGACCTGAGCCACGCCAGCAAGCATCGAAAGGCGCTGGGCGACTGTGGTTTCAGCATACTCGTCGACCTGATAGAGAGGCAAGGAATCGGAGCTGAGAGACAAGTAGAGGATTGGCGAATCAGCGGGATTCACTTTTCGATAAGTCGGTGGAGTCGGCATCACAGGTAAGAGCCGTGAAGCTGCAGCGATTGCAGTTTGTACGTCTTGAGCGGCGGCATCGATGTCTCGTGTGAGATCGAACTGCAGGGTTATGGATGTCGAACCCAAGCTGCTCGTGGAATTCATGGAAGAGATGCCGGCGATAGTGGCGAACTGGCGCTCAAGTGGCGTGGCAACAGCGTTTGCCATGGTGGCTGGATTGGCGCCCGGCAAGCTGGCAGAGACAGAAATAGTCGGAAAGTCGATAGTGGGAAGATCGTTGACAGGCAGAGTTGTGAAACTAATCATGCCGAAAAGTACTATCGCCGACATAAGCAACGTCGTGAAAATGGGGCGCCGTATGAAATGACCCGCGAAGTTCATGGCAGCGGCTCAGTTACTTTTACTTTTGTGCCTTCAGATAATTGGATGTGCCCGTCGGTGACAACCTGGTCGCCGGCTTTGACGCCGCTCAATATTGCTGTCACGCCGTCGATTGCCGGACCAACCGTGACTGGTAGCATGTGAGCTTTCTTATCGGCATCGACAATCCAGATGAACTGGCCTTTCTGCCCCGTTTGTACAGCTTGTGTGGGTACTACAACTGCGTTCTTGATGCTGTCGAGGTTCATCACAACTTCGACGTACTGTCCGGGCCAGAGCGCCTTATCTTTGTTTGCGAAAACAGCCTTCAGTTTTACCGTACCTGTAGTGTTGTCTACTGTGTTGTCGAGGAATGTCACCTTGCCGTCAGTCGCCAGCACCTGCCCATTTGAACGTGTTGCACGCACTGTTAGCGCACCTTTTGTTGCACATTCCTGAACTTTGCGGAAGCCTTCTTGAGGCACTGAAAGTTCTACGTAAATCGGCTCTGTTTGAATAATTGTTGTGAGAATGTCTTCGTCGGCGCGCACGACATTGCCCTTGAGAACAAGGATATGCCCCGTTCTGCCATCAATAGGCGCGTTCACTGTGCTGAAACCAACTTGAATTTTTGCGTTTTGCAAATTGGCTTTGGCTGCTTCAAGCATCGCGTAGGCGTTTTTCAAATTTGCTCTGTCGACTGTCACTTGTGCTTCTGCGTTGATGATGCCTGCTTCCCCGGCTTCAACGGTAGCGCTTGTGGATTCCATTCTCGTTTCCCGGGTTTCCTTGTCCATTTGGGAAACGGCACCAGCATTGGCGAGAAAATCAAAACGGGCTGCATCTCTTTCTGCTTGCCTTGCCAGTGCTACGTCGCGCTTCAAAGTCGCCCTGACCTGGCGTGTTGTCGCTTGATCTTTGGCAATTGCAGCTTTCGCTTGTGCAATCATCGCTTCTTGTTTTGCCACTTCAGACTCGGCCTGCATTAAAGCCGCCCTGCCCGGGCGCGGGTCGATGGTAAAAAGAAGGTCTCTCTTTTTGACGACTTGTCCTTCCGTGAAGTGCACATTGACGACTCTGCCGCCTATGCGTGGTTTAACTGAAACAGATTGCAGTGGTATCACGTTGCCAATGCTGTGAATTTGCTCCGGTACGTCGCGCAATTGTGCCGTCGCCAAAGTCACAACCGCCGAGCGCTTTGGCTTGGCTACTTCTTTTTTCTCTTGTTTGAAAACGAAATACGTTCCTGCAACAACGCACAAGAAAATCACAATGAGAATCAGGCGAACCGGCGAGCCTTTCTTTTCTCGTTGTTGGGCAATCTGGCCGGGCGGCGAACCTATCGTCAATGCTGGTCCTCGAGACAATTGATATGCTCTGTCAATCTAGTTTAGGGCTTTGCATATCAAGACTGTCCAAAGATTATACTGGTTCCCCAAATGAGGTTGTAATACTTAACATCGGGCGCCGGTAAGCCTTATGCAAGCATTGTTCTGCGGCATACCGCGTGACGCATTTCGTTTTTAATTGGACACGACGCACTTACTCAGCTGTGAGGTCGTCGCCCACACTCAGTTTTCCCGGGTGCGTTACCAGCAGATTTTGACCGAAGAGTACACCATGCTCAGAGGCGCGAAACGTCGCGAGGGTCCTCAAAGGTTCAACACCTCTTTCTGCCGTCGTTTGATCTGTGGTTGTGATCACGCATCGCGCACATGGTTTTGCTGAGCTGAGCGTGACGCCGGAACCTGAATGTAGAGTTTTGAATTCGTCTTCTTCAAAGGGCTCGCAACCATCGATGACGATGTTAGGGCGGAAACGGTTCATTGGTACATGTGTTTCCAGCTTTTCGTTCAAAGCCGCAAGCGAAGCCAGTGAAATAACGAGCAGCGGATACTGATCTTGGAATCGAACGCTGCCGTCGAATTCTTTGCCTTCATCAATAATAGGGCGCTTAAATCCGTCCTTCATTTTTACAAGGCGGCACTTCGTTTCTAAAAACTCGCTCAACCATTCTGCAACACTATCGCCTTCGTCAATTGCATAGCACTCGTCTTTCCAGACTGTGACCCGTTTGTACTCAGCATTGCCTTCATGAACTGTATGCGCGACTGTGATATTCGATCGTCCCTCGGCACTCAAAGTCAAATCACCTCTTTCAGTGATTGCAGTTTTCACCAACGCCATTTTTGGAATTTCGCGTTGCGTGAGAAATTTGCCGCTGGGCAAGGTGACGAGCCAATTGCGGTCGAACGTTATACCCTTCTCTTCGAGTTTTGCCGAAGGAATGGATATGCCGGCCAGGGATTTCACAGGGTAGCGATTTAACTGGACTATGCTGACTGTTTTCATGGGGTCGCGTCGAACTCTCCTTTGTCGCCTTCTTTCAATTTCTTGTCGAACTCTATGAGTTGGTCCGCTGATTCTTGATCGAGGTTGCCTTCTTCGGTTGTATAAACGATGTCGTCTTGCTTAATCGCGCGTCTGCCAATGCGTAAATCGTTGGCGTAGTCGAGTTTTTTAGTCAGCTCCGGAGAAGGAGCCTTGAGCATTTC
>PNLN01000147.1 GCA_013823055.1 Cyanobacteria bacterium DS2.3.42
ACCGTACAGCGGCTAAAGCCGTCAGGAAAATGATCAGGAAGTACGCTACATCTATCGATGAATACACTCTGGACGACCTAGTGCCGGGATACTCAGCAGCATTCAATACGGATGATGAAGTGGATCTGGGCGCCGTAAGCGACGACAGTGACGACGACGCGTCAGGATACGCGCCGATCGGTCGCCGTGCCGCCGGAACGTCGGAGGACCCCGTTCAATTTTACTTGCGCTCGATCGGACGAATCAAGCTATTGACCGCGTCCGAAGAAATTGAACTGGCCAGACGTATCGCAACCGGCGACATGCTGGCTAAAAAGCGCCTGGTACAAGCCAATCTCAGGCTGGTTGTGTCTGTAGCCAAAAAGTATCAAGGCCGTGGTCTTCCATTCCTTGATCTAATTCAAGAGGGCAACCTCGGTTTGATTCGTGCCGCTGAAAAGTTTGATGCGGAACGGGGCTACAAGTTCTCAACCTATGCCACATGGTGGATCCGTCAGGGTATCACTCGTGCCATCGCCGACAAGTCGCGAACTATTCGCGTGCCTGTCCACATGGTTGAGACAATCAATAATTTGAGAAAAGTCACTCGCAAACTCTCTCAAGAGATGGGTCGCAGACCCAATCTCGAGGACCTGGCGAAGGGCATGGGTGTGACCGTGGTGAAGATCAAAGAGATCCTCGCCGCAAACCGCTCGCCGCTTTCGCTCGATACTCCTTACGGAGAAGACGACGACAACTCACTTTCAGAGATTGTTGAAGACGAGAATTCTTCTCGCCCAGAGGATACGACTGAAGCAAGCCTGATGTCTAACGACATCCGTGGCGTACTGTCTATGCTCACACCTCGTGAGCGTGAAGTCCTGATCTTGCGATTTGGACTAAATGACGGAAAGCAACGCACGCTTGAGCAAGTCGGAAAGCTTGTGGGAATCACCCGCGAGCGCACTCGACAAATCGAGTTGAAAGCTCTGAGAGCTCTGCGCCAAAGCAACGTTACGCTTAAGCTGAAAGAGTATCTATAGAGATTATCTATGGAGATCATCCATAGATCATCAATCGGTTCTTCTCAAAGCAGAAAGTGCATATAATCAAAGGAAAGGGCGATGCATGGCATCGCCCCTACTTTTGTCAGCGTTTGATATCAAACGCGAATTTCTTGGATGATACCGTCCTTGACAAGAATCTCGCCGCCTTCTAAGCGTTGGAAGATGTTCTCTCCAACTCGAACTTCGACGGGATTTTCAACCGTAAACTGAGTGACTACGCTGCCTACCGGCAGTTCGGTCAGCGCCTGGCTTTGTCCTTGCATCTCCTCTTTGTACTGGAGAAGCCGCATCTTTTCAGCCTCAATCTGCTGGCGAATTGTCTCAATCTGCACGCGAGCATCGCCGGTTACGGCTCCACCGCTGCGTTTTTCGATGTCTGCAATGGCACGCTTGCCTTTGAACTCCAGCTGTTGCAATTCTGCGTCGATTTGCTGAAGGTTGCGCGCTATTTCGCCGCCGACCTGGCCCTTGAAGTTCTCCGTGACGATCGCTCTTACCGCAATCTGTCTCACGAGTTGAATGGTTTCAACCATCTAACCAAACCTCCTAACCGAGCTGGCGCATACAATGCGCCACTACTAGCCGATCCCTACTAATTGCGTCAATAGCACTTTTAGATTCTAGCAGACCCGCATCTGTGGAGTGCGAAAGCTGTAGTCAAGCGCCTTCACATCGTTCAAAAAATTCAATCACACAACCGAGATGTCAACACATGTACAAAATTTGCCTTTCCGAAAGTGATACTACATACAGTGCTACGTTCGGCGCCAAACTCAATCCGAAAACTATCGATCGGATCGCGTGAATATCTGCGTTTCAATAGTCAGAACGCGATGCCTAAAGTTCACTCATCTTGGTGAGTGTCTTCTTATTAGAGTTGGAGCACGATTGGCTTTAGTATGTAGGCAACACGCCCATGAGGGAAATTGCGCTTGAGCAAGAGCAGCAGTGAAAAAATCACCTTTGAGCTTACGCGCGCATATCCAATCGGTTGCACGCTCAACTCGATTTACGGCGTATCAGGCATCATTTGCTCCACCGGCAGATACAACTTATATAAAGCTCGCGACCGCCGCACAGGGCGCATTGTCACGATTAAAGAATTGACCCGAGCGAAAATCTCGAAGGAAGCCCAGGCTGATCTGTTCCAGTCTGAGATTCGAGCCTTCAACCGCGTAAGACATCCTAATCTCCCGTTAATGCTGGATCATTTTTCAGACCGGGGAAATTTGTACATAGTTTTCGAGCATGTTACGGGCATGTGCCTGGGCGAAATGCTTTCCGCAGAAGGACCTCTGCCGGCTGAATTGGTTTTTCCAATATTCCTGGAAATTTCCGATGCACTGTCTGCCGTCCACGAAGCAGGTGTGGTTCACAACGAACTGACGCCATCATCAATCTTTTTGATGGGCGACAACGATTCCGCACAACTGGCAAAACTCACGGATTTTGGCGGCGCCACCATCAAAGATGACGCAGTAAGAACCCATGTGCGCAAAACTTTCCGCCCTGAATACGCCAGCCCTGAAGCTTTGAAAGGAGAGGAAACCGACGAGCGGTCCGATATCTATAGTGTAGGCGTCATTCTCTACACAACTCTGACCGGACGCCTTCCTTTTTCATGCGAGGACGTCAACGCTCTGATCGAAAATCAAATGAACGGGCTGCCCCGCCGTTTTAAAGAAGCTGCGCCCGAACTGGATATTCCTTTCCATGTAGAAGCGACTGTTTTCAAATGCCTCGCCAAAAGCAAAGAGGATCGCTTTCAGTCGGCCCAAGTGCTGGCGAAATGGTTGCGCTCATGGAGACACGCTTCGCAACCGGTCGAGCCTGAGCCGCCGCGCGAAGTTGAGCCTGTCAAAAAGTCTTATACGATCGCTGACTTGAATAGCATTGGCGCACCCAAGAGTTCGCCAATAGCAGCCGTCGCCGAAATTGCACCACCGCCGACAATCGTTTTGCCTGATACCTCAAAACCAGCACCAAGCATTGTTGCCGCACGGCAAGCCGCTGTGCGCGCTGAAGAAAAGGCGCAAAACAAGGCTGAAGCAAAAGCCAAGGCGAAAGCACAGGCCAAGCAAGCAGCTCAATTAAACGCAGAGCGCAAAGAGATGGTGAAAGCCGCAGAGAAACTGCAAAGGCGCAACCTCGGAAAACTCGAAGTTCCTGTTTACCTGCTTGTTGCCGTAATGGTCGGTGCCATAGGATTTATCGCCACCGTCAACATTCGTCACGCCATGAATGCGAAAGAGGCTGAGCGTGAGGCACTCACTGCGCAAGAGCGGATGCCGGAAATCTCTAAACGCCTGATTGCCGCAAAAGAAAACATCGCTGTAGAGGATACGAAAGAAGCAAGACTTTCCGAAACAACCGATTCAAAGGTTTCAAAAAATTCTGAAGGTTCAAAAAATTCAGAAGCCTCAGAACGTCCGGCAATTTCGCCTGGCTCAGACGCTGTAAATCAAGAAGCACCAGAAGTTCCAGTCAAGCCGGGCGAACCCGTGCAGTTTGAAGGCGAGCCATCCTACAAACCGCAATCTGTGCAATCGACGGTAGTTCGCTCGCCTAGACGCAGGGCTTACCAAACTTCCTACGGTTCAATTCAATAGTTAAGTACTAGTGGACGAAGTCGTTCTCATCTCTAACTCTTTTACCGCTGTTGTTGGGGACTTCGACCCAATCGTCCGATCTTCGCTTCGGCTTTTTCTTCGCGGATAGCGGAGTAGAAACGTGTTTCTGTGCTTGAGTAGTTGCATCATTGTTACTGGGAGTTGCTGCAGAACCGTTATTTGCGGGCGTAGTCGGCGCTGCTTTCTGGGCTGGAGCTGCTGTTTTGTCAACTGGAGGATTGGTTTTCGTGATAGGTGAAACAGGAGCTGTCTCTGAACGTGTTACAGGTGCTGCATTCGAAGCAGTAGGCTTTTTGCGAGAGTACACTCCTATAGACTCTTTTGTAACTGGCTCAGAACTGGTCGGCGCCACCGTATTTGGTGCATCAGTCGGCTTGCGATTGTTCAGAACAAAAAAGACTGTAATGCAACAAACTATCAGCACGATGAAGAGCACTATCAGCCCTTTCATTTGCGAACCTTGACTCTTCTCTTTTGGTTTTTCCTTGACTTTCTTTGGTGCCGGTCTTGGCGCGCCAATCGGGCGAGGCGCTCTTGCCGTCAGATCCTTTTCCGGCTTTGGCGCCTCCGGTAGCGCCGACTGCAAGGCTGATTTCAAATCAGCAACCGTCTGGAAGCGACTCTCAGGGGTTTTCTCAAGACACTTAAAAATTACGCGCTCCGTCATGTCAGGTAAAACGAGATCAGCCTTTGTCATCTTGAGCGGAGGCGGCGACTCATTTAGCTGCTTGCTCACTGTTTCCATAAATCCGCTGCCACGGAAAGGCACTTTGCCCGTGAGCATTTGATAAATCACTATGCCGAAAGAGTAAATATCGGAGCGCGCATCGGATTCAGCACCATTGCATTGCTCAGGACTCATGTAGAAAGAACTTCCCCATAGCTCGCCGGCCCGCGTCAAGCGTTCACTGCCTTCGCCCATCTTCGCCAGACCAAAATCCACAATCTTCACGACTTCTTCGCCGCGATGATCTGTTTCAATCATGATATTACCCGGCTTCAAGTCCCTGTGAATAATGTCTCGCTTGTGCGCGTGATTGAGCGCATCGCAAATCTGCAAAATCAAAGGTGCAGCACGCTCGACCGGAATTGCGCCTGTTTTATCAAGAATATCCTGCAGCGTTGGCCCGGAAAGAAAGTCCATCGCCAGATAAAGGTTGCCTTGCGCTGTCATGCCTGAGTCGAAAACAGTAACTATGTTGGGGTGATTGAGCTTGCCCAAAAGCGAAGCTTCTCTCGAGAAGCGTTGAGAAAAAACAGGATCAGACGACAGACCCATTTTCAGCATCTTAACGGCAACAATGCGATGCATTGCTGTCTGCATCGCTTTGTATACGACGCTCATGCCTCCCTGACCAACGTTTTCCAACACTTCATACTTGCCGTCAATTCTTGTACCGATGAAAGGATCGACAGCCTGAAAGTCCTGGACGTCTTGATGAAGCAGCGGCATATTCCCTGCCGAAAAATCTCCGGTAGGGACGAAAACGGTATCCCGTTCGGAATCGTCCGTCAAAATTCAAAAACCTGAAAGGCAGCGGGGGATGACCAAAATGTTCCCAAAAATGTGGCCCTTAAATCGGAACCTGTTCTATTACGCGCCACTCTCGATTTCGTGATTAATAGCGCTCAGCGATGGATTTCGCCTGCGTGAATAGCAGCAGATAATCTCGGCCGCCGGCTTTGGAGTCGGTACCGGACATATTGAAGCCACCGAAGGGGTGGACTCCGACAAGCGCGCCCGTGCATTTTCTGTTGATGTACAAGTTGCCGACGAAGAAGTCTTGGCGGGCTTGCTCAAGATTGCGGCGGTTGTTTGAATAAACAGCGCCGGTCAAGCCGAATTCCGTGTTGTTGGCGATTTCCAGACCATGTCTCCAGCCTTCAGCTTTGATGAGCGCGAGCACTGGTCCGAAGATTTCTTCTTGAGCAATGCGAGCAGTCGGACTGACGTCTGCGATTACTGTCGGCTCAATAAAGAAGCCTTCTTCTTTGTTCTTGATTGCGTTGCCGCCGTTGATCAAGCGACCTTCTTTCTTGCCGATCTCGATGTATTCGAGCACGCCTTTGTATTGCGACTTGGATGCAACCGGCCCCATGTAATGCTTGCGATCTTCAGGGTTGCCTACAACGAGCTTGTCGACGCGTTCTTTGATCTTTTTGACCATCTCGTCGTAAACATCTTTATGGATGATTGCACGAGAGCAGGCAGAACACTTTTGTCCGCCGAAACCGAACGCCGCTGCAACTACCCCGTCTGCGGCTTCATCGAGATTGGCGCAATTATCGACAATAATGGAGTCCTTGCCGCCCATTTCGGCGACAACGCGCTTGATCCACATTTGTCCGGGTTGCGGTTTTGCCGCCAATTCATTGATACGCAGGCCGACTTCTTTCGATCCTGTAAATGCGATGTAGCGAGTCTTGGGATGCTCGACCAGAAAATCACCGATGGTTGAGCCAGCGCCCGGCAAGAAGTTCAAAACTCCCGGTGGCAGGCCGCACTCTTCCATCAATTCGAAAAACTGCCAGGCGATGCCGGGTGTTTCACTCGATGGTTTCAATACAACTGTGTTGCCGGCAACAATTGATGCTGTGGTCATGCCGACAAGAATTGCCAGAGGAAAATTCCATGGCGGAATGACGATGCCCACGCCAAGCGGAATGTAATGTAATTCGTTTTCTTCGCCCGGATTGATCGTCAGCGGTTGAGGCTGACTTAAGCGAATCATCTCGCGCCCGTAGAATTCCATGAAGTCGATCGCTTCGGCGGTGTCGGCATCTGCTTCCGCCCAACTCTTACCGATTTCGAGAACCATGAAAGCGGAGAATTCATGCTTGCGGCGACGCATTATGGCTGCCGCCCTGAATAAGAAACGAGCGCGTTCCGGACCGGAGACGCGTTTCCAACTTTCAAATGCTTCGCAAGCAACTTTCATTGCGCGCTCAGCTTGTTGCTGCGTGGCTTTCGCGTAGCGACCGATGACTTGTTTCGGATGCGACGGATTTGTTGATACGAGCCAGTCATCGCCTTCAACAGGCAAACGCTCACCACCGACGACCAGCGGATGGTCTTTGCCCAACTTCTTTTTCACCACATCAAGCGCATGGGTGAAAGCCTTTTGATTATCTGCAATTGAAAAATCTGTGAAAGGCTCGTTGCGGTACTCGGTAAGCATTGAAAACTCCTGGTCACGGTTTCTTAAACTAAGAACGCACCATGATAAGGCGCAAAAGAAACAAACCCGGCGGAATTCAGCTTAGTTTTAAGATGAATAAGAACATGGAAAGCATATGGCTCATATATCGGATCGAATCTCTGAGAACTGGCAGTGCTGCGCCTTTCCTGCTATTCTTATTGCTGATGAAGACGGCTCCGAAAGCCGCAAAACGAGAGAGGTAGCAGGATGCGACAATACCTTGACTTGATTCGAACTGTACTTGCCGACGGTGAAAAGCGCGAGGACAGGACCGGCACGGGCACGATTTCCTTGTTCGGCACACAAGCCAAGTACGACCTGCGCCAGGGCTTTCCGCTATTGACGACCAAGAAAGTCAATTTCGGGGCCGTTGTCAGAGAGTTGCTCTGGTTTCTCAAGGGTTCAACTAACATCAACGATGACCTCCACGAGCACACCAATATCTGGGATGCATGGGCGGATGAAAACGGCGAGTTGGGGCCGATTTACGGATATCAATGGAGAAGTTGGCCGGCTTATGACCTCGACGAAAAAACAGGGCTGTATAAGAAACGCCACATCGATCAAATTCAAAACGCAATTGATCTGATCAAGACCAATCCGGACTCCCGGCGCATTATAGTCACCGCCTGGAACGTCGCCGATGTTCCAAAAATGGCGCTGCCACCTTGCCATATGATGTTTCAATTCTATGTAATTAACGGCAGACTCGATTGCCAGCTCTATCAACGCTCCGCCGATCTCGCAGTGGGCGTTCCTTTCAACATTGCCAGCTATTCACTGCTTATGATCATGATGGCGCAAGAATGTGGGCTAACACCCGGCGTCTTCACGCACACAATCGGCGACGCGCACATCTATCAAAATCATCTTGAAGGTCTGCAGAAACAACTGGAAAGAAAGCCGGGAGCGCTGCCTGAGGTAGAGATTCCGAAGAAGTCCCTCTTCGACCTCAAATATGAAGACTTCACTTTGAAAAATTACGATCATCAGGGCTTCATCAAGTTCCCTGTTGCCGTGTAGACGGAGTATTTGGTGGAAGAAAAACTCGAAATTGTTGTGGCGGCCGATCTCGATAACGGTATTGGCAAAGACAACGGACTACCCTGGCGCATCCCAGGCGACATGAAGTTTTTCCAGTCGCTGACTTCCAACGCAACAGAAGGTGGGATAAACGCCATCATAGTCGGGCGCAAAACCTGGGAATCGATCCCTGAGAAACGCAGACCACTCAAGAATCGAATCAATATTATTCTCACAAAAAACACCGCTATCACTGCGCCTGAGGGTGTTCTAGTATGCAATAGTTTGGAAAGCGCGCTGGAAGCTTTGCAAGGTATCGAACACCAGCGCTGCTTTATTATCGGCGGCGCGCAGATTTACAAAGAAGCTTTACAGCATCCACTTATGACCACCATTCACCTGACGCGGATTATGCAAGAATTTGATTGCGATGCTCATTTCCCTCCCATCGACGACCGCTTCGCACTCGCGGCTGTGTCGGATACGATGGAAGAGAACGAGATTGAATATCGCTTCCAGCGCTACGAGAAGAAAAGCGCTCTGTGAGCGACGCTAAGTCAGGGAATCCCATGATTGGTCGCGCCTTTATTTTCATCAATTACAAACAAGCAGCCCACCTCGGACACATCGGATGGGGCTTTAAGCTGGACGGTTACGACCGCTACCTTTTCGGCTCGACGGATCATTTGATCCATCACAAGATGAACGATTTGGTTGCCTGGATCAATTACGCATCCGTTGAAGTGGGCGGTGATACAGATTTCTGGAGCCAGGAAGGCACGCTAGCAACGATGATGGAGACGATGAAAGCCGGCAACCACATACGATACCACCACTACAAATCTTTAGCTGTTCCAAAAGCTGAAGCCAAACCTGCGGCACAAGCGGCTGAAGCAAGTGGTGCGTGCGGCTGGGATGTGCTCAAGAACAATTGCGTGCATCAAACCTACAGTGTTTTACACGCATACGGAGCGACGCTTCCTGAGCCGCCTCCGCTCATCCGAGGCGTCGGATTGATACCGCGCGTATGGTTCAAAAACATCGAAGGCGAATTGGGTGAATTGCGCCCACCGAGCACTCCAGGGCTATAGTTGCATTCGTTTTTGGAAAAGAATAGAAGTTTTCGACCACAGCTATGCTGACACTGGCTGCGCGTAACGCCTCATTGAGACTTCGTCCTTGACCGCTCGATTGTCGCTGTCCATTGCCAGTCGCTCGAAACGCTGGTCTTTCACAGCAAGATCGACAGCAGCCTGCTGATCTATCGTTTCCAAATGTGCATAAAGTTCTGAAGACGGATGCTTATCTAACATCGCCACTGCCTGTTCTGCATTGACATTCATTCCCTTCAAGGCTTCGCCGTTTTCGGCGGCGTGCGCCATCTCTTCCAAAGGTGTCTCTTTACCCCTGGCGGACATTCCTGCACCCTCGGCGCCCGCTACGGACATTCTTGATGAGAATGCTGAGTTGCAATCCTTGTCACAAAGAAGTTGCCCAGCTTGTTGGCGCAAACCACTATCGCTTACAGCGCTGGAGCCTTCGGGGACTCGATCAGAATTACCAAAGGCACTTTTCTCGGCTTTCTTACTAAAGATAGACATGGTTCAATTTCCCAAAAATAGGAAGTGGGGTTGCAGTTCACAACGTCATTCGTAAACGCGCAAAAACCGAAGCACTGAAGGTGCTTTGTTGTAGCTATGAGGGGAGATGGAAGAGCCTTTTACAGCTCTCTCAAACTATTGGCATCACTGAACTTTTGCAATACGTAATTCCCGCATGTGGTCTTGTTTTCAGCCCAATTAAGGCTGGCATTCTTGCCAATGTAATATGAATGCTGTGTGAATATTGTGAACGCAGCATAAAAGTTGCAGCGTGACCAAGCGGTGACGATGCCATTAAACACAGCAATCGCAAAGGCTATTTAGCTCTTCGGATTTCTTGCATCCATCTGCGCTGATCTTGTGCAGTCACGGGAGCCAGCACAGTAACGTCGTCATCTGGTCGGCCATCGATAGGACCACGAGTGACTAGTGCACGTAATTTCCCAGCAGTGTCGAACATCGGACCGCCGGAATTTCCTTTCTTCGTGTGCGCTTCAGCAGTGATTTCCTTCCCATTGCCCTTCGCGTCAGATGAGTATGGCGCAACTTCTTGCACGCCCTCAACACGGGCCATGGAAAGATGCTTCGAATTAGTATTGCCTGGATAGCCTGCTATCACTCCGTTTCCGGATGTCATAACCGTCTCGCCGGCTTGCACCGGATGACAAAGTTCATCAGTTTTGCTGCCCGTCTTCACAGCAATTACAGCGCGATCGCTGACCTTGTCCAGGATCTTCACATCATACTTATAGAAATTGCCGTCGTTCATCTCAACGGCGCTATTAAGTATTCTCCGGCTCGGCTTGTCTTCCACAACATGACGAGCAGTTGCCATCACACATTGATCGCCGACTTTTCCGATCGCCACGCTGGTTCCCTGTTGCACGCCTTCATCCGTTCCTTTTCTTGCATGCAATACAACGCGCGCTGTGGAGTCTGAGGCGGTGCTCCAGAGATTGGGCACGTTCAGAACCCCAGTTTCTTTTGCAACTTTGTTCAGATCTTCATACTCACAACCGCTAGTCGCTTTGCCTGCTTTCATAACCGGCACTTCACCGGCGGCAGGCTGGCGAGTGCACTGAGCCTGCTTGAAGTCTGTGATGTTCGATGCACGAAGGCTATCAGCCTCATCAAACAAACGCGTTGAAGCTTGTCTTTCGGTCGACGCCGTAAAGCCAGTCGAGTCGGACCCTGTGCTTACATCTTGTCGTGTTGCTAAATCGCTCACTTGATAAACCTGAAAATCGAGGACTTCCGAGCCGAAAAGCAAAATCGATCTTTTGCTGTTGGCGGTCGTCGCTTTAGTAAGGTGGGGGCAGTCGAGGGAACCTCACGCTCAACGTATCAATGAAGTTGGTCAAATTTGGTCCATAAAGATGAAACCCCAGTCTGGGCGATAGAATTTAGAGAATGAAGCAAGCAAAACAACATTTTGGACAGTTCCTTTTCAAGCCAGATCGGTCTCAGCCGCAAAGGGCTCTGGCAATTCAAGCTCTTTTGCTGGCGTTTTTCAGCACCGCTTGCGCCGCAAAACCTGTCACAGTCCAACCAAAGAACGCGCCAGCGCAAAAAAAAGTCCAGGTGGGAAGCATCGATCAGGTCGCCCATGGCAAGATACTGTTCGAGCGACTGACCTGCGCCGGCTGTCACCCAAACGGCGACAATACTCTTCATCCTTATAGGCCGCTCAAGGGTCCGGGGTTTTTGGCACGCTATAAAGAAGATGGGAAGATCGAACTGATTATTAGGGCAGGTGTGCCCCGTGCAGGTATGCCATCCTTTAGTAAGGCGCAAGTGGGCGAAAAGGACATGAAGGACTTGATCGCTTACATCCGCAGCTTGACTCCAAGTTCGAAAAAGTAACCTATGAAATGGATACGCAACAAGTTGGATCCCGAGTTCACCGCCGAACTCGTGCTGCGCGCGTATACCGCGGGCATTTTTCCGATGGGTCACGATGACGGAGTTATTCGTTGGTATTCACCGGACCCGCGCTGCATTATTCCTCTCGACGAGTTTCATACCTCAAAACGATTGGCTCGCACGATTCGACAGGGTAAGTTCGAGATGAAGGTCAACGCGGATTTCGAAAAAACCATGCGCCTGTGTGCGGAAAGAGAAAGCACATGGATTACAGAA
>PNLN01000148.1 GCA_013823055.1 Cyanobacteria bacterium DS2.3.42
CTGCAACTGCAGTAAAACTTTTGGCGCGGGCGGCGGAAATGGATGACGTGATGTCTCAGGCATTGCTCGGTGTTATTTTTCTTGAAGGCATTGGTGTCGAGAAGGAAGAGAAGAAGGGCATTGAGTATCTCGAACTTGCTTCTGATGCAGGCAATGCCTTTGCACAGTGGAACTTAGCTCTGGCGCTTATTGAAGGACAGGGAGTTCTAGTAAACCGCCCACGCGCAAAAGCTTTGTTGGAACGCGCGGCAGAGGGCTGTTTCACCCAGGATAGACTCTGGTCAGAAGATGGTTTTGAAGGTCGCTTTCAACGGCTTCTCGATCTTTTCCAGGATTTGAGCAGCCGCGGACAAGTCGATGCAAACTATTGGTTGGGCATCTGCTACGAAAAAGGTCTCGGTGTGACGCCGCAAAGAGACAAAGCTCTCGAGCTTTATCTTCGCTCTGCCAGAGAGGGTTGCCAGCCTGCTCAGGCGGCCTTCGATCGCCAACCGGAAAACTTGAAGAAGCTGGCCGAGAAACGCTCGCAACCGACAAAAGAATCGATTGAAGTAAGTACTGATAGAGCCGGACTTACTCAAGCGATCAAAGTGGTGCGCGAAACTGACACCGTCATAAATCGCCTGAAGTTGTATGAAGCACTAAATGCCGGTGAAGTTGTTTTGCCTGGCTTAGATAAAGGCGCAGGTAGTCAGCCGGTGACAATTACTAATGCTCGTGGCGAAGTTGGAATTATTGTTTTCAGCGGCAAACGATTGATCGCTGCCTGGGATCCTGACACCGAGTTTGTTTTACGATCGATCACCATGAAAGATCTTTGTTCTATCGCGCTTGCAAAATCGATGGAGGCGGTGCTTTTGGATCCAACCAAAAGCGGCGGAGTGATCTTGCGCAAATGGGAGATGGAATCTTTTGCAAAATCGAAACTGCCAATAGAACACGGCAAGACCTGGACCTGGGCGCAAGTTACGATTAGCTCAGGCGCGCAGATTTCGCTGCATTGCGCCGACGTTGATACTGTTGCTCGATGCGGCGCGACCATAAAGCAAGTTTTGGAACGTCATCAAATGGTCAAGCGCGGCATGATTTTCGGCTGTTTCTTCGAACCTGTAAGTGAGCAGGAGCAGCTTGCTGTAGGAATTGAACCGCAGCCGGATGCCAATAAAGAGCAGGCATTGGAACTCAATAACGAACTCATGGCATTGGGGCTGAAATCGGATGGAGGATTGCCGCTTAAGGTAGTATTCATCACTAATCGTGTAAGTGTCGATGCGGCTATTAAAAACTCAAATGTGCTGTTCGAGCGCTAAGGCAAGTTGAGAGGAACAATTTTTCGAATGCGCTGGTCTTTCTGTTAGGCGTTCACAATATAAGGGGTTCGCAAACTCAAAGGCTCAAAAATTAGAAGGACTGCGGGAGACGAATTGTGCTAAATCAGAAGATTGATACGACTGGTCTGAAGAAAAATATTGCATTGATGCTTTTGGTCTTTTCCATCATGCAGATGTCGCCAGTCAGTGCTGAAGCCAAAAAGCCGAAACACTCAAAACCCCCGAAGACTTGCGAAGCTAATAAAAAAATGGAAAAAATTACCAGTTTTACTTATCATCAGTCCGGTGGATTTGCTGCAGTCAATCGCAGTTACTCCGTAAAAATGACGGACCTTGCGAAAGAAGACAGAGAGAAATTGGAAAAGCTGATTGAAGGCAGCGGACTGCTTTCAATGAAGAACGAGAAGAAAACCACGCCGGGAGCGGCGGATATGTTCTTCTATGAATTCTCTGCTGTAAGCGGGGGAGAACACAAAGCCACTTACGACGACGGGTCGCTTCCTGAAGCGTTTCGTTTATTGGTGGAACATGTCCGTGCGAAAGCCACAGATTCGCCCAGAAGCTAGAAACAAGCTGGCATTTGACTTTCTACTGTTTTGACTATTTGCAGATTAGTGTTCGGGCTGGCTCGTCACAGGGACAGGAACATCCGCTAAGTGTTGAGCTTTTCTCTTGCGATTGCTCGCCAAGTTCAAGCTCTCGACAAACACAGAGAAAGCCATCGCAGCGTAGATATAGCCTTTCGGAATGTGGTGCCCGATTCCTTCACCTGCGAGCATAACGCCGATGAGCAGCAAGAAGCTCAGCGCCAGCATTTTCACAGTTGGATTTTTTTGTATGAAGTCGCTCACGGGAGTGGCGAAAATCATCATGATGACGACAGAAATCATGACAGCTAGAACCATAACCCAGAGTTGATCTACCATGCCTACAGCGGTGATCACTGAATCCAGCGAGAATACAATATCAAGAATCATGATTTGAACGAGGACGCCTGAAAATGAAGGAGCGCCTCGGGCGGCAATCTCTTCGTCTTCCAGTCCCTCAACCTTTTCGTGAATCTCTTTGGTCGCCTTCCAAACTAGAAATGCGCCCCCGCAGATGAGGACTAGATCTCGACCTGAGAATCCGTGATTTACCAGAGTAAACAAGGTTGTTTTTAGAGACATCACCCAGGACAGAGAGAAAAGCAGCATGATGCGCGTGATCATTGCCAACGCAAGTCCCATCAGCCTGGCTTTCTTTCTTTGCTCCTCAGGCAAGCGTGATGAAAGAATTGAGATGAAAATGATGTTGTCGATACCCAGCACGATTTCCATTGCGGTCAGCGAAACTAGCGCTAGAGCAAGTTCTGTGTCGAAAAGCAGAGTGTCCACGATAATCTTTCCTGCGCCGGGCGCTCACAGTCTAAGCAAACCTGCCAACTATTGCAAGGGTTTCGGTTTCCACGCTTTACGGTCAGCTGTTTAGATCGACTGAAATTTCAATTGCCAGGTTCCAACCAAATGTTGCTTTTTGGCTAAACATTTAGTTGAGGCAAATTGCCATTAAAAGCGTTGACGTCTGCTTCCTCTTCCTGCATTCGGTGGTATTGAATCAATGCCTGCTCGATGTTTAGCCGATCATCTCGGAACAGTTTGTACGCCATGGCTGCGCGCTGCACTGAATTCATTTGTTTGTCGCTGAGGAAACCCGAGCGCTGCAAGATTTCTTTCACGTCAGGATGTATGCGCGCATCAGCCGGCAGGGCGAGTAGGAAGCCGCTGCGTAATTCCTGCCACGTGTCATCGAGCTGTTTGTCCATGTCCGGTTTTTGTTCTGCAGGTGTGGTGTTTTTTGCGTCGTTGCCTTTTGGAATGCAGTTAGTCAATTTCAAGAACGAAGAAAACGACACTGTCGATTTGTCCATTGCCGGCATTTGGTGCAAGGTTCCGGTACGATCGTTTTCATCTTCATTACCGGACAAAAGTTTTTTGAGTTGATTCAATCCCTGGTTAAAACTGATTTTGTTTGCCCTGATCATGTGCTGCACTTCAAGAGCCGCGTGCACTTCGTAGGGTTTGATCAAATTGAGCGATGTTAGTGCTTCGCCAAGCGCTTTGCCTTCAGCGCTGGACATGATCAGCGCGTATTCAACATCCTTTTCAGAAATAAGCCCGGCCATGCTGAGCAATTGCCCCAATTGGGTGCGCTGCTCCATGAGCGATTGGCTGACATTTGAAATTACCGTGTTGCAGCGCCTTGCCGAATAAAGCTGATTAATAGCCTCTTCTCGTGTCATCGTCCCGTCGCGAACCTGCGCTTGCACCTTGAGCGCTACGTCGATGACATCCTTCGGTACATCTGCCAGGTTGAAAACCACTCGTCCAAGCGGAAGACCAGTGGCTTTTGCATATTGGAGTCGCGATTTAAGTAAGTCACGATTGAGGGTATCGCTCTCCTGTAAAAGCTCTCCCAGTCTGCAGCGTTTTTTAGAGCCGACTTCGATACCGAGAAGATCCAGAGCTAGAGAAAATTGAATACGTTTTCTTATCACCACAGCCATGGCTTCGCGGGCGTGCTGCGGCAGGATGACGGAATCACGAAGTAGCGCCTGTGCTGTCACCGCATTGTGAAGCAGCTCCAGGTCTACAGCGCCTTGTAGTCTAAGTGCCAAACCGAAGGGCAAGGAAAGCTTACGCGCATCCGTAAGCGCTGCGTTTCTGTCTTTGTCAGAAACGAGCTGCCATTGGACCAACAGTTCTCCAATAGGAGGAATGCCCGTTGATTTATCCATGGATTTTGGTCTGGGATCTAGCTGCAAGTGAGGTAATCCGGGTCTCCAATATATCTATTATGCCCGAATTAGAGGCCAGCAATCGCCAGGCGCGCGTAAATCGTTGCCCCGTCCTGGTTTTCAGGATTGGCGCTTGCGGCAAGTTCGAAGAAGGGCTCCAGTACCTATTTGGATACTGCAAGGGCGACGCACGGCGTTGCCTTACGTGATTCATTTTGCGACAGGGCGATGCATGGCATCGCCCGTACGAGTTCATTTCGGGAGCGGTCGACGCATGGCGTCGACCCTACAGAATCGAGTCCTTGAGTTCTTTAAGCGAGTTTTGGCTTCTGGGTGATTCTGATGGCGAATTTTGGGGGGGCGACTATTTAGCCAGGTTTGAAGCGCTCGGGCAAAGAGTGTTCAATTCAACAGTTACCGCAGGGCGGATTTTTCATATTGTAAGTGCATCGACCAGCGAGTCGGGTCCCCTGAGAGGAACGCTACTATGTCTAACCCCTTCCAAATCCACCACGGCGATAAGCACCAGTTTGATGTGAAAGATGCCATTGATGATGCCGGTCACCTGGGCGCTCAGATCTGGAGTGATATGAGAACTGAAGGACCGAAAATTGTTGATTACTGCAGCAAGACTCCCATCGTCACCGATACGGCAGGCGCCCTCTGCTCGTTGGCTATCGTCCTGGCTCCCGAAGCTCCGCCCGCCGCTATCGCCGTCGGCACATTGGGTGTGACTATGTTCAGCGCAAAAGCGGTGTACGACCTGGCTAAACCAGCTATAGATAAAGCCGGTCAAGCAGTGTTGAAGTTTCCTGACCTGAATCAATAATCGAGAAGTTTTTGAGGGGACCTAAGCCGTGCTGAAGCCGCTATGTAAATGGCGGCTTCGCATTTTTCGCATTTATTGGGCACCGTCTGTAGTGTCGGAATGTACTGCCCGTTAAGGGCTAGGCTTTCAATATTCCCGAAATGGCGTTGCCGCCTGACGCTGAAAAATCTGGAAAGACTGTCTGAAGTTGATTAGAAGAAAGTTGCAGATGGTCCCCGGCAACAGAAGAAAGCACTGACCGGAAGTCGGTTCTCACCGGCAAATCTCTGCCTTCGTAAAGTGCACGGTCCGAAATTCCGTCCCAGTGACCGAGCAGTTTACCACCTTGCACCGCTCCGCCCAGCGCCCAGATGAAGTTGCCGTGTCCATGGTCTGTGCCGTTGTTTCCGTTTTCTTTGACTGTCCTGCCGAATTCCGACATCACCAGGATGACAGTTCTTGAATAAGTGTCGCCCAGGGCGCCTGCCAAGTCGCTTAATCCGTTTCCGAGTACGTTCAGGTGATTGGCGAGCTGTCCTTTGCCGTTGCCCTGATTGACGTGAGTGTCGAAGCCTCCCAGGTCGACAAAGGCAACTTGCACTTTGGGCTCCTCACTCATCAATTTTCCTAGCTGCTTGCCGAACGCACCAAACCTGCTTGCCTGAATCGCACCGCCATTAGCCTGCATTTGCTCACCGTTGAGTTTTTCATTGATTGTTGTGCGTGCCTCTATGCCGTCTAAAAATGCGCGCTCCAAGCTGTCTCCGCGACCTTCGTACATGCGCTCGTAACTGGCGGCGATGACTGCATTGTCGATGGGGCTGCGGCGGCGTTTTAATTCTGCTTTGAAGGTTGCCGAAGCAACCGGCCCCTGGAGAATTCTGGGAGTAGTGGTGCCGATATTGAGCGCGCGAACGGGAGAATGATTGTCCGGTAATTGCGCCAGTAGTCTATTCAACCAACCGGTGCTGGTCGATTTTCTGCCAGGACATCCGCTTTCCATGTAATCCTGAGCGTCGAAGTGCGAGCGTGTCGGATCCGGAGAGCCGGTGTTCAAAATAAATGATAGAGACCCGTTTTTCCACAAAGGCATAATCGGTGCCAGTGATGGATGCAAACCGAAGTGACCATCGAGATCCAGCGCGCCTAATTCATTGCCCGGCGGCGGGATAGCGATGTTATTTCTGACTTTGTAGTAGTTTGGATCCGAGTAAGGAACAACTACACTCAGACCGTCGATTGCACCTCTGAGAAAAACCACCACAAGTTTGTTGGACGGAGCCGCACTGGCAGTTTTTCCCGCTTGTGCCCAGACTTGAACATTAGGCATAAGCAAAGATGCTGTCGCCAGACCGGCAGTTTTCAAAAAATCTCTTCTGTTCATTTGGATGCAACCTGTTTGTTTACCAACATAGCTATAAATCGAGCCGTTTGCCTAATACATCATGAATTCCGGACTTCCGAGCACGAGACTTTGCCTCAACTGAGGCTGAGCCTGCTCGATAGCACTGACTGTTTTTTCTGAGACAATTGCCAGGCTGTCTGTAATGTCGCCTTGTTTATTGTTTTCAGTTCTTACGCCCGGCAAACGATTGGCACCAAGGGCGGTGGCGAAGTTGAGCCGGTTGATCAGGCTATCGGGATTCAGCCATGCCTCTTGAGTGTTCTTGTAGCCATTGGGAGTTAGACATTTGTAGAGCGGTTGACCTGCCTGTTTAAGATAAGCGAGCACAGGCACTACATCGACAATGGTGGCATCTGTTGCCCTCAAGCTGGAGACAACATAGCGATAAGGCGACTTGAATTTGTTGTTGCGGTTTTGCGGATTCCAAAATTCTTCGCTCTCGAAAAGAGTGTTGAGAACAGCAGCTATTTGACCGTCGGTGCGAGTGAATGTGGCGGCCATTTTTTTCACAAGCGATTCAGGTGGTGTGTCCGCCACAAAGTACTGCGCGAGTTTATAACTAATGTGGTGCGCAGTTGAGGGATGGCGAGCCAATATATCAAGGACTTGCTCGATTTCACGTTCTCCGGCGCCTGCAATGGTTTGTCCCATTATCACTTTTGTGCCGGGATCATGTCTTCGTGCATCGAAATAGGAGCCGCTTTTGGCGTCGCCCGGTATTGATGATGCTGAAACAACTTCGCCGAAATTGCGAATTCCGCGTTGCCTGGAGCGCTGTCCGAAAGGCATAATTTGGCTTTGATTGCCTTGAAACTGCCCGAGCATGCGGCGGCGCTCTTGTGGATTGCGCATGGCGAAACCCCCGCCCGCTCCGGGTGGCAGTCCCAGCCCCGTCAAAACGCGAGCTAGCTCTTGTACATCCTTTTGCGTATAGCCGCCGTCCACGCCAAGTGTGTGCAATTCCATCAATTCGCGAGCATAATTTTCGTTGATGCCTTTGAATCGGCTTTTTGCTTTTGGATTATTTGAATTATTTGGATTATTGACGACAGGGCGGAAGCTGGCCGCAGTGTTTTGCCAGTTGTCCAGGTAAAAGAGCATGGCGGCGTGGTGAGCCGTCGCACCCAACATATCGCGGAATCGACCCAGGGCGTGCGGTCTGATTGCAGACTCCTCGTACTGACCCACCCAGATGTGATCCAATCCTTTGTCGCTTGATACGTTGAAGTGATTGAACCAGAAATCGGTCATCACTTCCTGCAATTGGCGAGGACTGTCGATTGCACGGGTGAGGTGCGCCTGGGCTGCTTCTTGATAGAGCTTTCCATATGTGTCTCTGACGATTTTTCCCAGGGCTTTCTTGTCTGCCTCAGTGTTGCCACCGCCTTTTGAGAGGGCTTTCAGTGCAGGCTTTCCGTAATTGAGAAAGAGGTTTACAGGGTTTTCCGTCAGGGCGGGAACCTGCGCGACTTGCTGTATGGAGCTGGGTAAGGCGATGGAGTCCGGGGACAGCTGCTCTTTCAAATAGCGCTCAACGCCCAAAGCCTGCACTTTCTCCACGTCTCCAGGTCGAATTCCGAAGGTGACGCGATTAAGCAGGTGTGCAACCCCCTCGCGAGAGTCTTTGCTGGAGGCTTGTTGCCTTTCTATGCGACTTGCCTTGCTTCTGGCCAGGGCTTGACCGCTGAGCAGAGTGGTCGCTCCTGATAATCCCACAAGAATTGCCAGGGCTACGTAAATGGCTCTTCTTTTGGCATTTGCCGGACTAGCTGCTTTCATTCGTCTATATATGTTCGCTACATGGGGGGCGTCGAGCTGCCGGCCGTTCTTTTTTTTGATTGTCCGCATACTTTATTTTCACCACAACGGGCACAACTTTAAATACGTAATTAGCGGCAAAAAAGTTCAATTCTTCGCTACGAATTAATCTGCCGTATATTTTGGAAACCGCAAACTTTCGCTTTCAGCCCTTTCGCCCGAAGGGCATGGGATCTCGCCTTCTAATAACTTAGGATCCCTGCTTTTCAAGACAGTGTCGTGTTAGGATCGAAAGAGATTTAAACATACGCTTTGCGGCATCCTTCTGGCGTCTTTTCATTGTTGGCTTCAACAAAATTGCGCTTCGATATAGGAGCTTAGTGTTATGCAGACCACAGAACGCACGGCATCAAAACCTTCGCCTTCTCTTGAAATCAAACCGATTGGCGATGAGCACAGAGAATGGCTGCACTCGAAGTTGCAGGAAGTATGGAGCGGGCGTTTCGTCGTAACACGGGGCGTGCAGTACGAACCGGCTGAATTACCTGGTTTCATTGCTTATGAAAACGGCAATCCGGTTGGCGTGGCTACTTATCATATTCATGATGCAGAGTGCGAATTGATTACTCTCGATGCGCTTTCTCAGTGGCACGGCGTCGGCAGTGCCCTGATTGAAGCTGTTGAAGACGAAGCGCGCAAGCAAGCGTGCAGCCGCATGTGGATGATAACCACCAATGACAACATAGATGGATTGCGCTTTTATCAGCGACGCGGTTATGTAATGTACGCGGTTCACATCAATGCCATCGATCAAAGCCGTAAAATCAAGCCGACAATACCGCTTGTCGGAAACTACGGAATTGAAATTAGAGACGAGATCGAATTGGAGAAGTATCTCTGGTGCTGGATCGGCTGGTAAAGCATCGCCTGCAATAATGAAGACGAAAGGGCTCGCATCATCGTTTCGAGCCCTTTATTATCGGCTGAATGTCGATATGTCGGTGTTTGGCACGCTTCTGGGCACATTTCTCTTGGATGGCCGTCAACATACATACGAATACGCGAATACACGATAATCCGTTTGCTTTGGGCTGCTAATGAACGAAAGGGTTGCTAAATCACTGATAATTGCTTTTTACCTTTGCCTTGGTCTGGGGCAATTGGGCAGTTTTGTGCCGGTCGGCGCTGATGAGGCAAAGCCCGCAAATGACGGCTTCGACAAGCCTTACGGCTACTACGTCAATCCGATTTTGGAAGCTGTGAAAGCTAACGACGAGCAGCGCAAGAAGATAACTCAGATCGTTGAGGAACTTCGGCCGACCATCGAGCCACTGCGAAAGAAGTTCAAAGAAAAACAGACAGCATTTTTGTCAGGTATGGCGACAGGCGCATCAGCAGAGGATCTTCTGGTCGCGCAAAGAGAATTGGGACGAATTCGCGGTGAGATTAACGATCAATATTTGTTGATGCGTTTAAGAGTGAGGAAGGTGCTTCAACCCTCTCAATTACCGGCTTATGATGACTTTCTTGCGCACAAGGGTTGGGTAAAGAAACCCAACACTAAGTGAGTTTGAAAGTTTCCAATCACTCCTGTTCAAGTTTTCACGCGCTTGTGAGTACTTTGTTTCCTGGCTGATTTTTGCAATAGGGCCAGCCGTTTTACGTACATATCTGTAGCCTTTTCCGCATCATCTTCGAGCGCCAGCCCGCGGCCTATTTCTTCTATGTCTGCTGTTTTTGGTGTTACTTTGAAAGGCCTTCCAACCACTGCGAAGGCACCGTAATTTTGATGACCAAACAGGTTGCGAAATTTTTTAAAACCCAGTCCCTGTATTGCTTTTTGAAACATGGTTGCTTCTGATGGATCGGTCTTGTAGTGCACGCCGACTGGCACAATCCAGATCGGTTCTTTCCTTCTTCGCGCGCATATTTTTGCAATTGCCATAGTGCCGGACTTGAATTCGTGTCTGCGGGTTACCTCATCAGGAACAAGCTGCCCTTGCGGGAAAATCACAAGTTGTGTATTTGCTCCCCCTGATGACAATGCCGAGACAGCTGCCTTGAATGCTCTTGTGCGTCCTTCTTGCGACTCCTCGTCGACAGCGATAGCACCTGTCATAGTGGCTATCCATCCCCTGTAGCCGAGTACTTCCGTCGTGCGAATCAGGTAGTACATCGGTGTGATTCCAATTAGCGCCGAGACGATTGATGCGTCACCTGCGTCGATGTGAAAAGGAGCGATGATGCGTGGACCATGGGCCGGCAGGCGATCCTTGCCGACGATTTTGATTGGACCGACTTCTAAGAATCCTAGATTGAAGCAGACAAACCGGCACAGCAAACTTGTAAGGAAATACGGTTCAGGCGGCACATATCCTCCGGCTCTGACTTTCTTCACTTCGGCGGCCCAAAACAAAATGCGCGCTTCAATTGCGCATGAAATCAGCCATAGAAACAGGGCTAGAGTTATATAGATGAAAACGTCCTGCATCAAACAGCTCCGTTCAGACCCGATAAACCGCCGGTTGTTCGGTAGTATAGCGTGCCACCGCCAATGGTGAGGTGCCGTTGGTTCTGATCGACTTCGTCACTGCAGTTTGTTGCCCTAAAAAATAACCTGGTGAACTCCATTACCACCTTGCTTTTCAATCATTTCGGTGGCACCGTCAGCTTGCATGATCATTTCCTCTGCAGGCAGAACTTCACCTGTCGAAGTGCAGATGCCCAGACTGACGGTAAAGCTGACTTTGTGCCACATATGCTCAAGGCTGGTGCCTTCAATGGCTGCTCTGATGCGTTCTGCAAACAGCAGCGCTTGCTCGGCTGATGTCTCTGGCAGGACTACTATAAAGCGCTCGTTCAAATAGCGCCCCAGTAGGTCTACGTCGCGGCGAATGATGGCTTGAAACCGCTGGCTTGCGGCTAACAATACTTCGCCTTGAACCATCTCTGCGAAATTGCCGAATCGCTGCGGCAATGAGGCAAAGTCATCGATAGAGATGATCATGACAGAGGTCGTATGACCGTAACGGGCGGCGCGTTTGACTTCAGAGCGCAGCCTGCCCAACACATAACGGAACTTCAGAACCGGCAATGTCGGGTCATTTAAAGCGCGTTTTTCCAGTTCTTCATCTGGCAAATTCTGGCATTGGCAGGGTCTTACGGAGGATTGCGACATAGCAGATGTTTGTCCTGCGGCAACCTGTATGGGGTGTGCCCCGGTCTGTTGTACCAATTGCGCTGCGTTTTGCGCTTGTTTCGCTTTCACCAGCTCCATAGCACGCTGAGCAGCCTCTGCATTGCCGTGCAAAGTGTTGCGCACATTGGATACGCCTCTGTGAAAGAAATTGTCCTTAAGAACCCATTCTTGATGTTCGTCTTTCTTTGATGCCATTGCTTTAGTTTTTGTATTAAATCCCAAGTGATCCCAAGCAACCCCCCGGTTGCTTCCTCCTATATACCCATAAAT
>PNLN01000139.1 GCA_013823055.1 Cyanobacteria bacterium DS2.3.42
ACGATCATATTGATCGAATTGCACACTTGGGTCTAACTGCGCATACCGATCTGTTTGGCGGTAATTGTCCAGTTGCGCGTATTGGTCCGCGTATTGAGCTAACTCAGGCTGGTAGCTGCCATTATAGCTTTGGGAGGTGCGCAGAGTGTCGTCGTAATAGTATCTCCAGGGCTCGATGCTTGGGTCGTTGACGGCGCCGGGGATGAAGGTCTGCCCTACGTCCGAGCCGTAGTCCTGTCTCCACTGCCCGCCGTTGTCTACATAGCCAGTGCCTGGATTGCCTGGAACGTAGGTCTGTCCTACGTCTGAGCCGTAGTCCTGTCTCCATTGCCCGCTGTTGTCTACATAGCCAGTGCCGGGAACGTAAGTCTGGCCTACGTCCGAGCCATAATTCTGTCTCCATTGCCCGTTGTTATCGACATAGCCAGAGCCGTCATTGGAGACGCCCGGTCTATATGTCTGTCCGACGTCACGACCGTAGGTTGAGCGCCAGTCTCCGTTACTCTCGCTTGCAACGCCAGGTCTGAATGTCTGTCCGACATCGCGACCGTAAGTTGCGCGCCAATCTCCGTTATTCTCGCTTGCTACGCCGGGTCTGAAGGTTTGTCCGACATCACGGCCATAGGTTGCGCGCCAGTCGCCGGAATTCTCGCTCTGGACGCCTTGTCGGTAGGTTTGCGCGACATCGCGCCCGTAGGTTGCGCGCCAGTCGCCGGAGTTCTCGCTCTGGACACCTTGCCTGTAAGTCTGCCCGACATCCCGTCCGTAAGTAGCACGCCATTGCCCCGTGTTTTGAGCTTGGTCCTGAGGTTGACCCTGTCTGTAGGCAGTGCCGGCGTCAGTGCCGTATGTAGCCCGCCAGCTGGCGCGCTGATAGGCGTCTTCAAAAGCGCCATTTCCTGTTTGCTCTATCTGGGGATTTCCAGAATTGCCAAAGTTTTCATAGGTCATAAGGAGAAAGAACCGCAATGTGCGCAAGGGATGACTTCAGAATAAAGCTGGGTCAGGTGTTGCACAATCGGTTACCCCCCGGTTTTCACCACCCCAGGCGAGTAGATTTCATCTTTAATATGAAGCGATTGTGGTGGAATTACGGGCTTTACAACGTTTTTTGCGCAAATTCAGGCCAAAAAGAGAGGGGAGGAAGGCTCCCGGGGCAGGGCACCTTCCTTCCTCACATCGACGGGCACGAGGCCCATCAACGAACTGGTGTGAGTACGCTTAGAAGGCTCTCAAATGAATGAGCGGTGCACCAATGTCCACAAGATGGCGATCTCTGTGGTGATGGTGTCTGCTATAGCGTTTCTCAACTACAACTGGCGGACTGTAAGTTTCCATAACCACGGGAGCAGGAGCTCTCTGAATGAAAACCGGCTGAACAACCTGGCGCTCCAACATCAGCGGGGAGGTGTTATGGAGAATTACCTGGCGTTCTGTGACAGGAGCCATAACAGGGGTCTCTACGAGTCTGACTGTATTGGCTGTTGGCACAATTACTCTGGGGGCAACTACACTGTTGGTGATAGTCCTAGTTTCGACAATGTTCGGAGCAGCCGACGAACTGAATCTTCTATATTCCACTACTCCTGGTTCAACGATATTCGTTACACCATTGGTGGTGCGTCGCACTTCATATTGAGTGATGGTATCTGCAAAAACCGGTACAGCTGACGCTAGCGCAATCGCCGGGAGTGTTATTGCAATTAATTTTGATCTAAACATTTTGGGAATCCTCCTTCCAGCAACAGCGATTCGCTTCGTATTGGTTCGCAACCATATGGCGCCGCTGCTCGATTGCCGAGGCAATACTCCGGGAAAGACTGGGCAATCCGGCAAAGGTTCCTGCTTACACGAACATTAATTGCGCAATTCGAACTAACGCGTTACCACTCGGCGATTGTGTTGCTTATTTGCGACTGAGCATCGGAAATAAGCTGTGGACCGGCACTTTCACGAGTCAAAAAATCCAACCACGCTGTCAGATCAGTGAGTTTGCTCATTTTTCTCCACTCTTCTGGAAGCGTTCCACCGGCGTTTTTGTAACCTCTCTCAATCGACTCCTCAATTCCGGGAAGCGCTCCCACCGGGGCTCTCAGAAGATTGCCGAAGTCAAAGAAGGGTGTCCCGCTGAAAGAAAATTCCCAGTCCAGCACCGCCGTCACCGTCCACAGACCTGCAGTTTTGTTAACCAGGATATTTGAGCCATTGAAGTCACAATGCGCTAGACATGGAGTTCCAGTCCATTCATCGAGAATGGCTACTTCACTCTCGACAAAACTTGAAAGCCGCTTCGATAATCCTGCACCAATTCTATGCATCACAAGGGGATTTTCCAGACATTCAAAAACGTATGATTGGAGCCCCTTTCCGCCCATCTCCATATGACTAATGATATTCAGTTTCTCATCGAAAAAACCCTGGTGCACAAAATGAAAACTGTGAATGTGCGACATGGTCCTACCGAGTGACTCTCCAAACCCAGCTATTTCATCAGGTTTTAAATTATCAACGACGGTCTCCAGCCGTTTCCCTTCCATCCATTGCATCAAGATATACGGATGTCCATTGATTGGATTGTCTTTTGAAAAGTGGTGTACACGGGGAGTTGGAACCCTGCCGCCGACAAGCTCCAAAAGGCGATACTCTCTTTCCACACTGCTTGGATCTCTGATGCAAAAGCGAAGCAGCAGCGGTTCCTTCTCTCCTGCGATATGGATCTTCAAATTAGTATTGGCAAGCCCACCGACGGTTGGCTCTACAGAAATCACTTTTATATCGGGCGAAAAAGGACGCAGCAATGTCTGCACTTCTTCTTTTGACAGCTCAATTAGAGCAGTCGCTCGATTCCAACCGTCACGCATCGTGAACTACATCCCACCCAGCGTTTCCTACAAATAAATGTGCAGCAAGGATACCCCAAGTTGGGCCCCCAGTGGATGCTGGAACTTCACCAAATGGCTGAGAATGTCTGAAGATTGTTTGGTCGTCCCTCAAGGTTGATATCGAATTTGAGAGAGGGCTCAACTAATGTGCTGGCATTATGTAGCCGAAAGGACAGTTGCCACCCGTTATCACAGATCATGTCCAGTGTTGTGTTGCTCGCCAAATTATCTTTTCTTCGAAAATCAAGTTCCACAATTCGAGTTGGCAACTTCAGTTTCTCAAGCTTAGCTTTAGATTGAATTCCTTTCACAGGCTGATTCAGCGTGCCATTGAAATTGAATACTTGCACTTTAGTTTCGTTTTTCAATTTGACTACTTTGTAAAAGTCAAAGACGCCAATGAGGTAAGAAGCCAATCCACGTGCCACAACTCCAGGATTCAATCGATCTAAATTCATCACTTCTCGTTGAAATGCCTTTAGAATTGGAACGTAGATAGAAGCTTCCTTATCATCGATTTGAGACCAAGCGATACCTCGGGCCTTGCACAAATATAAATGCTCGAAGACTGGTGCAATTTCTGAAAAATAGTCAGGTGTACAAGGAAGTCCGAACCATTTGAATCCAAAATCAATCTGGTTCGATAATCTCGAGTGTTTTAGAGCTTCATGCTGATGTTTTGCAGAGATACCGATCTCCCAGCCAGTTTCGGGATGACGCAGTACAAGGTCGCGCACATCTCCAGCCGCTCCGGCCCTATCTAGTTGCAACGACATCTCCAGCTGCAAATCCCCTTGCAACGCCGAATGAAGATAGGGCTCTGACTGAAATAAGACACCTACCGCGGCCGAAGCGGCCAATAAATCTTCTTTCTGTCTTGTTTTTTCCTGAAGAGAAAAGTCTGTTGCTGCACCAGCCAGAGCCTTTGATTCTATAGGGTTACAGCTTTTGCCAAGCTTCTCTTGCAATGCTTGAACCATCGCGAATTCAAATGCTTTACCACTTTGCTTCTGCGAAACCACTTAGCGCCATTTCCGGAACAGACTGTCAAAGTTTAACCGATGAACTTTTTATTCATGCACTTCGTATTAAAGATAGATACCGAGCATATACCGGTCAGACTACCTAGATGTTGATAAGAATCGTCAAACAGCTATTATGGAACCTATGAAACAGTCCAAGGAATCGCTTGCCCGAGCTGGCTTTTCTGCCAGAACCTCCGTAGCAGTTGTTGAACAAGCAACTGTGCGCTTTCGCTCGCCCTTGCGTTACCCTGGCGGAAAGCAGAAGGCGATAGACCAAATATCGCGTATGTTTCCAACTTCGGCAAAAGAGTACAGAGAGCCACTGGTCGGTGGAGGCAGCGTGTACTTTCATGCAAAAGCAACCGGCTTCGCGAATAGTTATTGGATTAACGATAAATTTGAAGAACTTGTCTCGTTTTGGAAAACAGCACAAGATCCATCAAGCTGCAAAAAACTTGTACGTGAGTTAGAAAAACTGCGTGCGAATTTCAATTCAGCAGAAGAGATAAAAGAGTATTTCATAAGAGCACGCAAGGAAAATCCCACCTCAGAGTTCAGAAAGGCATTACTGTTTTTCTTCTTTAATCGCGTAACGTTTTCAGGTACAACGCGGGCAGGGGGCTTTTCCAGCTCAGCCAGTATTCGGCGTTTTACTGCATCATCCATTGAACGTCTAAAACCGATGCCAGACGCTTTGGATGGAACAACAATCACGAACATAGACTTCAAGGAAGTTATTGAAGAACGAGGTAAAGACGTTTTCCTATTCCTGGATCCACCGTATTACACTGCAAACAAGTTATACGGACACGGCGGCAGCCTGCATTCGTTTGATCATGAAGGACTAGCTACTCTCCTAGCGAATACCAAACATCGTTTCCTAATTACGTATGATGACTGCCCCGAAATCAGAGAACTCTATAGCTGGGCGAATTTGGAACCTTGGTCATTGCAATATGGCATGAACAATTGCAATCTCAAGAACGAAAGCAAAATCGGCGCGGAATTGTTTATTTCAAACTACTAGTCGAACACTACTTTGAGTCGGCTGTTTCTTTTGTTTCAGTCGAAGCTTTTGAGCCGCTCGCGCTCGCTTCCTTGATGCCTCGGGTCTCTTTGGTGCCGCTGGATTGTATATTCTTCAATCGTTTTTCAATGGAAGCAACTTCGCTCGCTCTTCCTGCCAGCGAATACATGGATTTGAGCTCGTTCAATGTTTCTTGCACGTCCTTATGGCTTCGCCCAAGTGACTTTTCTTGAACGGCTAACACGCGCTTCAGAAGCGGCTCTGCTTCATCGAATCTCTTCTGTTCCGAATACAACTTCGCCAAACTGCTTTGGGTTCGTAAGACCTCGATATCGCTATTGCCGGCAATCTTTTCGCAAATAGCTAACGAACGTTTGTACACGGTCTCTGCTTCGGCGAATTTCTTTTGCCTGGCATAAACGTGACCAAGATTGTACAGGGTAGCGGCCAGGCGCCTATCCTCAACCCCGCCATTTGCAGCTTCCTTCACAGCAGCAGTCAGTTCTTTTTCTGCTTCTTCGTACTTGCCTTCGCAAAGATGCAAACGTCCTGCCTGAATGTTTTTGGACCATTCACTCGTATCTACACCTGCGCCCGTTAAAACTGGTGGTGCGCCATCCGCTGTCTCAACCACCGACGCGAAACGCTTCGACAATGCTTCCGCTTCCTCAAGTTTCTTTTCAGCACGATAGACCAAGATCAGATTGTTTGCGTTGTTTATAGTTTCTGGGTTTGTCAGTCCCAAATTCTTTTCTCGAATCGCCAGCGAACGGACGAACAATGGCTCTGCTTCAGCATACTTACGCTCATAATAGTAAAGCGCGGCTAAATTGTTGATGCTTGTTGCCGTATCGGAATCTTCCGGACCTGCAACTTGCTCCCACAGAGGAATAGCCCGCTTATAGAGCGCTTCGGCGTCGGCGAATTTCTTCTGCGCTCGATAGACGACGGCAAGGTTATCGAGAATGGTCGGCAAAAACCTATTGTCATTGTCGGGATCTTTTTCTTTTTCCACCATGGACAAAACACGTTTCAAAAATATTGCTGACTGATCATAATTTTTTTGCGCCAGATACAACGTCCCCAGGCCGTTGAGACTCATGATTTTTAGCCGACTGCCGGGATCTTTGGTCTTCTCTGCGATGGACAATGAACGCTTGAACAACGGCTCGGCATCGTCATATTTTTTCTGCCGCTGATATAGATCTGCCAGTCTGCTCATGCTCAAAGAAAAGTAACCATTATTGTTGTCGGCTTCCGCCATTTTCATAGCGTCTTCGAAATTCTTTTGAGCTTCTGCATACTTGGAGTGATTAAGCTCGTTCACACCTGCGTCCATTAAACGCCGGAAGCCGGCGTCATCGGCGCTAGCAGGCAATGCCACGCCAGTTGCGATTAGAACTGCTGCTGAAAGGACCAGCCGTGGAAATACCCAATTCATACCATCACCTTTATTTCTTAGCTTCCAGTTCTTCCCAACTCTTGAACAGTTGCTCCAACTCTTTCTGCGTTTTCTCTTGCTGCTTCATCAAGTCTTGCAACTTGCCGTAATTAGCTGCGTGCTCCGGCTTATGCAAATCATCTTGAATGACTTTTAGCGCCGCTTCCATTTTTTCTATCTTTTCGGGCAAACGTTCCAGCTCGCGAGATTCGGCCGTGGTCAAACTAGAGCGAACCTTGACGGCAGGCTTCTCCTGTTTCGACTGTTTAGGCGGCTTCGCCGGCTTTGCTTCTTCCTGTAAGCCGAACTCTTCGGAAGCTTGCTCGTATTGCTCAAAGTCAACAAAGAACTCGGCTTTGCCCTTTCCATTGAGCGCCAGAATGTATTTGGAAACAGAATCCAGCATCAGTCGATCGTGAGTTACTAGAATGACAGCACCCGGAAAATCCTCCAAGCTCTCTTCGAGCACCTCTAAAGATGGAATATCTAGATCGTTAGTAGGTTCGTCGAGAATGAGAATATCTGCGGTTTTCAGCATCAGATTAGCTATCAAAATCCTGGCTTGCTCGCCACCAGACAAATAACTGATTGGCATATTCAACTGATCCGGACGGAAGAGAAACTTCTTCGCCCAACTGACGATGTGTGTACTTCGGCCGCGATACATCACTGTCTCGCCCTGGTGGCTGAGCGAGTCTTTAAGGGTTTTTGTTTGATCCAATTGTTCTCGGCTCTGATCGAACCAAACAACTTTCAATTCGTCGGCACGCTTTACTATTCCGGAATCAGGTTCTAGATCGCCTGCGATAATACGCAACAAAGTCGTTTTACCAGAGCCGTTGCGCCCAGCCACACCGAGTTTTGTGCCAGGTGAAACAACCAAATCGAAATCCGAAAGCAATAGGCGACCGCCTATGGATTTGGAAATTGATTTAAGTGAAAGTAGCTCTTTCGTCTTTCTACCAGACGAGTCGAACCCAAGCTCAACAGGCGTGGTGAGTGCATTGCGCTGCTTCACGTCAGCCAATTGTTCAAATAGCTCACCGGCATCCTTGATACGTCCACGCGATTTAGTCTGGCGAGCCCTGGCGCCCCGTTGCAGCCAGGCGATTTCACGGCGCGCCTTGCTTGCCAGTGCCTGCTGCTGGCTGACCTGTGCTTCAACCTGCTGCTCTTTGGCTTCGAGAAACAGGCTGTAATTTCCCTTTACACTGATAAAACCTTGCGGATAGGTCGGATTCAACTCGATAACGCGATTGGCAACCGTTTCGAGAAACGCCCTGTCATGGCTGACCAGCACGTAGGCAAAGCTAGATTTCTTAAGCAAAGTCTCAAGCCAGAGAATTCCTTCCAGGTCCAGGTGGTTGGTTGGCTCGTCCATGAACAAGAGTTCAGGTTGCTGCGCCAGGACACAGGCAATTGCCAACCGCTTGCGCCAGCCCCCGGAAAGCGACACTGCTGGGGCATTGCGGTCGGGGAAGCCGATGTCCGCGAGCGTCGAATCGACTGACGCTGCCCGCTCATAGTCCTCAAACTCCACTTCCTGCGCAGCAGCAGTCACAATCTCCTCAACCGTATCATCGGGCTCAAAGGATTGCTCCTGGGTCAAAAACGAGATGCGCAGCTGCCTGCGTGAGACCACCGCGCCGTTATCCGGCTCCACCTCGCCTGCCAATATCTTAAGTAAAGTTGATTTACCGGCGCCGTTTGGACCGATAAGACCGATACGCTCGCGATCCTCAATACCGAAGGAGATGTCCTTGAATAGCGGGCGCGAGCTGTATGACTTGCTGATTGTTTGGCAGCTGACGAGAATTCCCAAGCGCCGAGTCTCCGATTGTGTGCAGAAATAATAGCCAAAAAATTAGGCTTTTTCGTTGTCTCTACGCCGGATTGTCGTAAGAGTGCTCTAATAAGTACTGGACCGCCCGCGCGGGCCCGACTGGCGACCATTGGGGACTCGAGCAGAAATGCTCAGACGGAAACACAATCAGTAATGCTTAGACTGGATAAAATCAGCAAAATTTACCCGACCGGAGAAGCACTCAAAGAAGTGACCTGGGAGGTGAAGACCGGCGAGAGAATTGGGCTGGTCGGTGCAAACGGCAGCGGCAAGACGACGCAATTCAAGATCATCATGGGCGAGATCGAGCCGACTTCCGGCCAAGTCATCAAACCGCCGGGTCTTAAAATTGCCTGTCTCAGCCAGGAATTCGATGTGCACGTAGAAAATACAGTTCTCGATGAATTGCTCCGAGCATACAAGGACGTAGAAGAAATTCGCCATGCACTGCATGTGGTGCAACATGAGATGGAAACGGCCGCGCCGGAAAATATGAATAAGCTGCTGCACAAGCTGGACAAATTGCAGCGCGAGTTTGAATCGAAAGATGGCTATGCTTTAGAGCACAAGGCGGAAAAAATTCTGCCGGAAATCGGCATGACGTTGGAAGACGCAGATCGCCTCGTCGGCACATACAGCGGCGGCTGGCAGATGCGCATAGGTCTGGGCAAAATCATGCTTCAGTCACCAGATCTATTGCTCCTCGACGAACCGACGAACCATATTGATTTGGAAACTGTGGAATGGTTGGAAAACTATCTGAAGGGTTTGACCATTCCCATGGTAATCGTTTCACACGATCGCGAATTTCTCGACCGCCTGTGCACCGGAATTGTCGAGGTAGAGCGCGGGGTTTCGACCTATTATCACGGCAATTACACTGCCTACATCACAGCAAGAACACAAATTAGAGAAGCTCAAGAAGCCGCTTACGAACGGCAACAAAGAGAGATGGAAAAGCAGCAAGCCTTTGTCAATCGTTTCCGAGCCAGCGCCACGCGGAGCACGCAGGCGAAAAGCAGAGAAAAACAGTTAGACAAGATCGAACTTATTGAAGCGCCGGAAAGCGAAGAAAACACCCTCAAATTCCGCTTCCCTGCTGCCACGCGCAGCGGTAGAGAAGTCGCAGAAATTCGAGAGATGTCTCACATGTATGGTGACAAAGTCATTTTTCTGGACGCTAACTTAGATATCGATCGCGGAGACAGAATAGCGATGTTGGGACCGAATGGTTCCGGCAAATCGACCCTGCTGCGCCTGCTCATGGGCACCGAAAAGCCTACGGAAGGCAGCTGCAAAATGGGCGAGCACAATATAGTCCCTGCTTATTTTGAACAGAATCAAGCAGAGGCGCTGGATCTCTCGAAGACAGTATTGACTACAATTTCTGATGAAGTTCACGACTGGGAAGATACAAAAATCAGAACCCTGCTCGGTCGGTTCCTTTTCCCCGGTGATGAAGTTTTCAAAAAAGTAGGTTCCTTGAGCGGTGGCGAAAAGGCACGGCTGGCAATGGCTAAGATGCTCCTCAAGTCCGCCAATTTCCTGGTTCTTGACGAACCTACAAATCACCTCGACATCCCTGCAAAGGAGATGATTGAGGAAGCGATCGTCAATTATGAGGGCACGGTAGTTGTCGTTTCTCACGACCGCTATTTCATCTCAAAGATCGCCAACCGAATAATAGAAATTCGCAACGGTGAACTGATCAGCTACAGCGGCAACTATGCGTATTATCTAGAGAAAAAAGAAGAAGAGAAAAACGAAGCTGTCGCCGCAAAGCATGCAGCGGAAGAAGCACAGCGCCGCGCTGAAAAACTTGCCAAACAGAAAGAAAAGGATCGCCTTAAGAAAGAAAAGAGTAAGTAATAACTCTTTGCCTTTTTCTAAAATTACGATCCATATAGTGTCGACATAGTGTCGACGAAAATTTCATTATCTTTTTCCGCCCAGACGTTACCGAGGGATTCAACTCGGGCGTAACTACTTTAGCGATAATTTGACCTTTACTTACTGGCGGGTCTTCACACGGTCCTCACACTCCGACCATAGGATGGTTATGTCGGACGTGAGTCAGCCAAAACAAACCGACTGAAGCTTTTCTGGTGCATCGCTGCCGTAGTGGGCGCGGTGGCGGACACCGCACAAGCTTCGGGAGGGGCGCTCTGGCGCGACCTCACAAAGGAGCTAAGTAAATGTCAATTGGGATTAAACGTCCCCGTAAGCTACTCTCGGGCTTACAGGGCGCAAGACGCTCGCACCTACTTTCGTGTGTGTCGCTAGGCTTTTCAATGCTGCTCGGCACCAGTGCCGCATGGGCAACTGGAGGCATGGTGTACGAAGGCGTCAACATTTCGGGAGGTGAATTCAACCAGAAGTGGGTTCCGGCTCGCTATAACTGGGACTACGTATACCCTTCGCAGTCGGATATCGACTTTTTCTCTTCCAAAGGAATGACTTGCATCCGTGTGCCATTTTCGTGGGACAGGATGCAACCAACCGAAAATGGAGCACTTGATCCAGCTGAATTGGCGAGGCTGGACGCTGTGGTGAGCATGATCACAGCAAAGGGCATGAGCACAATCATTGACCCTCACAATTATGGTGAATACAAAACGAATCTTGTTGGTGTTCCAGGAGGCTGGCCCAACTCGATGTTTGCCGACTTCTGGAGCCGTTTGGCGACTCACTATAAAAACAATCCGAAAGTAATCTTCGGGCTAATGAACGAACCAATTGGCGGAGGCATGACTCCAACAACATGGTGTGCCTCCTCACAGGCAGCCATTAATGGAATTCGTTCCACCGGTGCATCAAACCTGATTCTGGTGCCTTCGACAAATTGGATGCACCCACTTAACTTCATTCAGGAAAATGCATCAGCGATGATCAACATCACTGATCCGGGCAACAACTGGTCATATGATATGCACCAATACTTTGATTACGACGGATCAGGCACACACACGGACACTATGTCACCGGCCGATGGAGTCGCGACTCTCAGCGCCTTCACGACATGGTGCCGGCAGCACAACCGCACTGCCTTTTTGAGTGAATTCGGAGTTCCCAAAGATGATAATGCGCTTGCACTGTTGGATGCAGTACTCAAATACATGCATGCCAATAAGGACGTGTGGACGGGATACACATATTGGACGGCAGGAGCCTGGTTTCCAGCGGATTACATGTTTAGCGTACACCCGGTCGGTGGTCGCGTGACACCTCAGATGCAGACCCTCATCAATAATTTGGGATCCAATCCTGAGCCG
>PNLN01000150.1 GCA_013823055.1 Cyanobacteria bacterium DS2.3.42
GCTACTGTGATTAGCTCTCCGCTCATCCAACTCGATTCGTCAGAGGCGAGAAATACAGCCAGATTGGCAATGTCTTCAGGTTTTCCGATTCGACCTATTGGTGTTTGCGAAATTGCTTGTTTTTCAAATTCAGAACCAACCAATCCGGCAGAGTTTGTACCTTCGGTTTCAACCATTCCCGGATTGATCGAATTAACTCGAATCTTCTTCGGTCCGAGTTCGCGGGACAGTACACCAGTGATTGCATCCACGGCTCCTTTTGTGCCGCTGTAGACCGCAGACTCAGGTGGTGTGATGCGGCTGACGAGTGATCCTATGTTGATGATGCTTGCGCCTTCACCAAGGTGTTTCGCTGCGGCTTGGGTCGTGAGAAGCAGGCCAAGTACATTAACATTGAAAATCCGATTATAATGCTCTTCGGTGATGGCATCGAGAGCGGAAAACTCATACACACCGGAATTGTTTACCAGGATGTCTAAGCGTCCATAAGCCTTGATGGCGGCGTCGATAATGCCCTTAGCTTCGTCGCTTTTGGAAACATCACCGCCAGCTGCAACGGCTTTGCCACCAGCAGTGGTGATAGCTTCTACCACTGAGTCGGCACCGGCTTTACTGGAGGCATAATTGACCACAACAGACGCACCTTCCGCGGCCAGGGCTTTAGCGATCGATGCTCCAATACCTTTGGATGCGCCTGTGACTACGGCGACTTTTCCTTTTAGCTTGCTCATGGTGTTTCCTCTATTGCAGTACGAACAAGAAGTTCGTTAGTCAAAATGTGCGAGCTATCGTACAACGGTCCTCGTAACTCTTGTTCAAAGGCACCGAAATTGCGTTGTCACAATGTTCACAAAAGAGCACAAGGTTCTGTTTGCCTAAAGGCGAAAACCTAAAGCCGCCCATTTCGAGGCGGCTTTCAGGCTGGCATGTTGCGGTCATGTTTAACTTGGTTTGTTTAAATTGGTCTTGTCTAGCTAAAGAGGTTGGCGTCGCGAGCAGATGCGACGAACCAATTGATCACTCCAGGTGCTGCTAGACCACCTACGATGCATACCAATCCGTAGGCGAGGCGTGCGGGATGAGAGAGTCCGTCACGATCTTTTGGAGAACCCTGGGCCAGTGCGAAAATCGCTTTGGCAGCCAGCGCACCACCAAAAAGGATACCTAGTATCTCGAGACCGTTGGCCATGATGTTGAGCATCGCTTCCAGGTTGGCCATATTGTTGACCCTAACTGTTCCGGCGGTGTTTATGCCAGTGATGTACGTGGCATCAGCGCCTTGCGGTCCGATCGTTCCATTGGTCGCACCCTGCAGAGTAGGCGAATACTGGGAGAACGAATCATACTTGGATTGAGAGTAAGAACCAGGGACGGTGCTCGAAGCTAGCTCGTTAGACGTTGTGTTTATTGTTGCTGGTTGACTGGCAAATTGCCCCTCTGTTGTTACATCGGCATTGCGTGCTGTGGAAATCGGTTGGTTTGTTCGAATTTGATGAGGCAGCACCGACGCCAGCGAAACGGGAGTAACGATGTTGTGCGAACAAGCAACAACAGCGGCAAAGGCGACTTTGCCTTTGTGCAGCATTTCTTCGACCTTCTGGTTTGCGGCGAGGCAGGCGATTTCGTTTGCCTGTGCAGCGGACGCAGTTTTAGAAGTCTCAGCTTTGTCTACAGCGGTGTAGTCGACTGCAAAGTCAGTGCCACCAGGTTGCCACTTAGCGATGAATCTCTCCAGGTCATCACCGGCAGTGGCACTTCGCGCGATAGCGGAGAACGGTCCGATTTCGCGATGGTTCTTAAAGAACTCGTGAGCGTCCATGACACCATTGTCCAGTGCAAGTTCGTAGAACTTTGGTGTGGCGATGTAGGGCGCCATGATGTAGATTTCTTCGTTGAAGCTGGGTTGTGGCCCGTGAATCCAGAGCACGGTTCCGCCCTTCGCTTCACCGGCGAGTTCTGCCGCTTTCACTACTGATTGTAAGTTGTCTTGTCCTCCAGTTAAGGCAACCTTATCTAACTGTTTCATCCCCTCTGTAAAAGGAAGGACTTCCGGAGCTGCACCGTTCTGGTCCGAAGCAATAATCACGGATTTCGTTATTGATGCCGGTAGTTTTGCAATAGCTGATTTGATCTCCTTCAAATGGTCTTTCACGCTCTGCGATCCGTCGACAACCAGCACAAGGTGACTGGGTGCTGGTGCTTCAACTTTTTTGATGGTTTGAATAATGTAGGAATCTGCATGTACAAACGGGTCTTTGATGACGTTTGGTCCAATGGTCGCGCTGCGTGCAACTCGGATGGACAATCCGGATCCCGACAGGTCTTCCTCCTTGATGACGCCGGAAAGAACTTTCTCACCTGTTGCTGAAACACTTGAGCGAATGCCTTTCAGGTTCATGGTCAGCTTTTCTGGCGAGCGAATGCTCATCGAGTTGTCGGTTGCAATTGCGAAGTTGTTGTCGATGAATCGTGGCAGCGAGACGGAAGCTTCAGTCAAAGTGTGCAATTTGAGTGGGACGACAACAGCTACGCGCACTTTCATTTCGCCCTGAGCAGGGACAGGGTAGCAGTGAAGCAGCGTGCGTCCACGACCAAGGTCCGTGACGATAGCGGGAGCATCATGCCCAGCTTCGACCGGAGACTGTACAGTAGAAGCGGCCATGCCGGAAGCGTTGAAGCGAGCGTTGGTTGGTTCGCCACCGGGCCACACAGTCATCTGAGAAATGACTGCACCTTCCGGCAGACCAATTTCAGCACGAGCTTCTTGCTTTTGGTATGTGCGGTTTTTGAAAACGAAAGTCCAATTGACAGTTGCACTCAGGGTGGTGGGATTGACCACACCGGTCATCGCCGATCTAATCAAGGACAGTCCAGTGACCGGCGCTCCCACAACATGTTTTTGCAAATACTCATCAGGCATAGACGAGAAATTAGATGATTTATCATCTCTAAAAGGTTTGCCGGTGACGGAAAAATACAACTGTCTTTGCGTGGTAGGCTCGATGCGTATGAACAATCCGGGGATACCGGCGGTTCGTACATCGGCACATTCCATCATCAAGTCCCGCTCAGGATTGATCTGGCGTAAGAAATCCAAACCGTTTTTCCTTTCTGCCGCGCTTTCCGAAGTGGACATATATTCGGCAACGCGAATGCAGACTGAGCGTGCTTCCGAGCCGACGAAAAGCAAAGCCGCAAAGATTACGCCCAACACGGAATAAGCCACTGTTCTCAATTGGGAGCTGTGCAACTCACGCGAGACTCGCAGGGAATTGGCTAGATAAACCGATGCCGCAGCCGCAAGTGTAGCGATAAGCGCGATGCTTGTGAATGCGCCTGGATGCGGATTACCGCTCGATTCATCAATGGCGGGGTAATGCAAGATGACGGCAGCCCAGCCGATGGCGGCAATTATAGAAGATGTGCCGATCGCGATGCCGTTCATGATTCCTCGACGCTTTGCAAAGCGTCTGTCATCGCGCGACAATGATTTCCAAACGACATAATTAGCGACAGGAACCATGACTGCCAGCGCAAGCTCAATCAACGTTTCCAGAGGGTGTTTCAAAATCATCATAGTAATGCGGTCGCAGCATGCCACAGCAGCCGCGCCCAAGAGAACACCCGGCAAGAGCACGCCAAGCGACATGATACCCATGCCTTCGGCGCTGCTGAAGAGACCCTTGTCTTGAAATGGCGAAGCAAAGGAATCATAAAACTCCTGACGCCGACCTGAATTCGATTGTGCTGTCTCCTGGTCCAGATCCCGTTCTTCATCAACGGGCGGTATTCCTGTAAATGTCATGACTCAATCCTCCGTCAAGGGCAAGTAGGCGCAAAACCATTCGCGCTTGCGCCAATCACAATTGAGCCGCAGTTGTTCGCGGCGCAGCAGTGAAATCGCTTACGCTGGCTATGCGTGAGCCGGCGCTAAATAGAAGGCGCTCGTATGGCTCAGGTTTTCATTAGTAAGGTCTTTTAAACGCTGGAAAGGCGCCTTTGGACACTACCAATTTACGACAGAGGGCAAACCGATTCGATGGGGAAAACCCTGAACTGGTATTGTGCCTTTCCACCCGAATGTGGACCGGATACAATAGTCGCTCGCAAAACACCTCTCATTCGGGAGAACATCATGTCTACCTCGACCGGTAAGAAGAAAGTCCTGGTGACCGACAGCCTTTTCATTTTCCAAGAACACATCGACAAACTGGAAGCGGCAAATTGCGTCATTGAACGCCTGGATAAACCGGCTGCCAGCGAAGACGAATTGATCGAGGCTATCAAAGGAAAACATGGATACATTCTCGGCGGCATCGAGCATGTTACCGACAAGATTATTGCCGCAGCCGATTGCCTGGAAGCGCTAGTCTTCACCGGCACAGACTGGCTGCATTTCGTACCCGGACATGAAGAGGCGACTAAAAAGGGTATCGCTGTTTCCAATTGCCCCGGAGCAAACGCACGCGCCGTAGCCGAGTTTGCTCTTGCACTGATGTTGTCCATGCAACGAAACTTGTTTGAATTAGGAAGAACAGGCGACAAATCATTTCAAACTTGCAAATCTCTTCTCACCGCTCGCGTCGGAATCATCGGATTAGGCACCATCGGCGCCACCGTTGCAAAAATGCTGAAGGGAATTGGCGTTGAAGATGTCTCATATTACAGCAAGCAACGCAAGCCTATCATCGAGAAAGAAATCGGTATCAAGTACATGGAACTGAACGAGTTGCTCAAACACTGCGACGTAGTATCGCTTCACGCATCAAAAGCCGCAGGGACAGGCTATATTGGCAAACCACAATTAGCTCTGCTTCCGGATGGCGCCCTAATCATCGACACTTCATTTCATGGAGCAATAGATCCCGAAGCGTTATTTCTTGAGCTGTCGAAAAAACGCCTTCGCGCAGCAGCAGATCATCTGCCGCGGGATGACTTCAAATCCCTACCGCTGGATGCCTTTTATTACTCGAATGCATCGACGGCATACAATACCAATGACGCAAACCAAAAGGCAAGCGATATCGCCACGGAGTCAATGATCAACCTCCTTAACGGCAAGGAAGATCGCTATGTGGTCAATGGAATGAAAGCACGTATTTGAGAATTGGAAGCACGAGTCTAAATTAACGATATTAAGCGAATCCAGCGCGGCATTAAATCCATAGTTTCCATAACAGGTTAAATGATGGACAATGGAATTGTGGGCAAAATGTAGTTCAACGGGTAACGAAATTGCGACACAGGAGCATGTAGGCAATGACCAAGAAAGTGCTTGTCGTGGACGATAGCGAGGTCAACCAACAAGTTTTACGCTGGATGCTCAGAGACTTGGGACAAGAATGCGATGTTGTCTCCAGCGGCGAAGACGCCGTTAAAGCGGTAGGAAAAGGCAGTTACAAAATCATTTTCATGGACCTTCGAATGCCTGAAACAGACGGCTTTCAAGCAACTTCTCAGCTGCGTTCCGCAGGCTTTACGGCGCCGATAATAGCTGTCACAGCCAGCTCTGATGAGGATGACTGGAAAAATTGCATGAATGCCGGAATGAATGGCTACCTGACGAAACCATTTCTAAAAGCCGATTTTGAGGAAGTTTTCGAGTATTGGACGAAAGATGGCGCAGAAGTAACATCCGACAATTGATAGTACGGCGAAATTCCAGCGTATCGATTAAAATTGAACATAGGGGCGGCGGTTGTCGGACCGTCTAAAAAACCCAGGCTTTGGAGCGTAATTAGAGTGAAATTAAACGTTTACAGATTTTGTTGGTTTTGCGTCTTGCAGGCAGCAATCGCTTGCGTAGTCGTAGGCTTCCACGGCGGCAGCGCCGCAATCGGCTAGACTTCAGAACCTTCCATTTGAATTTTGGCTGCAATATGCCGACCAGGTTTGCCATACAAGGTTTAATCTGTTTTCCAGCGCCATTTAATGTTTGAGGGCAAACACCCCGGGCATACAAGTAAGTGAAAGCATCCGGTTCGCTCTCCACTATAAGAGCACCGGAGCTTTCTTTTTTTGGTTAATAGACATTGTGATTCCTTAGAGAATATCTTCTATTCAATCCATGTCATAAATGACTTCGCCATTTCCTTCACCGCGGCGATTTCAGTCTGACACGCGCCCCGTCCTTTCATATATTCGAATACTCGCTCCCAAGCTTCCTGATATTCCCTACGATCATTTTCTGAGAGTGACACTGAACGTCCTTTCTCGATGTAGTCGCTTCCAGCAGGCTTAGAGCCCCGTGCTCCGTCCGACAGACTATTTGTATAGTTAGTCACTCCATCTCTTTTATAGATCTCAATCAGGTCACACTGCTTTTGCTCTTCTAGGAGGGTCACAGTGCTCGGCAACGCAACATAGCATTTATCGTGATAATCCCGAGGGACAAATCGTCCGTGCCCTCTTTCGATTTTTTCTCGTTCATATCTTTCGTGAATGCCCCAAATACTGTGTCTTTCATGAACAGCCAAAAGTCGTACGGTGACCGTATAACCGCAGTTCTTCAACTGCTTCACAATATTGGAGAGCTTTTTTCCGTCTTTGAAAACGCCTTCTAAAAGTATGTTCCGCTTCGTTTCAATGCAACGTTCCAAAAGCATTTGATTCCAACCAGAAGCATCTTCATGAGTATGTTCAGCCGATTTCTTATCGTCAATCGAAGCGATCTCATCGTACTGTGGGTGAAACGCCCTCAAAGCATCGGTATTCACAACAACGACGTTATCATCCCCGAATTCAAGTATGGATAGGCACATCACGGTGCTCTTTCCCGCGCCAGGCTGGCCACCTACCAAGACCGCATGAGGACGATTAGATGGCTGAGAGAATCCCATCAATGCAGGTTCTATCTCTTCCTTAAAAATGCGCGTGTGTTCTTCGGCAGGGAGCTTATAGCCGCTAGCCATATCACGCTTTTTTCTGCCTTAGGAGCCCTGCATATATAAAAAACGCCTTTCGAATCACACTTGCGTCACCTTTTAGAACTGCAAGTTTTTCTCGATTTAAAGCCTCAAGTTGCTCCTCAAGGGCAGCAATCTTATCTGCATCTCTAATTTCCTTGTTCTTCTCGGCGGCAAGATCTTTAGCACACCGTGCAAGAAACTCAGCCGTAACCTCAGCTGCTACCTCATTTTCAATCTGCTGCTCTTCTTTCGTTTTTACTTTGAACGTAGAAGCCATTGGTATAGCCCTCAGAGGCGACAATCTCAGCTTACTCTACATGCAAAAACTTTTCAAGGACAATAATTACCCAAAAGCCTAACAGAGCTACCTTTTGCTGTTCATTACATCATGACGTATTACAATACTCACAGCTTGAACAGCTCGTCGCTCAGGCCCACATTGGTTTTCACATCTTTCCATGTGCTCATGCAAGGATCTTTATAGTCATAGTCATCCCAGCGCACCGGCAGGTAGCTTGTGGGATGCACCCAGACGCGTTTCAAACAAACTTTCGGCTCGCTCGGTTTGAAGAGTTCCAAAACATAAGCAGCCTCAGGGACGCCCATACCTGTTACAGGTTTCTCAGAGACTCGAGAAGCGTGCCCGCTCTTAATGCGCTCTTTGAGAATACGAACAAGCGAAGCAAAATCGGAATCTTCCATCTTGTCTCCGTTTGCCGCATCTAACATTTTGTCGCTGGGTTTTAGGGTGAGAACAACAAGCCCAGCCAGTCCGCCACCTTTAGCGCGGGCGGTTCCTTCCTTGGTTATTACAGCAACCGAACCGTTGTTGTACTCGCCTGTCTCTTCAACACGCATCATTTTTGGCTTTTTGAAGTACAGTTTGCCTGCATCGGTTATTGAAGAATTCTTTTTGAAACTTTTGGTTGAGAACAAAAGAGAATAATCATTCAGTCGCTCAATCTCTTTGTTCATCGTTTCAATAAAAGATGCGCCGTCCTTCATCTGCTCAACCAATTGCCCTTCCGGATTGAAATTCATGCTTTTCTTTGCAGCATCGCTGACGGGCGCTCCAGCAAATGCAGGCAATGATGCGTAAAGACTTGCGGTCGCCATAATCGACAACGCACAGAGCAGCGGTTTATCAAAAACTTTAACCATGAATTCTCACTCTCCAATTCTGTCTCTGCATTATCGACGATCTATTCGCGATGTTTCTGTTCTAAATCCTTAACTTGCTTGCCGTACCTTGCAGACTCCGCTCGAAGTAGGACGGGCGCGGGCATCCAACGATCTGATATCCTTTAGCTGGCCTTTCAACCGGATATCTTCTTGTCTTCAATTCCACGTCTGACTAGATCGTTGTTTTCACCACTGTTTTCGCCGGTAACAACCGGCGCGTTTTTTGCTTTGCTTTCGCTCACTATCACCGGTACAGTAACTTCCACGCCTCCCTCGCTTGCGGCGCAGGAAAAGGCTTCCAGAGCAGCAAACACCAAGCCGCGTCCGAGAAGGGTTTTCAAGTCAGTCGATGAAATCTTGAGCAACTACGGTGAACCCGTACGCGCAAAACTCAAACCGATTTTCAGCGCCCGAGGCGTTTCATACCCTCCAAAAAATATGACCTGGGTCTGCTTGAAACAAGAGAAAGTGCTTTTGCTGTTCGCGAAAGATGATCGCGGAAAACAACAGCAGATGTTTTGTTATCCAATCATTGGCTCGAGTGGTGGCGCCGGTCCAAAATTGAAGGAAGGCGACATGCAGGTGCCGGAGGGCTTTTATAGCATCACAAGTTTTCACCCTAATGTGATTGCCCACATGGCGCTGGACGTAAATTATCCCAACGAAGAGGATAGAGCACACGCAATCGCCGAGCGCAGAAAAAAACTCGGCTGTGACATTCTCATCCACGGAAGCCGCTGGTCAAGCGGTTGTTTGGCGATGGGCAACCAGCCGATCGAAGAAATGTTTGTGCTGGCTTATGACTGCGGACTGAAAAATATCCGGTTGATTTTTGCGCCGTGCAATCTCACCATCCAAAAACCGAATGTCGACTTCAAAAAACAGCCTACCTGGCTGCCACCGCTGTACAAGCGCATTTCCGTTGCCTTGCAGGAATTTCCTATCGACATTTCCAAAGTTGCTAAAGCAGAAACACTCTCAGAAACAGAAGCGAGATTTTAAGTTGGACGTTCTATTTGTCTGCATGGGAAACATTTGCCGCTCCCCGATGGCGGAAGGAATTTTGCGACGCATTTACGAGCAATCCAAAATTTCCGGCAAAGTTGAATCAGCCGGGACCATGGACTGGAATGTCGGCAGTGGAGCCGATCCACGAGCGGTTTCCGTGGCGCGCGCCAATGGTATCGATCTGGAAAAACACCGGGCGCGGCAGGTCACCGTCGATGATTTTGAGAATTTTGACGTCATATTTGTCATGGACAATTCAAACGCCATTTCGCTGCGCAAGATTGCTCCTGCTCATCACAAACACAAGATTCGCCTGCTGGCAGGCGCCGCAGAAATTGCCGATCCCTACCACAGCAATGAAGCTGCGTTCCACGAGACATACAAAACCATCTACGAATGCTGCCGACAGGCGGTTCGCAACGATTTCCGCGATTGATTGAGAATAGTTGGAAGCATCGGGTACATTGTCTAGGTCCTCTGGAAGTAAGCGAGGAGAGAAAAATGGCAAAGAAGGCTCAACCAGTGCCAATTGATGAGCTTTTACAACGGGTCAAGGCGGACAGGTCCAATTTGGTCGGTCCCGGCGCGACGCCGGCGGACATCGAAAACTTGGAACAAACGCTGATGGTTAAGCTGCCAGATAGCTACAAAGCATTTCTTCGTGTTTTTGACGGCGGACAATTCAATTTTGGCAGGATGCACTGCATTACGGAAAACGGCGCAGGCTGGCATGATTTCCTGCAACAATTGGAGAATTTCTTCACGTATCATCCGATCTTAGGCGTGCGCTCGCTTCTGCCTTTCGGCAGCAGTTATGGCGGGGATATGTATTGCTTCGATCTTACCAAGATGGAAAACGGCGAGTGTCCAGTCCTGGAATTCGATCACGAAGATTCCGATGCTCAGGAATTGCGCCTCGTAGGAAGCGACTTCGCCGAATGGATAGCCAATTCCTACAGCGAATTCGACGAAGACGAATTCACCATCGAAGTCTACATCACCACAAATGCAGAATTGCAAGACTGCAATCTGGTGGGCGACAAACACTCACTCACAATCTCACCTGCCGACGAAGGCGAATACGCGGTGCGTGTATTTCTCACCGAAGGCAGACACAACAAATTTCTGGTTGAGTGCGCAGATGAGTGGCACGGTGTGCGGATGAGTTCGGGACAAGCAGACAAGTTCAAAGGCAACGCAAAAACACTAGAGAATTTGAACAAATACATCACCGACGTCCTCAAAGAAACCAACGAGCCGCTTGAGCTTTTCATTTTCAGCAGCGCAGAGATGAACAGCGATGATAGATGGAAAACATCAATCGGCAAAACAAAAATCATGAACAACGACATCGAGCTCAAGGCTGGTGACTGGCTGAAGATAGACATCGATGGAAAAATCACACCACTCACATTGCCGCTCTTGCCGAATCATGTGGAGAAGCCAAAAGAGCCCGGGGAATTAGCTTGTAGCTTTTGCGGGCAAGGGCAGACATCCGTGCAAAAACTGATTAGCGGACCGTCAGTGACAATCTGCGACGAATGCGTCGACCTTTGCAACAACATACTTGACGACGACGAAATAGAAGAGCCGAGCGAAGAATGAGATGCTCTATCTTGTCCGGAATCCCTGGGAACCTTTGAGGTTCGGCAAGGTCTAGCAAGCAAAAGTAACGCAATAAAAGCGTTCTAACCGACTGGATACCATGCCAGTCGGTTCTTTTTTGGATTGTTTGAACTATCGAATCGGTCTGTCCAGATGCCCAAGGCCCTCGCTTGCCAAAGGGTATAGGTCTCCCGCTATTTCGCCAGCTTTGTGCTCAGGTGCAAATTGCAGAACGCAGTATCGCGCGAACCACAAGGTAGCCATAGTCGCAACCAAATCCAGCTTTCCGGGTTCTTCAAAAGAGTGAGTAGCGCCAGGAATGATTTCGATTTCCTTGTGGCAATTCATCATATGCAGGGCTTTTTCATTAATGACCATCAATTTTGGATCAAACCCACCAATTAGAAACAACGTTGGGCAAAGGACATAAGGAAGTGATCCTTCTGCCATATCTGGTCTGCCGCCGCGAGAGACAATTGCCGCTATCTTGAGGCGCCTTTTGGCGGCGCAAATTAGTGCTGCAGCGCTGCCCGTACTGGTACCAAAAAGTCCGATAGACAAATTCTGTGTATCGGCATCAAACGACAACCAGTCAACCGCTGCGCAAAGCCGCGTTGAAAGCATATCTGCATCAAAGCGATAATGCATAGAAAACTGTTCTTGGGTCAATTCCTTTTCCGTTAGTAGATCAAGCTGCAAGGTCGCAAAGCCGCTTCTGTTAAAGCGCTCTGCAACATATTTGTTGCGTTTGCTGTTTCGGCTGC
>PNLN01000165.1 GCA_013823055.1 Cyanobacteria bacterium DS2.3.42
CCTCAAAGACTAAGCATAGATTTTTGCTGAAATAAAACACAAAAGCGCCAGGCAGCCGGATTTCCAGCAACCAAAGCGCATACTAATTCAAAAGCTGCTCTTCGCGACTATTCGCAGGAGCAGCTTTTACCTTCTTCTTTTGCGCAACCACAACATTCGCAGCAGCATTCGCATTTTGCGCAATTGCCGCAGCTTTCGTCATCACAACGTTTGCAATCGTCACCACAATTGTCAGCCATAGAAGAAACCACCTCGTGAAACTCAACTGATTTCATCTTAGTGCCAAGATTCGTTCCTGTCGAGACTTTATTGAAACCCGCAGATTTACCAGGGATGTTCACCTACGTCTTGCCTGAGTGACGGGCAAAGCTAAGTTCAAACTTTTAACGCGATACTTTCTGCTTATCTTCACTTTCGGCAAGTAATCTTTTCAGTACCGCCTGAGTGATGTCGACTCCGTGATCGAAAACTTTCTGTCCACCAGCGTACAGTCCCTGACCGTCAACGACCAGATCGATATTGCGAGATCTTGCCTCAGCTTCTGCCGCTTGCGCAACACGCACCCGCACAGACAAATTTGCTGATTCAACCAGTTGTGCCAGAGCTTCTTGCTTGGCCCTGACGACAGTCTGTCCTTCTTGTTTTGTCTTTTCGATTTCTGCTGCCGATTTCTTTTCTTCTCGCATTTTGATCAACCGGTTGTTCCAGGTTTCAACATCCTTGCGCAACTGTGCTTCTGCATTTATGCGAATTGCTTCTGCATTGGAAACTTCAGGAATCCCAGCGCGAATTTTGCCGAAGTTAAAGTAAGCCACTTTCACTGTCAAAGGCTCCGGTGTCCGCTCTGGAGTAGAGAGATTGGCACAAAACGCTGCCGTTATGGCAGTGGTTCCTATAAACAAAACAATAGCCAGTTTACAAACACTCGTCGGAAGGCTTCCCCAAACTTCACTCAATCGATCGAACATTCTTTTCGGCACAAAAATCGGCATCGTATTTCTCTTTTTCCTGGTCGAGGCGCTTGCTTTGGTCACTTAACCAATTTGTCGTACTGCAATCCGAAAACAGATTCCGGCGTTGGATCTCCTCCCAAATTGAGCAGCGATTTGTATTGCTTGTTCGTGGTCATATCGATCGACTGACGTCTGAGATCCTCTGCATGAGAGCGCATCCTTTCGGCTGAGACCGGATTTCTATCCGTTTGCGCGCCCAGTTCAAACTGACCGGCTGCCTCAATCTGTCTTCCCTGTCTATCGAGAATCACACCCAGAGCATAGTGCATTTCGGCGTCGTCCTCTCTTAAATCAAGAACTTTACGCAACGCAGTTTCAGCGTTCGCCAGATCTTTCTTGCGAAAATAAAGATTTGCCAAAGCCATGTGAGCAGACCGCAGCGCCGGCATAATCGTAATAGCTTTTTTTAGCTCGATTTCTGCATCATCCAGACGCCCCAATTCGATTAGCACCTCACCTCTAAGTTTGCGTGCTTCAGCCGAATCAGGCTTTTCTTTCAACACTCGGTCAAGATCAGCCAGAGCGTTGGGAAAATCCTTTTTCTTGTAATCAATGATTGCCAATCCGATAAAAGCATCTACCGGCTGCTCTTTCTCAGCTACCGCCTTACGAAGATACTCCTCCGCACGGACAAGATCGCCTCCATTCAAATACGAAAATCCGATCGCAGAATAAATTGACGAATCCCTGGCACCAAGTTTCAAGGCTTGTTGAAATTCTTCAATCGCCTTCTTATTGTCACCATTGCTGCGCAAAAGATTGGCCATCATTACGTGCGCCTCCTGATTGCCAGGCTTAAGCTGAATGATTTTCTTGCACGCTTCAATTGCAAGCTCAATCTGATTCTTCTTGAAATACATGTTGATCAAACTGAGATGCACTTCGTAAGCATCAGGCTTCAATTGGACCGCAGTTTCAAAAGCAGCAATTGCTCCATCTATGTCACCTTTCGAATAAAGGTAATCGCCTTTTTCTCGAACAGCGGAATAAGAGCCTTTTGAATCCTTCGAATTTTTTGATTTCTTTGAATTTTTTGAAACCTTAGACTCTTGTGAAGTTTCTGAATTTTCCGCCAATACGGCGCTCTCGCTCGTATGCATAAACACAAACATCGCAGTTGCCAAAAGGCTGAATATCCGCGCTCGTTTACTCATTCCCATAACAACCGCTCGGCCAGACTTGGCCCCATGCCGAAATACTTCTGCAGCACTTCAGGCTTCATTTCCGTTTCAACAATAAATCCTGGACTTACATATTTGTTCCATGAATCTTGAAAAGCTTCTCGTCCCTTTTGCGAACGTGCGAGAATTTTCGGCACAATATGATAAGTGGCAATTCGTGGTTGCGCTGCACCACGCAAATAACTTTTGAAGAAAAGACGTTTACGCTTCACTGAGTCCTTTGACTGCCTGTCACCATCGGCGTACGGCAGGGAAAACTCGTACTTCGGAATTAGATAAGGCTGGCATTCAACAGGAGACATCAATTCTTTAAAAGCAGTGGCGAAAATTTTCGAGTGTGCTGGTTCGACATCGTCGAGAAAAACACGATAACTTCCATCGGAGCGCTGCGAGATTTTAATGCTCTCTCGCTGCACATGTTTTGGCAGCTGTCTGACTCTCTTGAGCGCCGACAAGATCGCAATCGCCATATCTTCAAGAGACGATTCAATGGTGCCAGGCTCGCAGACCTGCTCCTGAAAGTTAGTGAAGAGTCGCTTGTGACGCTTAAAGGCGAGAACCATCGCCGCCGCAAAAGGCAAAGCAGCCAGCAAGATCGGTATTCCAGAGAATACACTTCCCGCCCACAAAAGGATCGCCCCCAAACCCCCTATCGCCGCATGCTCTGCATAAATGCCACTGAGAGCGGCGCGCATTTCTCTGGCATGATCTTTATAGCCGGCATTGCGTTTCAAATAAGCCGGAGTCAAATTCAGCTTTCTCAAAGACGTCAATTCCACACAGCCTAAAGTGCGATTGTGATAAGGCTTGCCGACTTTCCACAAATCGTAAATTTGATCGCGCACAAGCGCACGCTTGAGCATTTCATTATTCAAATCGACAGCGGATGCAAAAACCTCGGCAGGTGTCAGTTCCGAAAAGGATGGGTGCACGTGTCCGACACCACATTCGATTTGCCCGTCATCGGCAATTCCGTAATAGCCGTCATGCCTGCGCACAAAACGATGATAATCGTTGAGGCCTTTTTCCAGAGACGGCGCAATGCAAATCACATCCCAGTTGTTAGCTACTTTTCGCCCACCAAGTGGATCCTTTGTGTGAATACGAATGGATCGTCCGCGCAACTGTTTCACAGAAACCGGCGAAGTTGTCGTCGTCAAATCAATCAATGTGTTCAATGACTGACTGTCCCATCCTTCTCCGAAAAGCCCTCTTGTTCCAATTAAACACTTGGTAATGCCTAATTCAAAAATCTCGGTAGCAACTGCTACATACAAGCGCGACTGCCAGTGTGTAGTGTTGGCGCTGATTTCCACATAGGGCTCCAGTCCGTCATCATCAGCGACAAGCTGGACATTATGTCCATCTCTTCTCAGGCATTCTTCGAATACTTTGATGAATTGATCTTTGATCCGCCTGTCCACGAGTACGAGCGAACCGGTTATAAGGCAAGGATTTAACACTGCCGAAATCGGAGCTGCAAGCAATGTCCGCAAAGTCGCTACTGCACCACCTGCTTCTGCGTCCAACACTCCTTTCAAGGATTTGACGGAAGTTGCCGACATGCGTTCAAAATCGGTGACTACGACTGCGCGCAATCGATCTTGCAAGCTTGCATATTCAGTATCAAGAATTCTGCAAACAGCATGTGTTTTACTGCGACTGAAGGCCAAAACGCGATCGATTGGTGATGCGGTTTTGCGCAGTCCCTGTTCTGTGATGGCATAGCCAAGCTTTCGCATAGAAGTGCGAACTTGATCGTACAGCTCATGATCCTTTTTGCTCTGGCTCACCTTCAGTTTGTGCGATGCAAAATCTTCAAGGATCATCATCCAATCATCTATAGTCGGCGACTGAAGCAGATCTTCACCGATTCGAATATTACCTGGAAGCGGATGATTGGTCTTACTGAGGAAACGATAGAGTGCGGCTGCAAATTGAGGGCGCAAATGAACAAAGCTTCTAAAAGCGCCAGTGTCTTTATCGTAAGCCGTCTCATTCAAACGGCTGAGCACCCACTCGGTTAGTGGTGGCACTACAGGTTCTAGCGGAACTGCCGGTGTTTCAGTTTCGGAATTTTCGGAAGTTTCGGCAGTTTCGGCAGCTTGAACGGGTTCCACAGGTGCAGGCAGGTGCGGCGCTTTGGAAATCGCCACTTGCTTGTTAATCACTGTTTTTGCCAACGGCTCCGGACCAATAGCCTGCGCTTTCAACTGTTCATCAATTATCAGCCCGGGAGAAAAATCAAGGTCACCACCCGATACCACTCCCGGTGCCATATCCTCTTCGAAATGATCGCTGGGCTCCGCAATCAAGGGAGGAATTGGCAGTGGACCACCTGAAGACAAAGAATCTGACGCCAATTCCAGATCGTCGTCATATTCTTCGTCCAGGACTTCGTCAGTCAGGACTTCGTGCTCAAACTGCGGTTGCGGTTGTTCAATGCCGGCTAGATCGGCTATCAGACGATGAAAGTCGACGTGTTGTGATTCGAGAAATTGAAACTCTTTCTCGGTGGGCTGAGTGAATAGAACCAGATCTTGAAATGGTGCCAACCCGCCTTCTTTCACCAATGCAGGGGTAGGAACCTGGTAATCGATGTCACCGACCAGAGATAAATACCGATTCTCTTGAGTTTTTGTCTTCCCTTCCGGCGGTGTGCCAGTCAACCCAACCACGATAGGATCATCAAGATGTTTCACCAGGAGAGTCATAATTGCCGCCCAGTAATCGGTCAAGTGATGGCATTCATCAAAGAGAACCAAACGCACTTTTTGACGTCGCAATGCTTGCAACAACTGAAATGCATTTGCGTGCAAAACATCCTGCAATTCCATCACGTCGGCAAGTTTCTTACGAAGCCGGCTGACATGCCTGGATATTTCACGATTGTATGCAGATTGATTGTTCTGCAGCAAATCAAGAATCCGCAGTTCTGCCTCGCCTGAAGATATCGAGCGACCTTTGGCAATTTCTTGCGCCCAATTTTGGTGCGCCAATTTCTCCAGATATTCCTGTTCTTTTCCGGGCGTCGAGAGCACCTGATAGGTAAGTACCGTGATCGGCTTCAATGGTTTGTCTTCGTGAGTGCCGAGGATGTCTGACAAATTGAGGTGGCCAGTCAGGTGATCCGGAATAAAAAGATCCAGCTTGTGCCCCCACTGCGATTGGATGGTCGTATTGGGTGCAAGTATGAGAGCCGGGACTTTAAGCGTGCTTATCAGCTGCAGCCCAATGATGGTTTTGCCGGCTCCTGGCGGGGCAACAATGTGCAACTGCCTTTCGCCGCGTTCCATCTTGATTTTGACAAGTTCCAGAATCTCTTGCTGATAACGCCTGAGCGGATGGCGAAAGGACAACTCTCTGAGAGCCGGCGGAATTTCATCAGGATTGGTAGATTGATTGTCGATAGCCGATGCCGCCGAGATTGGCAGCGACGATGACGCCGGATTGTGAGTCGTAATTTTTGCCACTTCAGGCACTTTCCAGGGCAGCCGCAAAGCTAGCCGAAAGGCTTAAAGATACGCTATTTAATAGGACAAGGCAACGAATGAGTTGAGCGTGAATAGCAAGAGTCACAGATAGACACTTAGATGTTAACTGTTTATTTGTCATATACTCTTTGTCTATCTTTTTAGGCCGGGTATAACTTTTTGTACTGCTTCAATGACTCGGAGACAAAAAATGTCCGACAAACATCCCTTCCACATAGCCAAGTCGTTGGAGTACGGCTGGGATGTGCTCTCGAAGCGATGGGTGGCTTTGGTTCTGTGGACCGTAATCCTGTGGATTCCACACGCCATGATCAATACGGCGTCCGTGATCTTCGCAATCTTTGCGGCCGATCACCAGGCCCCCTGGTACTTGAAAGTAATAAGTGTAGGCGTAAACATCATCACATTCATGCTTTACACACGAGTAGTGCTTTTGTGTATGGACGATGATCCCGCAGGAATCGGAGATGTCCTGGCCGGCTTCAAATTTCTCATCCCATTCACTTTAGCCAGCTTTTTCTTTTTTGTCGGTGTTCTTTTAGGCTCAATAGCCCTTATCGTGCCAGGTATCTACCTTGGTCTGGCTACGGGACTCTACAGCTTTCTTATAGTCGATCAATTCATGGGTCCAATTGAGGCCCTGAAGAGGAGCTTCGCTATAACAAAAGGACATTTGCTGCAGATTTTGTTCTTGTACTTCGTCCTCTGCATGGTCATTTTCGGTGGCTTGATTTGCTTTGTCGTGGGGGTGATCCCGGCCTCAATCGTCAGCACAGTGGCGCTGGCCGACGTTTATCGCCGCCTGGACAAGGCTTACGACGCCGTGGACGAGGGCGAAGACGACGAAGACAGAGGCACAGCCGACGACGAGTCCGAGGTGGACGAGGAAATCGCCGGATAGGACCGGGTTCAGCCGTAAGTGTAATCCAAAGGGTGAGCCGAAATCACCCGAATTTCGCACTTTTGAGTGATGCGTATTGGACAGCCATCGGCGATATTGGTAAGGTCAGGGGTGGCGGCGAAGTTTATCGAACGGGTTGTTTTTGGTTGGCAGTCCTTTGATTGCCATCCTCCTTGAGGTTGCTATGAATACTATGAAACGTTTCGATGCTGAAGAAGCCCGCGCAAGCGACTTAATCAGCGTGCTGGTAGTAGAAGACCAGGAAGTATTGCGCCTAGGGCTCAATCTAACACTTCAATACATGCGAAACATACAGATAGTCGGCGTCGCCACCGACGGACCCAGCGCAGTGCAAAAGGCACTGGAGTTGAGACCGCAGGTCGTGCTCATGGACATCGGTTTGCCCGGCTTTGACGGGATCGAGGCGACTCGTCGCATCAAAGAGCAACTAAATACCCGCGTCATGATACTTACCAGCCACGAAGAAGATAAATCAATTTTTGCCGCACTTGCAGCCGGTGCCGACGGATATTGCCTGAAGGATATTTCCAGCGCAAAATTAAATACAGCAATCAACTCAGTGGCAAGCGGTGCAGCTTGGCTCGATGATGATATCGCCCGACGTGTATTGCACTCGGCAAAACTAGCGGACCCACAGCTGACTACTGAAAGACTGGCATTGTCTGAAAGCGAATTAAAGGTCCTGGGGCTCATATTGGAAGGAGCCAGTTCTGACGAAATCGGCTTACAAGTAGGACTCAAGGACAGTGAAGTACAGTCGTACCTGAAGAAATTGATTCAAAAGGTTTCTTGGTCGGGCAACAGCGTGCCCACTACAAAAATCTCTCGCCAGGCAAAAAACTCGCAAGAATTCAAAATCTCGAAAATCTGTACCAGTTGCCGAGCCAGACTGGGAGAGGAATTCACCCGGTGTCCTTATGACGGAAGTGAAATGAAAGAAGACGTATTGATTGGCAGTGTCTTTGCCGATCGATACGAAATTCTAGCCCTGCTCGGGTCAGGGACGAGCGGTGCAGTGTACAAGGCTCGCCATCGTTATATGCATAGACTGGTGGCAATCAAAGTAATGCACCTGGAACTCATATCAGACATTTCACTTTTGAAACGCTTCCGCCAGGAGGCTGCGGCAGCAAGTTCTCTCAATCATGCAAACATCGTCAATGTGATCGATTTCGGTCTTTCTCCTGAAGGTCAAGCCTTTATGATTATGGACTATCTCGGCGGAAACAGCCTTGAGGAGCTGATTTTGGAGCATCGGCATTTGCACTGGAAACTGTCGGCCGAAATCTTCAAACAGATCAGCAGCGGACTCGGTCACGCGCACAACAACAATATCATTCATAGAGATCTAAAACCGAGCAACGTTCTTGTGGTCAATTTCGGTCAGCCCGATTTGATCGTCAAGCTCGTAGATTTCGGAACCGCCAAATTGGTCACTCCCGAAGCACAAGGAGCGGGTCTCACTGTGCCTGGCCAGGTCTTCGGCTCGCCCACTTATATGAGTCCGGAGCAATGCATGGGGATGAGCCTGGAGCCAAACTCCGACGTCTATTCAATGGGTGCCCTCATGTATGAAACTCTGGTCGGTCACCCGCCATTCACCACTGAAAACATCGTCGAAGCAATGTACAAACAGGTAAATGAAGAATGCCCGCCCATTGGGGTCGCAGCGGCAAAAGCCGGTGTCGTCATCGACAATCGCCTGCAGGCCATCGTTATGAAAGCATTGCGCAAAGACAAATATCAAAGGCATCAATCAATGCAAGAACTAAAACGGGATCTAGATGGTCTAAATTCGTAAGTTTCATTTGCAGGTTGTAAAACCCCGACATGGAAAGTATTTCCACAGCTTCTAGTGCAACATCCGTTGCAGCGCACAAACCAGCAGCATGGCGCCATACAGTTTTCGTTCTGTTGATTCTGGTTGTCTATTCCATTTGGGCTGCACTGATTTTTACTGGTCACGTTGTTCTTTTCGAATATGAGCTGACAGAAGGTCCATTAGGAAATTCAAAGCGCATTTTCCCTGAGAAGAGCACAGTCCAACTGACACACGGGCGTCAGAACATTATTTTGTTCTTGCATCCGGCCTGCCCGTGCTCAGCCGCATCTGTGGACGAGTTTCACGAGCTTATGCGCCAAGGAGAAGAAGACTCAGTCGGAAAAGTTGTCTTTTTCATGCCTCCCTCTCACGAGAGTGAATGGTCACTTTTGCCACTAATCGCGAGCGTCAAACGAATACCCAATGTATCGATCGTCTATGACTCAAGCGGATCGCAAGCAGATTTATTTGGTGCCGCCACTTCCGGTCATGTTTTCATTTATGACAGCCGTGGCATCCTCCAATTCTCGGGCGGAATCACAGGTTCGCGCGGACACACCGGTGACAACCAATACTTTGAAATTGCCAAAAGAACGATCATTGCCAGAAATCCTAAATTCGCAACCACGCCAGTCTTCGGCTGTTCTTTGAGAGGAATACGATGAGTATTGATCGCATCGAACAACTAAAATTGCACGGTGAAGTTGCCGAACTGATCAGCAGCAAGACCAAAACGATCTTTGACCAACTGGTCAAGAAAAATTATGCAGACTGCGACCAGATGTTTGCCGTTCTTCTGTTTATTGAGTGGTTGGGCGGAATTATAACTGCGCTGATTGTGTCACCCACTGCCTGGGAAGGAGTAACTTCCAATACTCATGTCCATGTTGTACTTTCTATCTGGCTCGGCATGGCAATAATTGTTTTGCCGATTGCGCTGGCGTGGTTTTACTCGGGCACCGCGATGACCAGGCAAACCATCGCCGTTGCTCAAATACTGATGACAGCACTGATTATCCACCTTACAGGAGGGAGGCTGGAAACGCACTTTCTGATTTTCGGATCTCTTACCTTTCTGGCGTTCTATGCGGACTGGAGAGTGCTCGTGACCGCCACTGCATTAACCGCAATCGATCACATCTTGAGGGGATTGTATTTGCCTTTTTCAGTATACGGTGTAACTTATGCAGAACCCTGGCGCTGGGTTGAGCATGCCAGTTGGGTATTGTTCGCCGATGTTTTCTTGTTTAGAAAATGCGTTCTCGACATGCGCGAAAAATGGCGGATTGCTGAAAAACAAGCGCAGATGGAACTGACCAACGAGATCATTGAAACCCAGGTGGTTGAAAGAACAGATCAGGTCAGGCAGTCGGAAGAAAAATTCCGAAATCTCTGCATATCTGTGCCCACAGTCATTTTTGAATCCAATTCTGACAACAGCTGGGAAGTCATTGGTTTGCCCTGGTTTCATCTAACTTCCTCTCCAGTTGAGAAAGCGAAAGAATGGTGGACCCTGGTCGTTGACAGCGAAAGAGATAAAACACTGGAATCCTGGAAAATGTCAGTCCAACAGGGTTGTGAATGGTCTCACGAATTTCGCATTCAAACACTATCCGGCGTCACTAAATGGGTCAAGGCAAAGGCTGTTCCACTTACAGGAAAAACTGACTCGGACAGACGATTGATCGGCACACTCGAGGATATTACCGATCGCAAGAACGCCGAAGAAAACAACCGCAGGCTGCTTTTAATGAACCAACGCGACGACTTTATGGCTATGTTGGCCAACGATTTAAAAAATCCGATTGTTGGAGCTAATCGTATTTTAGGTCTAATGAGCGAAGGGAAGTTGGGCAAACTGGAACGCGAACAAGAGGATATTCTGAGCAAAATTGTCGACGGTAATAATGAGCTGTTGCGCATGATTCAACACATAATTTCCGTCTACAAGTACGACAGAGAATCCGACACACAGACTTTCGAGCAAACAAGCATTAGCAATTTGATAAAGGATTGCGTGGCAAAAATTAAACATAAGGCAGATGAAAAACGCATCAATTTCGAACTGGACTTGAGCGAAAGCAGAGACGTCAGCCTGGTCGGCAACAGTGATTCAATAAGAGTAGTGATTCAAAATTTGCTGGACAATGCACTAAAGTTCATGCCGGAAGGCGGCACCATCGTCCTCAAAGCATTCCGTCAGGGCGACCGTGTAATGTTCAAGGTGAACAACAGCGGAACCTTCATCGAAGTCGACCAGAGAAACAAGCTCTTCGAGAGGCCTATGACCGGTGAGGACAGCGGCAGTGGTTACCTGCCCAAAGTCGGTCTGGGACTATATATGTGCTGGCAGATTGTAGACGCCCACAAAGGAGATATCTTCTGCGAATCAGATCGCGAAGGCACCACTTTTACCGTCTCACTACCTCGAAACTTTTCCAACGAAACCAGCTTTCAACCAAGATAAACACAAGTTTTCCAACGCCAGAGTTCGGTGCATGCCCCCCACGGTGTGCACCGAACCCGCCATTTCATATGCAGTGAAGATATACCTCGTTGAATTGCTTAAATAGAATTATTAGCTTTCATCAAAACTTTTCATGGCTTTGACCCTCATTTCAGGCACACTTAAATTGTGTATTTGTGCTGCCGCCGAGAAATCTCAACTAGATGCCAGTCGATTCTCTGACGAAAATCCTTTATCCTGCCGGCGACGCCAACCAGAAGGATAAGCCAACCTCCCCTTACTACCGCCTCTGGCGCATGATCGTTGAAGACAAGCAAGACTTGTTTTTGATTCTCATCTACAGTTCGCTTGCCGGTGTCCTGAGCTTAGCCGTGCCACTTTCAACTCAGATGGTGGTCAACACAATTGCCGCTGGTTTCTTCCTGCAGCCAATCACAGTCATCGCCGGTCTCGTCCTGGGCGGACTGCTCTTCGCCGCTATCTTGCGACTTTTAACTATATGGCTTGTAGAGTT
>PNLN01000179.1 GCA_013823055.1 Cyanobacteria bacterium DS2.3.42
TGTGAACTTTCTTCGTTCCAGGATGGCGATTGCATCGTCAGTGAGCGGGATGACCATCTCTTTTCCGTTCTTCGACTTACGCGGCGGTATCGTCCACAATCGCCCAGCCATGTGGATCTCTTTCCATTCCATTTGTAGAACGTTGCTCTTTCGCGCAGCAGTGAAGATGTGCATGTAGATTATGTCTTGGATGTGCTGAGGCTCGTTATCTAGGATGGCTTTAACTTTCTTCCAGTCCGGCTTTAGCAAGATCTCTTTCTTCGGCTTCACGCGAAACAGTTTGATGTGCGTGGTCGGATCGGAAGTGAAAGCGCAGAGATCTTGCCGTACACCCCAGCGCAGACAGGCGCGAATGGTGTTGAAATTGCGATCAGCAGTCTGCATACCAACCTCAACGCCAATCTTGTTGACCCACCTTTGAACATCACTTCTGGTCAGATGTGCAAGTTCTCGCTTGCCCAGTTCAAGACAATGCCTAGCAAAACTCTTTTCTGTTTCGGACCAGGCTTTTGTATGCGGCCTCAGATATTCATCGAGGTAGCGCTGAAACAATTCGCCAAGGGTTGTAACTTCATTCTCCGACCTTCTCTTTGCCTCTTGCGGGTGGATGCCTTTTTCCAGGTCTCCAATGACCTTGATCGCCTCTGATCTCGCGCGATCGGCACTCATGACAGGGAAGTCGCCGAGCTTAAATTTAAGCGGTCTCTTGCGGAAGCTCTTGTACACATACCAGCTCTTCTTAAATTTTGTGACCTGAAGCGTCAACCCGGTTAGACCCAGGTCGTGAACATAAAAGCGCTCTACCCCTGACGCCAAGGGTAGCGCCTGGACCGCTCCATCGGTCAATTTAATATGAGATTTCATTTGCCCTCCTTGTGAGATACGCCGGGGATACCGGGTTCCCAATGCCTGCCTGGACTATGTTTTTGCTTTTCGGGACTGCATTTGCATACAGACCAGCCTATCTGGCGATAGTTACTAATTAATCCTCAAGATTGTCCGGAAAAGTACAGTCAATTCCCCCTTTACAAGAATCACCCTCACCCTCCCGCTGTACTGGTTTCGAATCGGCTAGACCTGTTGTATTCGCTTTCACGGAGGCGACGGGGATTCGAATTCCCCTGGGGGTAATCTTTTATACCGGTTGCACTTTGTGTAGCCGGTATTTTTTTTGTTGCCAAGCTGCCGGTGTCGAACAAGCAGTAGCTCGCCCATGGGCTGGAAACCTGCCAGTATCCTACTGTACGCTCTACTATTCGTCGTACAATAAAGAAAAAGGAGGAACTGGAGCCTTCGAAATGACTGACGCTACCGACAATGAACAAAAGGTTCTCCGGTTGGGAGAGTTGCTTACCCAAGTAGGCATCGTCCAGCCCCATGAACTGGCCGAAGCGATCCAGACATCCAGCGAAACAGGTCTGCCAATCGGTCGCGTGCTAATCATGTCGGGTTATCTAACCGATCAGGAGCTGCAAGCCGCGGTACAGGCGCAATCGTTGGTCAAGGATCGAGTTATTGAACTTGACCTTGCTCTAAAGGCCTTACAAACAGTTTCTCAAGAAGGTCTGACCCTTGAGCAGGCTCTGCGAACATTGGGTTGGGTAAACAAACGCTCCGCAACGACTGCGAAGTTAGGCGAATTTTTGATTGCTGCCGAACTTTGCTCTCAGGAGCAGCTTGATGAAGCCTTGCGCACCAGCCAGGAAACAGGTTTGCCATTGGGCCGCATTTTAGTATTGACCCAAACTGTATCAGACGAGCTTTTGACAGCCGCACTTACTGCTCAAGTGCTTGTCCGCGACAACAAAATTACCAAGGAAGAAGCCATTCAAGGGCTTGCATCAGCACGCCGTAGGCGCGTGACCATAGAAGTTTCATTGAGCGATCATGGCTTTTACAAAGCGCCCATTCGACAATCAATCAAACTTGGCGAGTTGCTCATCCTGGCAGGGCTGCTCAGTGAAAGCGACTTGATGACTGCTCTTGAATTAGGCCTGGCGAGAGAACTTCCGGTTGGACAGGTGCTTGTGCAGACAGGACAAATGACCAGAGCCGGTCTTGATGCTGCTTTGAAAATTCAAGAGATGGTCGGAAATGGAACACTCCATGCGCTGCAGGCAGCAGAAGCCCTCAGGCAAATAGTGCTGAAAAACATTTCTATCGCTCAAGCCGTCGCTGAATTGGGCCTTCTCAAATCCGATCCTTCTGAAACTATTCGTCTCGGAGAGATCCTTCAAGCCGCCGGAGTCATATCTGAAGAAGACATCAATAAAGCTATCGAACTCAGCACCAAAAACTCAGCCCTCGTAGGCAAGATGCTGCTTGTATCCGGCATGATCGATGAAGGCATGCTTCACTCCGCTTTGCGCTGCCAATTCCTGCTTCGAGAAGGCTTTCTCAAAATGGAACAGGCAGTAGTCGCTCTCAACCACTGTCAAAAGAATCGCGTCCCTTTTGACGATGCTCTCCAACAGCTCGGCTGGACTCTCAGAGCGCGCACGAAGTAATTTTTTGCACAACTTCTCGCTGAGACTTTCGGCTTAGTTTTGCGCAACATCTAAGCAATCTTTATTAATGGGCAAAAGAGTTTTCTCCAATTTGCAGCTTTTGTTTTGTTGCCTCAGGCAGGTCGTATAGGTGTGTCGACTCTAGACTCTTTGGAATGGCAGGAACAGTGGTCAGCTCTGGAGCGTAGATTATGCTGAGTTTTTCGAGCGTGTCCGGAAGACTCTCAATCTTTTTGAGATTGCAACAATACAGAAGGTTCAATATTCGAAGCTTGTCGGGCAAGCCTGTAAGTGTTTCTGCTGTACTTGTAATTCTAAGCACTTCAAGCAACCTGGGCAGTTTTGATATTTCCATTTCACCGAAAGTGACTGGATGACCATTGCCGTGCTTTTGCATGTGCAACTCATAGCTCCTGCTGGTGGCTCGGGAGAAGTGGTGACTGGGACTTACAACAGTCAGTTCTTTCAAGCCTGCAGGTAGGTTCGGCAATTTTGCAATCGGAACATCGATAAGTGCTAGCTTCTGTAATCCATGCGGAAGGTGCAGATTTTCCAGTTGTTGGTGCGCAACAATGTCCTCTGTTGAGCGATCGTAGAAGTTGAGCTCGAGCTGCTCGAGTGTGGACGGCAGCTCAGAAATTTTGCACTGCCAGGGTGATGAGATTACCAACACTTTCAAGCCTTCAGGCAAATTCTCCAAGTTTTCAATTTTTCTAAAATTGAGCAGGCAAAGTGATTCAAGCCCCTCTGGCAACTTTGGCAAACTAATTTCCTTTTCTCCTGCTGCCAGAGTTAGAGCTTTTAGACCAGCCGGAAGTTTTGGAATAACTTTCAGCCTGTCATAGTTGAATAGGGCCAGGTGGGTGAGTCCATCAGGCAAGGCAGGAAGTTGTTCATTGTCTAGCCAGAAACGGACTGTAAGTATCTTCGTCTCGCGTGACAAAAGTGAAAAGTCACTTTGTTTTTTGACGTCAACATACGATTTCGTCACCTTCATTTCGGCGAGGTATGTAGAGAACGCTGCAAACGGCTCTGGAATTGGAATGGGAAGCGACTGCGGGGTGATCCAGGCCGCGCAAACCCCGCGAATGTGCTCAATGTCGCCGCTTTCATGATAAATTTGCTGGCAGATTGAGCATCGTAAGCTGATGCTGTTGGGGATGCGATATCTGCGCCAGGCAATGTCCTGGCTTGGACTGTAACCGAGAGTCTTAAGCTCGTTGTAGTCTGCTTTTCTGCCGTCGTCAGTGATGATTTCGTCCAAATAGTCCCAAAAGTTAGCATCATTGAAGACGACAATCTTCCAGCCGTTGGATGCACTGTATTGAACATTGCCGGACGCAACGAACTGCGGCTCATCTTCAGGATTGAGCACAATCTCGCCGGTTTCAATTGCGGTGAGAAAGGCTCTAATTTCTGCTTCTGGTAGATCGGGGCTCATTTGTGCGTACCATGGCTTCGGAATGGACAACAGCAATTTTCAGGTGAAGCACTTCAAGGCGTCGCTTGATTCTGACTTGGCGTGTATCCATGCGCTACTGTTTCACCCAGCTTCAATCCTGTCTGGAAGTCTGCAAACAACTCTTCCTCGCTCATCGTTCCGGCCGAAATACGGATCAGATCGCCAAGCAATTCCTTCGCTAATAAAGGGAGTGTTTGTTGGGAAATAATTGTACCTGCGATGTTCCAGGCAAGGGAGTTGTTATCCTCGGAAGCTTCGATCGTCATAAATGGACTGACGCCCAGATCTCTGATGTCGTTTAGCGTGAAGTTGAGAATGTCATCTCCTGAAATCACATAGACTTCAATCCTTTTTTCGTATCCTTGTACGAGCATTGCCCAGTGCTGGGCAACAATATGGCCCTTGAAAATACTTACTCTTTCCTTGGCATTATAAGCTTCCTCAAAATTTGGCTTCTCAAAAGTAAATTCCGGGGGATTTACAATCAGCTTCAGCTGGCCTCCCGTGCTGGCGGAATTGTATTCATCGGCGCGGCGCTTAAATTCAGCAAAAAGTTTTTCCACCCAGGCGACTGTTTGGTTTTGTTCTTCCGGCGCGGACAAGTCTGGTTTTGGCCCCTCGTCGGCAACATCTGTATACTGCGCTTCCATTGGCGGAACATAGGGAGTGTCATCTATGACTTCGCGCTCGTCTACATCTTCGATAGTCGGAGGCGGACCTTCCGGCGGAGGCAGTCTGCCGGCATCTTCCATCATTGATAGCCACTTTGCCGTTTCCGGACCTCTTCGAGCCTTTAGTCGCTCCATCATCATGTGCGAGCGCTGCGCATCTTCTTGCGATTGCGCTTTCGGCTTGAACAAATCACCGAGAAAACCCATCTAGATCACCCTTTTTCAATTGAATCTGGTCTATTGTACTGGCTGCCAGTCGCTTACCTAACTGTGCGCAAAGACACATCCTGTTCAATGTCCAGGTCTGTGAACATGACAGGGGAGCAAAATGACGCCTGGCGCTCGCCTTATGGTGCGTAATGCCCCAAAAACGCTGAAATGGATGCAGCGCGAATTATCTTAACGGCGGGCGCGCCGCTTGTTTAGATACAAGGTGAAATGCCGTTCGAGCCGAAAAAAAAACAGCCTTTTCGGTCGGAAAGGTCGTCAGGCCTGCCGGCAGGAGTACCTGCTAATTTGGCCTTGTCTCAATTTGTAGAGTTGTTGAGCAATTTGCTCGAGGGATGCATTCGGCGGCAAACATAATTCCAGTCGCAAATTTTTTGCGTTGTCTTTCAGCATTTTGTATTTCTCTGGAAATTCAGTTCTTAGTGCATCTTCGAAGTTTCTTTTGTCGGCAGCAAGTTGTACAAACCCGTCGCTGGACCTTCCTTCTGAGCTTTGTTCACCGTTCATTCTTGCAAGCAGCATGCTGGCGACAACTGGATTGTCGGGCGCCCCCGCCTGAGGAAGCCTATCTACAGCCAGATTCACCAGTGGTGTGAGCGTTTCTTGCGGCGCTTGTCCAAATTGCACATCATGAGAGACCGCCGCTGTTGGACGGTATGATTCAAAAGGCACGGTTTTCTCTCCTCAGAACGGATGATGGTCCACGCTCAGAATAATTTCCCAAGTGTGAAGTCGCCGTGAACGCCAGATGCCATATTACGCTCCAGCGAAAACCCGATACCGCAGACGCTTGAGCGAAGACTCAGTGTTTGATCCAACTGCGCTCCAACGTTTGCCTTTCGCGTGCTTTGAAATAGACGCTCACGGCAAGTTTTTCTAGATGCTGTGAAATTGTTCTGTGTCCTTGTTTTACTTCATTTTGTTCGAAATGCCCTTGCACCTCGAGCAGCAAATCTTCCGAGATAAGTCCTGTGACTCCCTCGCACATGCGTGTGATCATCACCTCAGGAAAGACCTTGATCATTTTGTCCCAGTTCTCTTTCATGAAGTTCCAACCTAATTCGCGTCCCCATGGGTTGAGCATGACGGCCCGCACTACATATGGTGCGTTTTGTGTGCGGATCTCACCATTGAGAGTTTTTTCAAGCGTCTTCGCCAGAATTTCTTTTTCCCTGAATCCAGCCAGGGCGTACATGAATCTCTCTTCTTCCTGAGGAGTAGTAGCCTTCTTGAACTGCTGCGCAAAGTCCTTGTACTGTGCTTCATCACCGTTGTATGCAAGCACACTGACCGCTGCTGCAGCCAAGGCAGGGCTTACAGAAGTTCGGGATTTTTTGTATTTGCCATACAAAATTTCTGCTTGTGCAATGACTTCTTCGTTCTCTCCCATGGTTCCGGCGCAGGTGAAAAGCATTCCCTGCAATTGTTCTTTCAATGCACTATTGGTCGTCGCTTTTTTGCTGTCTTTCTTGTTGTCACTGACTGCGATTTTTTCAAGAGCTGGCAAAACGAGCTCATTTACATATTCTTTGAGTGAGCTGCGCTGTGCTTTGCCGACCACCTGGTTTAAGTAGACGATCGCTGAGATAAGAACGGTCCAGACATTCTTATCGGTTTCATCCTTGAATTTATAGCTGTGGCGGAAGAATGTCTTTAGATCCAGCGATCCGTTCAAGGTAGATGCCCACAAATCGCTAAGCAAGCCGAAGCGTTCGATCGCAGTCAAGTCTGTATAGAGATTTTTCGTCAATGCTGCCAGATCTTCGTCGCTGTATGAGCACCGGTAAAACCCATGGCCGCCAGAGTTCAGCAATAGCCAGTCGGCAGGTCCAGCTAGTTTGATCTCTGTGGAATTTCCAGTCAGCAATACACGCCCAGTCACCCGTTCGTTTCCAAAAGCGGCTGTGTACATGATCGGCACGTGATAGCGCGCGACGCTATCTTGTTTTACGTGTGAGCGCTTCTCTTCAGGAAGATAGAAAAAACGATGTTGAGTAAGCAACCACCGTTGTCCACCATCTTCCCTTGAAGCATGGATGAGCGGATAGCCACCCTGGAAAATCCAGGAATCCATCATTTGTCGGACAGGCTGTTCTGATTTTTCTTCGATTGCATCCCAGAGGTCTGTCGTATCTGTGTTTGCATACTTATGACTATTCAAATAATGTCCAATACCAAGTCGATATTTTTCACCTCCCAAGTATTGTTCGAGCATCCTCAGCACAGATGCACCTTTCTCGTAGGTGAGAACGTCAAACATTCCTTCTGCATCTTCAGGTTTGCGCACGGTAAATTCGATTGGCCGAGTGCTCAATAGCCCATCTGTTGAAAATGCTTGGCCGCGTGAAACGCCGAAGGTGTCCCAGCGTTTCCAATCAGGTTGCCACTCATCAGTGGCCAACATCTGCATGAAAGTGGCGAATGCTTCGTTCAGCCAGAGACCATTCCACCAGCGCATCGTTGCCAGATCGCCGAACCACATGTGAGCCAACTCGTGCGCTACCACATCGGCAACACGCTCAAGCTCTGGCTGTGCAGCTGTTTTTTCATCCAGTAGCAGAGCATTTTCGCGAAAGATTACACAGCCGAGATTTTCCATTGCCCCAAACATGAAGTCTGGAACTGCTACCAGGTCGAGTTTTTCGCCTGGATATTTGATGCCGTAATAGCGATTGAAAAATGACAGCGATGCCGATGCAACTCTCTCTGCAAAAGCGCCTAAGTTGGTTTTACCAGCCGGTGTCCACACTCTCAAGGGAGTCCCATCGACCATGACGGGATCTGTTGCTTCCAGTTTGCCGATCACAAGTGCCACAAGATAAGTCGACATTTTCATAGTTTCTTTGAAAACGACGAGCTTTTTGCCGCTCGATTTTGACGCCTTCTTTTCGGATTGCACAGGCGAATTGGACAGCGCTACCGCATCGCTGTCTACTAAAACTGAAATCTTGTAAACAGCTTTGAAATCCGGTTCGTCGAAACAAGGAAATATTCTGCGTGCATCTGTGGGCTCGCATTGAGTGACGGCGAGCGTGTGTTTTTCGCCTGACGCGTCGGTGTAAGAGCTGTGGTAAAAACCATGCAGTTTATCGTTCAAAATGCCGGCAAACTCAATCTGCAAACGCCAACTGCCCGGTTTCAGCGCTTTGGCAAAACTCAATTTCAAGCGTTCGTTGTCAGCATCAAAGTCAACTTTTGCGATTAATTCTTTGCCTTTGCCATCCACCGCTTTTGCAGAATCAATTGTTAACTCAAGGCTGTTGAGCAATACCTCGTTTGTTTCACTCTGAACAATTACGTTAATTCCTACATTTCCTGAAAACGTGCAGGCCTCGATGTTCGGCTCCAAATGGAGATCGTAATGCTCAGGAATCACCGAACGTGGCAGCCGGTATGAAACGGACTCATCCAGTAACAGGCGCGTTTCTGTGGACATAGTGAGTCCTCTTTAGTACTTGGGTGGCAATTAAGTGCCGGAGAGGTTAGCATATTGGGACTTTGATTTCATTTCGGCAGGCGTTGCAATCCGCGGCTACCGAAGAGCTTGTATTTTGCAAGCGCTAGATTCACTAATTTACCGGCAAAAAACGCAATGAGAGGTTAAGCGAAATGGCAGAAGCAGCCACAGTCCAAAGCATCACCAAGCTGGCTCAGCAATTGCGCGTCGACAGTATTCGATCGACTACGCAAGCGGGCTCGGGGCATCCCACTTCTTCCATGTCGGCAGCCGATTTGATGGCTGTGTTGACGACCAATTATTTGCGCTATGACTTCAAAAAACCGGAACATCCGAATAATGACCGGCTGATTTTCTCGAAAGGTCATGCCTGTCCACTTCTGTACTCCTTGTATAAAGCAGCCGGCGCCATTAGCGACGAAGAGTTACTCAGTCTGCGCAAGATGGGTAGTCGCCTTGAAGGGCACCCTGTGCCGGAAATCCTGCCTTGGGTTGATGTAGCTACTGGCTCGCTTGGGCAGGGGCTGGCATTCGGAACAGGTATGGCTTTAGCCGGAAAGTATTTGGACAAACTCAATTATCGCGTCTGGGTGCTGCTCGGAGACAGCGAAATGGCTGAAGGCTCCGTCTGGGAAGCTATGGCTTGCGCCTGGCATTACAAGCTCGACAATATGACCGCTATCCTTGATATGAATCGTCTGGGGCAGCGCGGTGAGACCATGCTCGGCTGGCATTCTGAAGTGTACGGCGAAAGAGCGCGCGCCTTCGGTTGGCACACTATTGAGATCAACGGACACGATCTCGACGCCATTGACGCTGCCTACAAAGAAGCAGTCGCTACGCAAGGCAAGCCGACTTTGATCATTGCAAAAACAGAAAAAGGCCATGGCATTCCACTTACGGCTAATAAAGATAACTGGCACGGTAAGCCGCTCTCGCCTGAGCAAGCTGCCGAGGCAGTTGAACTCTTGGGTGGAGTTCAGAACACCGTTATTGAAGTTAAAAAGCCGGAAGACAAGCAACCAGCCAATGCTGGTCGTGCAGTCAAGAAATTCGAGATTCCGAAGTATGAGTCTGCAATCGCTACCAGAGAAGCTTACGGAGATGCTCTAAAAGCCCTGGGCGCAGCCAATGACAATGTTGTCGTCGTTGATGCCGAAGTCTCTAATTCAACTTATGCCGACAAGTTCGCTCATTCGTTCTTGGAGCGCTTCTTTGAAATGTACATCGCCGAGCAATGCATGGTTGGCGTTGCAATTGGTTTGGCCAATCGCAATAAGATTGCATTTGCCTCAACTTTTGCTGCGTTTTTGAGCCGAGCCTATGATTTCATTCGTATGGGTGCAATCTGCCGCGCAAACCTCAGGCTCTGCGGTTCGCACGCCGGTGTTTCAATCGGACAAGACGGACCTTCGCAAATGGCTTTGGAAGATTTGGCCATGATGCGCGCCATTCACGAAAGTACTGTTCTGTACCCGTCTGACGGCGTGTCGGCAGCCCATCTCGTCAACACTATGGCAGAGACCAAAGGCATCTCTTACATGCGTACGACCAGAGAGAAAACTCCAGTTCTCTATAAGAACGAAGATACTTTCCCAATCGGCGGCAGTAAGACCTTGCACAGTTCGAGCAAGGACAAAGCCACATTAATCGCTGCCGGTATCACTCTTCATGAGTCTCTAAAGGCTTATGAGGAACTGAAGAAGGAAGGAATTGAGGTTCGAGTAATTGACTTATATTCCGTGAAACCGGTGGATAAAGAAGCGCTGCAAAAGGCTGCCAAGGAAACAGGTACGCTAATTGTTGTGGAAGATCACTGGCCGGAGGGAGGTCTTGGCGATGCGGTCCTGGATGCTTTTGCTTGCTGCGAAAAGACAATCAAGTCTGCTTGCGCAACTCCAAAAGTAGTCAAACTCGCTGTTCATGGCATGCCCGGCTCTGGAACTCCTCAAGAGTTGTTGGATGCCGCTGGTATCTCAGCCAAACACATTGTCGCTGCCGTAAAGGCGCTCTAACCAAAAAATTGCGCCAACATAGCTACCTGCTCACCAATGCACGCATGCTGCCCTTGGAGTTGCGCGAGGGCCCCGGGAGACACTCGCGCATAGGGCAGCACTACCGTGTATGGAGGGCAGTGCAAAATCCTAGTATGTCTATTATACATACATTTGTATGTGTGTCAAGGAGTCAGGAAGCATCTTTACGTTGAACCAGTTGGGCCGAAAGAATAATCCGTAGAAGGGAATTCTGATTGCAAGAAAAAAACAAGCGTTTCTTGACCGTAAATGCTTTTGCCGAAAGTCCATTCGGTGGAAATCCGGCTGCTGTATTTCCTCAGGCCGACGGTTTGCCTCAAGAGATAATGCAGGCAATTGCACGACAATTGAATCTGGTTGAAACGGTCTTTGTATTGCCAGGCGAGCAAGACGCAGATTTTCGCTTGCGATATTTCACACCTGCAGCAGAGCTGCCAGTTGCTGGTCATCCGACCATTGCTGCTTGGTGCGCACTCTTGCATGAAGGGCTAATCGACATCGACAAGCGCAATGTCTACACGCAAATAAATCAAGCTGGTAAACAGGAAATATTGGTTGAGAGGTCAAAAAAAAGAGGCAGACCAATTGTAACCATGAAGCAGCCGACAGCCAGGTTTTTCGATACCGATTGCACGAAAGAGCAGGCAGCCGCAGTGTTTTCAATTGGCGTTGATGCAATCGACGATCGTCTGCCGCTTCATGTCGTTGATACGGGTTTGCGGCATTTGATTATTCCCATCCGTAGCCTTGATGCTTTGATGGCGGTTAAGCGCCAAATTGAGCCGTTGCGAGAGCTCTGTGCAAGTAATGGCGTACGAGAAGCGCAGCTGTTTTGTTTCGAGACCTTTGACAAATCCTGTCAGATTCATACACGCAACATCTGCCCGCGTGAAGGGCTGGAAGATCCTGCCTGCGGGGTTGGAAATGGTGCGTTGGCTGCTTATCTCAGCCGCTTCTATCGCTATGCAGACAATGATTTCAGCCTGAGAATCGAGCAAGGCAACATTGTTGATATGCCATCTGTTGTGCAGACTCG